>JBGSTK010000022.1:0-2005 GCA_041736565.1 Phycisphaeraceae bacterium | reverse complement strand
GCCGTGAGGCAGCGTTTCCCAATCGGCACGCGTCCACTCGCCCTGGCGAGGGCCATGCACAGGAGCATCGGTTGACAGGGGAAACGTGATCATCGTGGCGCTTCCACATCCGTATTATCCGCTATCCAACAGTATAGCAGAAAGCGCGAGGGCTGATGCCATGCGTGCGATGCACAGGGCAATCGCATCAAAATCGCGTGTACGATAGAAATTCGTTTTGAACCGCGAAGTCTCAAAGTACGCAAAGGGAAAGATTGGAACCACAGAAACACGGAGATCACAGAGGGAAAATGATTGGAATTGCACCGCAATCCTGAAGGAGTCTTGCCTGTTGAATACCGAACGAAAGCATTGAACCGCGAAGTCTCAAAGAACGCAAAGAATAATCCTGTCAAAGCGATTCCCCTTTGCGCCTTTGAGGTTCAAAACTCTTTCCCCTCTGTGCCCTCTGCGTCTCATATATTGAGAAGAGGCGCACTGGGTAGAATGGTAAGCCAGTGCGCCAACCCAGTCGGTGAGGATCATTCGCGACTGACGGCAGTGACCGTGACGCAGAGAGTATCCCCCGACAGCGGGCGGGCAGCGCGCATCCTGAACCGTATCCAGCGACACGAGATCGCGTATCCCATGAGGCAAGGAGAGCGCTGCCCACGGCCACAGTGTACCCCAAGTCAAACACGAGGTGGACTCATGACCGAAGTCACACAGTTCGTTGGCATCGACATCGCCGCAGAGACCTTCGCAGTCGCTTATCAAGACGTGACGACAGGCGAGCGGGGCCAGTTGGCCCTGGAGCAAACGCCGCGTCACTATCGGCAGTTGGTCAAAAGCCTCACCCGACTGGCGCCAGCCGCGCAGACGCAGGTGGTGATGGAGGCCACGGGCAACTACTGGCTGGCTCTGGCCTTCCACCTGCACCAGGCCGGTTTCATCGTCAGCGTCCTCAATCCGAGTCAGGCCCATCATTTCGCTGCCGCGCACCTGCGCCGCACCAAAACCGATGCCGTCGACGCCGAACTGCTCTGTCGTCTGGCCCAGACGCTGCATCCTGACGCCTGGACACCACCGCCGCCCATCTGCGAGCAGCTCCAACAGCGTCTCGCCCGGCGCGAGGACTTGCTCCACATGCGCACGCAGGAACGCAATCGCCTCCATGCGCTGCAACGCCATCCTCATGCCGAGCCCCATCTCCTGCGTGGCCTGCGCGAGCACATCCGCTATCTCCAACGCCAGATCGACCAGCTTGACGCCGAGATTGAGGACTTGCTCCTGGGCGACCACCCCTGGGCCGCCGCCGTCCGCCGTCTGCTCACCATCAAGGGCATCAGCATCATCACCACCGCCGCCATTCTCGCCACCACCCACGCCTTCGCCCGCTGTGATACCCCCGAGCAGGCCGCTGCCTACGCTGGCCTCGCCCCCCATGCTTCCGACTCGGGCAAGCGTCACGGCCAACGTTCCGTCGGTGGCGGCAATGACTTCCTGCGGCGCACCCTCTACATGGCTGCAGGCAGCGCTGTTCGCTTCAACCCACCGGTCAAAGTCTTCTATGACCGCCTGCTCCAGCGCGGCAAGCTCAAAAAAGTCGCTCGCACCGCTGCTGCCCGCAAGCTGCTCCACATCGCCTGGGCCGTCGTCGTCAAGGAGCGCGATTTTGACCCGTCCTATCAAGCACTTGCCGCTTGACATTTAACACCGTATCTCTGTGGTTCAAAACTTCTCGTCATGCATCTGGTTAGTGCAAACCCCTGTGTGAGGTGATGCCATCCCTTGCATCGTCTCGTGGCTCGTGGTCTACTAACGCACGTGCGGCACGCAACTGCCTGGGAAGTTCATCATGCTCCTCATTTGCTACGGCTTATTGTTTTTCGTCGGGATTATCGCCCTCGTGCGCGGCAGAATCACGGTTGCCAACCGGCAGATCGTCGGCGACCGCGCGCGTCTGATCGGGTTCTTGCTCATTCTGCCGGTGCCGTTGGTCTTCGTGCTGAGCGCGGTGGCCGTC
>JBGSTK010000017.1:0-4230 GCA_041736565.1 Phycisphaeraceae bacterium | reverse complement strand
CAACGCGGGAGGACCCCCGCAATACCAAATCCTGGACAAGAAAACTTCGACTTTTCAAGCACATCGTGCAAAGGGGTAGTATGAAGCGCGGTTGTAGAACACCTCGATGTACTCGAAGATCGCCGCCCGGGCCTGGTCGCGAGTGGCGTAATGTTGCTGATGCACCAGCTCGGTCTTGAGCGTGGCCCAGAAGCTTTCCATGGCAGCGTTGTCGTAGCAGTCACCCTTGGCACTCATGCTGCAAGTGATGTCGTGGCGGGCCAGCAGGTGCTGATGCTCGTCGCTGGCGTACTGTACACCGCGGTCGCTGTGGAGCAGCATTCTCCCGGAAGGCGGTTCACCCCCGGAAGGGCTTGCGGCCTTGGCATGAGGTTGTCGGTGATCCAAGGCCATCTGCAACGCATCGCCAACCAACTCGGCACGCATATGATCGGCCATCGACCAGCCCACGATCCGGCGACTGCATAGGTCCAGCACGGCTGCGACGTACAACCAGCCCTCATCGGTCGACACGTAGGTGATGTCGGCGACCCACTTGCGATTGAGTTCCGCGGCGTAGAAGTCGCGGCCCAGCAGGTTGGGCGCTACGGGTTGATCGTGATGACTGTCGGTGGTGCGAGGCACGAATTTCCGCTTGGTTTTCGGGCGAATCTGCTCCTCCCGCATCACCTTGGCAACCGTGTTGACGCAGACCTGTTGACCCTGGGCCAGCAGCGCCTCATGCACACGCGGGCTGCCGTAGACGCGGCGGTGCTCATCGTGCACCGCTCGAATCTTCTTGGCCAGCGCATCACGTCGCAGCGCCCGGGGACTGGGCACCCGCCTCAACCAGGCGAAGAATCCGCTGCGCGACACTGCCAGCACACGGCACATCACCTTCACCGGCCACGTGCAACGGTGCTCTTTGATGAAGGCGAACTTCATGACTGCTCCTTGGCAAAGAACGCCGCCGCTTTTTTTAAAATCTCACGCTCCATCCGTAGCTGGGCGTTCTCCTTGCGTAGCCGACGCAGCTCCGCCGCCAGCGCCCCTTCGCCGGTGGCCGCCAGCCCCGCTTCACTGCTGAGCGTCGTCACCCACTGCCGCACCGAGTTGGGGTCCACCCCCAGACTCTTAGCCGCATCGCCGGGGCTGTAGCCCTGCTCCTGTACCAGCTTCACCGCCGAAACCTTGAACTCACGCGTGTACTTCCGTCTGCTCATGATTGCTCCTTTCAGACAGCCATTATGCTGTCCGTCAGGCGCGCCCACCGAACGTGGGGAAGTCCAACATCCCACCCACTCAAGGTAGGTGTACGGGACTGGCTGTTCAGTTCACACTCGCCCGATTGGATGTACTGCGCGATGCAGTGCCACCGACCCCACTGCGAGTGTGATAGATATCCCCTCTTATCCCACAGATGGATATTCCATATTTTCTGGCAGGTCTACTTATTGGCCGGCTTCTTGGGGGCTTGGGGCGTATTCACGGTCGTCACGCCCACGCCAGCCACATCGAACATAATCGGCAGGTCAATGTCGGCCTCAATATCATTGAGGATTTGTTCGCTTTCCAGAATCTCGTATTTGTCCATTGCTTCCAGGACAAGCTGATAGGACTTGCCAACGGTGCGGTCAATGATCTCCTTGACCGGCTGGCGCCCCCACGCTCCCCAATGCGCCACATGCACGAATTCTTCCTTGTACTGACCACCAAGAACCCGTTCAACCTTGTAACGGTGCACAATCAGCACACGCGGATAACCTGCGGTAAGAGCGACTTCCTTTTTCCACGTCGTCTTTTCGACCAATTGCGCCTGGACTTTCACCTGCGGCGACTTCCCAACCACGAGTGGCTTGGTAGGATCAATGGTCTCAACCGGAATTTCGACTTTCGCAACAACATCCGGCGTTAAATCATATTTGCCATATGCAAGCCATACGCCTTTACTGGTTTCGTAGGAACTGTCAGGTCCGCCGTTCACCCAGAGATTGCCCGGCCCCTGGTAAACTTTATTGCCCCCTGCACGAGGCAACAGTATGGCCTTTCCATCAACCCAATTCACAAGCACCGAATCCGATCCGCGCATCAGACATATCCATTTGTCTGAATTGACGGCCCCTCGTATAAATTGGCCTCTCGCCTCATCGGTTGTATTCAGCCACTTAGTTAAGTCCTCACTGGAAACGCGCGCGCGGGGATGAATCTCGTTTTTCGCGAAATCCCACTGGTGCACCATCAAGTTCTTGTGATCGTAATTCGTGAAGGTCACAAGATACCTGCCTGATGAGGATATCTGCACCATGCAGCGTAGAATTCGTCCACCTTTACCGGAATCTTTACTTCCGCCAACAGCCGTCGCTCGCCCGTCCTGCGGATCCTTCGGCGGCCATACCGCATAGGCATCATTGCCCCCATATTCCGCCGAATACAAAATGCGGGTTGCAAACCTGTCTCCGGTAACATTCAAAGAAAATCGCTCTAAGGTGGCGGCTGGTTGTGGCGGATTGGCGGAAAAATCCTTGGACAGTTCGTTCTGGCGCGGGTCATCGGCTTTAACCCGCCACACCTGCAGCAAACCCGCCGTGGAAGGCGTAAAGGGCTTGTTGTAATAGATCCATCCGCCAATCGGCCAGGATATTCGGGCCTGCCCCGCGACTAAAGCATTTTTCAACGGGTGGTTCGTTTTGCCAAACTTGATCGCGAAATCGCCTCGAGCCTCAGCCGCATCTTCGTTCACAAACGAGACAACATCACGCATTTCGGTCCCGTCTGTTTTCATGACCGAGAGATACCATTTCTCGTCCACAGCACCCATCGGTTTGCCGGCCTCGTCAACGCGCGTATTCTGGCGATAGAAGGCCACATATTTGCCGTCAGGACTGATCGTGGGAAACAATGCCCGGTAGTCAGAAATGCGCTTCGATCCGACCACCTTGTCATCAGAAATGTCATAGCGCCAAAGTCCAACCGAGTTGGTGAAATTCAAGAGAATTTCCCATTCAATCCTGCTGACACGGCTCTTGGTTATTCCGCGTTCAACGATCGCAAATCCATCCATCGCTGACACAGGCAAGGCACAGCAAAGCACCGTCAACAAAACACCCATATTTGCCAAAAGTCTAAGGCCCGTCTTTTTACAAATAACACTAAACAGCATTCCTGTGGTCATAATACCGTTCCTTTGTCTATGCCAGCCATGACGTGCAAAAAATCACCGCTCATCACCACAGGGATGAGGGTCAAAACCCAATGGCTTTTTCCTGCCTCAATCAAGACTAGGCGTTGCTCGCTGGCCTGTCAAGATGGCCGTCTGCGCGCGTCGATCGACCAGCAACGATGCAGCAGTTTGCCGGTGGTTGCGTACTACGGTCGGCACGGGGTGGGGGTTTCGACATTCATTGCTGACGGCGGCGCCTGGGCGGTGCGGCGGAGCCGGCGTCTGTGGAGTTAATGACTCCGGCTGGCACGCGGTGCCGCCCACGGCACCGATCCGCTTGGTGCTGGGGCGCGGCCTGATGGTGCGTGTGGGCGCGGGCTTTGATGCCACGACGCTGCGCGCGAGATTTCACCAAATTTCACAAGTGCCAAAAACACGGGGTTTTTGAGGGGTGTGGTTTTTCGATCACTGACGAATAGGTGCGGATACAGCGGTATTAGAGAGGGGGTAGAGGGGGGGTAGCGTCGTTCAGAGGGGGGGTTGGAGCCGTCATTTTCGGGCTTTTCTTGGAATGGAATCACCCTGGCGATGTGGTTGGGGGTGGGGGCTCGCTCCGGAAATGGGGGCCGTAAAAACTTTGTCTTGACATGCCGCTCGCTATTGGCGGGGATGATGCTATACTATCCTTCCATTCGCACGGCGGTGTTCGCCGTGCAGTCTCGCACCGTGACGCACATCGGGGGCCTTTCACAAGTTCCCACCCGTTTGGCATCACCGCTTCGGAGTCGATTGTTATGAAGATCTACGTTGGAAATCTCAGCTTCCAGACCAATGAGGACGCTCTGCGTGAAACATTCTCGCAGTTCGGTGAAGTGCAAGAGGCAGCTCTTGTCAACGACCGTGAAACCGGCCGCAGCCGCGGCTTTGGTTTCGTGACCATGGCTGACGATGCCTCGGCCAAGGCCGCCATCGAAGCCATGAACGGCAAGGAACTCGATGGCCGCGCTCTCGTGGTCAACGAGGCTCGTCCCAAGACCGATCGTCCCGGTGGCGGCGGCGGTGGTGGCGGCTTCCGCGGCGGTAGCCGTGGT
>JBGSTK010000016.1:0-6597 GCA_041736565.1 Phycisphaeraceae bacterium | reverse complement strand
CAACGCGGGAGGACCCCCGCAATACCAAATCCTGGACAAGAAAACTTCGACTTTTCAAGCACATCGTGCAAAGGGGTAGTATGAAGCGCGGTTGTAGAACACCTCGATGTACTCGAAGATCGCCGCCCGGGCCTGGTCGCGGGTGGCGTAATGTTGCTGATGCACCAGTTCGGTCTTGAGCGTGGCTCAGAAGCTTTCCATGGCGGCGTTGTCGTAGCAGTCACCCTTGGCGCTCATGCTGCAAGTGATGTCGTGGCGGGCCAGCAGGTGCTGATGGTCGTCGCTGGCGTACTGTACACCCCGCGCGCGTGGATTTCTTCCCACGCGCGTGGATTTCCTTCCCGCATACGCGGATTTCTCTCCCACATATGCGAATTTCTCTCCCGACACACCCGCCCGATACTCAACCACCTCGACCCCCCGTCGCAACACGTCGCAGGAGACAGGTGGCTGGCCGGGCTGCAATTCCATGCCTCGCCGGGCCTGCCTGCTCATCGGCCGCAGCGGCTCATGAGGATGTTAAACTGGCTTACGAGCAAACCATCTCCCGCGCTTGCGGGGATGTTAAACTGACCCCCGGAGCGTTTCCGGGGTATTATGCGGATCCATCTAATTACTGTTGGCCCAAAAGATGAAGCTCATCTCCAAGAGCACATTTCTCCGGGTTTTCGCGCCGCACGGCATCGCGCTGGACAGCCACTACAGTCCACCGCAGACGCTCGTCTTCGAGGGCGCTACCGACTTGCGATGGTCATGGGAGATGCCCGCACGAATCAAGGATCTGGCCAGATGGATCACCGCACTCGTGGACGCAGCGAGCCCGGACAAGAAGACTTATCTCTACCCGCGAGACGGTGCGTGGAGTTCGGGAGATTCCCTGAAGCTATTCCAGATGGCTGCGATCTTCTCAGCTTACGGCTTAAAGCCGGTAGGTGATGAAGTGGTCGAAGCGGAAGAGGCCGAGCGTGACGCGGTTGAGAGTTTGCTTTTTCTTTCATTGGTTCATGGCGGCACGGTATCGGACGATATTTTTCTGGTCCCAGATCACGCAAAGATTATCTTGTACGCGGATCACCACGAGGCCGTGCATGCAGATTTCGGTGATGGCGACTTCATGAACCGGTATCTGCCTGAGATTCCTGAGTACGCATGAGGAATGGCCAACAAGACGGTCCAGCGAACGGGAGCCAGCCGTTTCGCTCAGAAACAAATCCGACGTCATCGGCGACTGGCTCCCGTCGCTGACCTTTACGTTAGACCGTCATGGCCATTGTGGAGCGTCATACATCGCCAGATGGGTTGCTCGACCTCATCGTCGATTTAACCGACGGTGATTGGTTGATCGGCTTCGACAAGTTAGCATGGCACACGCACGGCGACCTTCTACAGGCCTCCGGTTACGCTGGAACACCCGAAGAAGCAACCCGTCGGTTCGTAGGCGACATCCTTACCTCGCGTTGCGTGATCGTACTTTGTCGCATCGACGGCAGACTTCATGACGTATGGATAACTGATGATCCCGATAGCGACCAGACAAAGTACACAGCCGAAAACGAAACGATCGAGAAGCGGCTGTGGAGTGGTGAGCGTGTGGCGGTTTAACCAGCGGCGGGTGGCTGTGGCAAAGGCTCGGCGTGCCACAGGCGGACCACCAGTGAAGCATGACCGAATCATGAACGTCTTGCGGTTACACCGACTTGAGCACAACCATCTCCCGCGCTTGCGGGGATGTTGTACCGATCCCCGGAGCGTTTCCGGGGTGTTAGACGGATCCATCTAATCACTGTTATTCCGCCATGACCACCATCTTCGTATACCTGTTGGATGAAGGCACCGACGTGTGGCGTCCGGTGAACGCGGAGCACGTGGCTGATCGGAGCTACCGTCTCGATCCGAAAGCGGTGGTGCCCGAAGATGAGAGTTGGGAGTTTCCGCCCGGCGCGGTCGTGGAGTGCGAAAGCAAGCGCCTCTCAGACGGCGATCAGCTCGTGGCCGTGCGGCGAGCGGAATAACCCACCGCTGGAGCGGACCGCGGCGGCGGTATACTTCTCTTGCGGTCGGGCGTCGCGCGTGCGCCGCCGCGGCCGCTCAACGGCATGACGTTAGGCAGCGGAGGGATTGCGGGTGGACACAGTCGAGCAATTCGCGGCGGTAGCCATTGCCTTCCGAGAGTGGGCGACCCGCGGCACCGATACCGGCGAGTACGCGGGCCGCAACGCCCTGCTTCACATCACTCGGCTATACCTTGCCGCCTTGGAACTGCCGCCAGCATGGTCCGAGGAACTGGCAGATCAGCCAGACGCCAAGCGACTCGATGATGCTGAGTTGCGGGCATTGTTCGTGGCTGGCCGACTACCGTTTGACTACTATGCCGAGGTGTTCAATCCACTGGTGATGCCGCCCGAAGACCCGGTCAGCGGCAGTTTGGCCGACGACATCGCAGACATCTACCGGGACGTGATCATGGGGTTGCGGGAGTACGAGGCCGGGCGGCGGGCGCAAGCCGTATGGGAGTGGGGGTTCAGGTTGCAGAGCCACTGGGGCGAGCACGCCACCGGGGCCATCCGATCGCTGCACTGCTGGCTTGCAGCCAACGCCTTTGACCGCCTCGCGTCAGACGCCTAACCACCCGCTGCAGTGGACGAGCTTGCGTGCGTTGAAAGTTTATATCGAGCCTTGTGCGTCCTGCCCCGCACGCGGCTCGCCACTGACCGGCAGCGTTATCCGTCAAAACATGCGGAATCCGAGAATACGCTTCTACTTTGCAATCCACTCGGATACGTTGGCACCAGATGTCATCACCGAGCGGCTAGGAGTCGAGCCCACTACAACCAGCCGCATGGGTGAAGTTTGGTGGAAGCGAACGGGCAAGGTTTACCCACAGCATGTTTGGCGGCTTTCGTCCGAGTTTGAAGATTCAGTCGATCTCGATGTCCAAATTGCAGCCGTCTTGCCAAAACTCATGCCGGTAAAGAGTCGGCTGGCGGAGATTTTCAAGGAAATCGGAACACAGGGATATTTCCAAACCGTAGTCGAGACATATGGATCAACTCCCGCACTGCATCTTGACCAAGAGATAGTGCGTTTTGCCGGCGACTTGGGGATGGAGTTCGACTTCGACGTGTACACCTTCGATGCCGAAGACGGGTAACCACCCGCTGCAGCGGCTGTGTTTAAAGTCGAGCGGGGATCGTTAGATTTTGGGGTTGCTTTTCGTCGTTGTTCGGGCATGTGGCGTACTCCGGGTTCCAGGTTTCTTTGTTGCACCGCTCCCTGCCTCGCTTCGCGGCATCGCGGCTTCGTGTTCATTCTGTTTGCCTGGCACGCATTTGTTACCGGCGCGGACGGGGACGGACGGAGGGGGGGAATCCGTCGCTGACGCTTCCGGCTCGTGGGGGGGGTGGGGAACGACCCGCATGGCTTTGTGCTCATTGTGCCTTGGTGGTGAATGCCATCTTCCTGCTTCGCGACCTTGGCGGCCTTCGCGTTTTCGCGTCTTCGTATTCAGCCATTATCATGCCTTGTAGATACGCAAGGGATGCCGCCGATGCTGATGCTTCTGTTATACGCCCTGCTGGCTCTAGCGGTCTCCTTTATTTGTTCACTGTTGGAGGCCGCGCTTTTGAGCGTGCCCCGGCATTATGTGGAAGCCCTGGCGGCACAGGGATCGCGCGCGGGCATCTCGCTCAAAGGCTTGAAGGACAACATCGATCGTCCGCTGGCGGCCATCCTGACGCTCAACACCATCGCCCATACCGTCGGTGCAGCCGGGGTCGGGGCACAGGCCGCCATCGTTTACGGTGAAGCCGTCGTCGGCATCGCCAGTGCTGTGATGACGCTGGCCATCCTCGTTCTCAGTGAGATCATCCCCAAAACACTCGGGGCGTTGCATGCCAAGCGGCTGGCGGCTGTGACAGCCTACACCACCCGAGCATTGATGGTGATCTGCTATCCGATTCTCATCATGCTTGATGGCGTCAATCGCCTGGTGGGCCAGAAGCCCCAGCGTGCGCTCATCAGCCGGCTCGAAGTGCTTTCCACCATTCGCATGGGAGGCCAAAGCGGCTCACTGGCAGCCCGCGAGTACCAGATCGTCTCGAACCTTCTGGCGTTGTCCAAGGTTCGTGTCGCCGACATCCTCACGCCTCGCACCGTCATGTTCGCCCTGCCCGCTGACACCACCGTGCAACAGGCCATGAGCGAGCATCATCCGCTTCGCTTTTCCCGCATTCCGGTTTTCGGCGCATCGCGCGACGTCATTGCGGGCTATGTGTCCCGCTTCGATGTCCATCAGGCAGCCGCAGCCGGGCGGCTCGATGAAACCCTCGGCAAACTCCAGAGGCCGATCATCGCGCTGCCGGAACTGGCCTCGGTGGCTGCGGCCTTGGAGCAGATGCTGGCCAAGAGTCAGCACATCGCGCTGGCGGTTGATGAATACGGGGGCGTGGCGGGCATCGTCGCGCTGGAGGATGTGCTCGAAACACTGCTGGGCCAGGAAATCACCGACGAGGCTGACTCCGTCGTCGATATGCAGGCCCTGGCACGAGCCCGCGCCGCTCGAAGGCTACCCGAGGGCAAGTAACCGCAGACTTGCCCGCCGCTACCGAGGCAACCGGGTTTCGACGATTTCGCACAGCACATGCAGCAGTAATTTCTGCGCTTCCTGAATGCGGGCTGTGCTATCGCAGGGAACGAGCAATTCGACATCGGCAATGCCGCGAGTGAAGCCGCCGTCTTTGCCCAGGAAGGCGATTGAGGCGACATTGAGTGGCTTTGCAGCCTCCAACGCTTTGCGAATGTTGGCCGATTTGCCCGATGTGGTGAAGACGACAAGTACATCGCCCGGCTGACCAAACGCGCGCACCTGACGGGCGAAAACCTCGTCAAAGGCGTAATCGTTGCCAATGGCGCTTAGCGTGCTGCCCGCATCGGTCAGGGCGATGGCGGGGTAGGGGCGGCGATCATGCTGGAAGCGACAGACGAACTCCGTGGCCAGGTGCGCCGAGTCTGCTGCACTGCCACCGTTGCCGCAGACCAGCAGTTTGTGGCCATCCACCAGCGACCGACTCACCAGGTCCGCAGCCCGCTCAAGTGGCTGTGCCAGTTGCGAAAGCGAAGCTGTGACTTTGAGGCTTTCGTCAATGGCGCGGGCAAGGGTGTCCTGAACTCTGGCGACAGTCATGTGCGGTCCTTTTCGAGTGCGGCGATACGGCAATGCGACTGTCATTTTAACGAGCATCTGACATGACCCACGATCAGGTCACTGGTCGCCGTGAAAGGACTTTACGTCGTTAGTCCCACGAGCCGATCACCCGCAGCCAAGTCGTGGCCGCGAACGAATTCCGAAATGGACAACGGCTTACCCCCAGGCAGTTGGACCTCGCGAAGTTGCACCCACCCGTCGCCCACCACCACGCGGCAACCTTCCTCCACCAATCCGGGTTGCGGCCGGGCACCGGGCCTCATGCTGATGAAGCAGGCGAGATCCGGCTGTGGTGCGACGCGACGAATGATCAACTCCCGCCCTGCCGCCTCGCTCACGTCGCCCCCCCCGCCTCCCTCACCCCCCTTGCCCCGCTCCCCCCGCTTGTGCCACATCACCCGCACGCCCGGCCACGGCGTTAGTCCATGTATTCGCGCTGCCACCCGATCGGCAACGGCAGCGAAATCCACCCAGGCATCAACACGGGAAAGCTTGGGGGCACGCGTCGCCAGGGATTCATCCTGTGGAAGTCCACTTAACGTCCCGTCAGCAAACTTGGCAAGGACATCGCCGATCACCGTCGGCCCCAGCGCAGCGAGTCGATCGTGAAGTTCCCCAGCGGTTTCCAGCGGGTCGATGGGTGTGCTTGCCGTGGCGTAGATCAAGCCGGCATCCATGCGCTGCGACAGCGATATGACGCTCACCCCGGCGCTGCTCTCGCCGTTGATCATCGCCCAGTTGATGGGAGCCGCCCCGCGATACCGAGGCAGCAACGACGCATGAAGATTGACCACCAGGCGACCCGAGGCCTCAATCAACGCCGGGCTGAGCTTCTGACCAAAAGCGATGACCACCGCCGCATCGGCACCAGCGGAGCGCACGTGATCCACCACCTCGGTGATATTGGCGTCCTCCGGTTTAAGTGTTGCCAGCCCGTGTTGCTCGGCATAGGCCGCGATCGGTGTCGGGCTCAACTTCCGTTGCCGCCCCGCGGGCCGATCCGGCTGCGAGACCACCGCCACCACCTCATGCTCATCGACCAGCCGCCTGAGCGTGGGCAGGCCGAACTCGCCCGAACCATAGAAAAGCAGTTTCATGGAGTCAGCATAACGACTCCCTCAGCCCCGCTGCCAAGCCGTCCGCCCCTTCCTCGCCCCGCCTCCCTTCGCGTCCTCGCGGCTTCGTGTTCAAACCCCCACTCACGCCGCCTGGACCATACCCCCGGCGACGTACGTCTGCACGGGCCGACAAGTCGGGCCGGATTGCAGTTTGGCGTTGACCCATGCCGCGATCAACCACACCCTGGACCCGCCCGCAACTGTCGCCGGAATCGTGAAATCAAACGTCGTCGCCGAGACGTTGCCTCCAAAGAGCCACCCTTCGATCTGCTGGGG
>JBGSTK010000262.1:0-7093 GCA_041736565.1 Phycisphaeraceae bacterium | reverse complement strand
GTTCGGGAAGGTACGGGGGGGGTTGGGACGGGCGTTTTCGGGGTTTTTGAGGCGTCGGCGGCGGCGGAGGTGGTGTCGGCGGCGCTCTGCCATGCTGCGAGGCCGAGCTTTTCGGGTCGGGGCACATCGGAGCGACTGAGGCGGATGAAGCGCACGGCCTCGTGCTGGTGAATCCGCCGATGCCCCCCCGCCGTCTTGGACGCGCGGATGGTGCCATCATCGACCCATCGCCGAACTGAGGACTCCGAAACACCCAGTGCCTCGGCCATATCTCGCGTTGAAAGTAGCTGCGTCATAGAAGAATTGCCTGTTTTGGATGAATCATATCACCTTTACGATGGATGGTCAACCATTTAATCACATTGTAAACCATTGAAAAACAGCGAGTAAATGATTCACAAAAACATTTCTTAGAAAAGTTCTTGACTTTTGAGCTATGAAGGTTATGATAGTTTTAATCGAATTGGGTGTTTCGAGGCCCCGAACGCTAAAAGAGAACGACAATGATCGCACGACGAGAAAATTTCGAGTTCGCCACCGGCAGCCCTACCGCGATGTTGCTTGATGACCGCGATGAGATGGGGGCGTTTGAGGCCGACGCTGGAGCGACGAAGTCGAGGGCGGAGTTGGCGGAAACCCGGGCGGAAACGATGGTGGATATGCCCGCCATTGAGTCGGCGGTGCGGCAGATCTTATTGGCGGTGGGGGAAGACCCTGACCGCGACGGCCTGCTGGACACCCCCGCCCGGGTGGCGCGAGCCTATGCCGAGATTTTCGCCGGGCTTCATCAGTCCCCCGCTGCACACTTGGGGCGGGTTTTCGAGCAGGAGCACGATGGCCCGGTGATCGTGCGTGACATCGAGTTTGCGAGTGTTTGCGAGCATCACCTGCTGCCGTTTCTGGGCAAGGCTCACGTGGCGTACCTGCCTGGTGGGGGAAAGGTGGTGGGCCTGTCGAAGCTGGCGCGGACGGTGGAGGTGTTTGCCCGTCGTCCGCAGGTGCAGGAGCGGCTGACGGGCCAGGTGGCTGACGCATTGGAGACGCATCTTGGGCCGCGCGGCGTGATGGTGGTCATTGAAGCGGAGCATCTGTGCATGAAGATGCGCGGCGTGCAATGCCATCAGAGCGTAACGCTGACCACGGCGTGGCGCGGCGTGTATCGCGACGACGTGGCGGCGAGAAATGAAGTCCTCAACCTCATGCTGGCCCGTGTGGGTCGGTGATCGGTTCCCAAACCCCTTATTCGCTTTTGCGAAAGGAGACTCGTGATGAAGATTGTCGATGTGATCGCGGCGGTGTTGCTGGTGGTGGGCGGCTTGAACTGGGGCCTGTGGGGCCTCCTGGAGTTCGATCTAGTCGCAGCGCTCTTCGGAGGCAACACGGCCATAGCGAGCAAGGCTGTCTACTCGCTGGTGGGACTGGCGGCGGTGTTCCAAGCTGTGCAATGGCGCGGCATCCAGCGGCGCTGGAGCCATGCCCATGTCGCCACCGCGTGATCCCGCCAGCGCGTGAAAACCCAAACGTAACTCTCCGTCAACCCTCAACCCTTAACCCTCAACTTCAACCCTCAACCTCGAACTTTCAAAGGAACTTTGACCATGCTTAACTCACTCTTTCGTAACTCCCTGACAATCATCACCGCTGCGGCAGCACTTTCACTGAGCACCGCGGCCCTGCAGGCCGGCTCATGCGGCGACTATAAAGCCCCGACGGCCAACAGCGCCCCTGAAAAGCCCAAGGCGGACATCGTGGACACCGCTGTCAGTACGGGCAAGTTCAACACGCTGGTAGCAGCCGCCAAAGCAGCCGGTCTGGTGGATGTGCTCAAAGGTGATGGCCCGCTGACAGTTTTCGCACCCACCGATGAAGCGTTTGCCAAGCTCCCGGCCGGGACTGTCGAAAGCCTCTTGCTGCCGGAGAATAAGGCCAAGCTCGTGGCGATTCTGACCTACCACGTCGTGCCGGGCAGGTGACGGCTGCGGATGTCGTGAAGCTCAAGGAAGCGACGACGGTGCAAGGCTCCAAGGTCCGCATCAAGGTCGCCGATGGCGTGGTGCACATTAACGACGCCAAGGTTGTCGCCGCCGACGTGATGGCCAGCAACGGCGTGATCCACGTCATCGACACGGTGATTCTGCCTGAGTAATCCCCCCCCCGCGCGCCGAGAAGCCTCGACGCATCGACGAAGCCGGAGCGACTTACCATCGCTCCGGTTTCTTTTGCGTTAGCACTTCCCGCGATGACCTTGACCCATACCCGTTTTGTGTTAGTCTGAGCCTGTGTACCGCAAGATTAATCAACCCGCCGAAAAGACTGTCGCCGGATCCGACGAGGGCCGCCGCATCTCGGTGATCCTTCCCGTTTTCAACGAGGCGGCGCTGGTTAAGCCGGTGTTTGATGCCGTGCTGGATTTTGCTCAACGCCATACGGAATACGAGTTTCTTTTCGTGGATGATGCCTCGACGGATGACACCGCGGGATTGCTCAGCAAACGGATCGAGGAAGCTGGGCTGGATTGCATCAGGCTCATGTCGTATCAGCCCAACGGCGGGAAAGGTCTAGCCATTTGCCGGGGCATTGAGGCCACCCAGGGCGATCTGGTCATATTCACCGATGGTGATCTGGCGTACTCGCTGGATCATTTGCCTGTTATCGCCAACGCGCTGAAACTCAACGACGTCGTCATTGGCTCACGCAGCCTTGTGGAAAGCGGCCAGCACAACATCAAACTGACGCGACGATTCATGGGCTGGGTTTTCAATCGGCTGGCGCGGTTGATTCTGCATCTGCCCTACCGCGACACGCAGGCTGGTCTCAAGGGCTTCACCCGCGTCGCAGCCCACGAAATCGTCTCCCGACAGAGATTGTTCGATTTCTCTTTCGATGTGGAGATGGTCTATATCGCCCGCACGCGTGGTTTCCGCATCGGCGAGGTGGCGGCGCGCGTGGCAGACCATCACTCCTACAAAATCTCTACGGTCAACATCTGGCGCGATCCACTTCGCATGTTCCTGGCGCTGTGGAAGGTCCGCATCAACTCGTGGCGCGGCCTGTATCGGAAGCCGGCATGACCCCCGCGATTCTCCTGAGTTTCGATCTCGAGGAGTTCGATGCGCCGCTCGAATACGGCCAGACTATCGCTGAATCCGAGCAGATGGATGTATGCCGCCGCGGAATGGAGGCTCTGGCGCCGCTGCTCCAGGAGCATGGGGCCCGCTCAACGCTGTTCACCACTGCTCACTTTGCGCTTCATCACGAATCGCTAATTCGTGAACTGGCCTTGACCCACGAGATTGCCTCGCACGGCTTCTACCACAGTCAATTCGAGTTGGCTGATTTGGCGTCATCCAAGACTGCGTTGGAGGGCATCACCGGCCAACCTGTCACAGGTTTCCGCAGGGCGCGACTGGCACCGACCGATCCCGCCGCCGTCGCCGATGCGGGTTATCGCTACAACTCTTCGGAAAACCCTATCTGGCTTCCCGGGCGCTACAACCACTTCTTCGATCCCCGCACGGCTTATTTTGTTAATCAACTGCTGCACATTCCCGCGTCGGCATCGCCGATCATCCGCTTCCCGCTGTTCTGGCTGGCGTTCAAGAACGCGCCGCTGAGCCTTATCAAATCCATGTCGCGATGGACGCTGCGTCATGATGGCTACTTGTGTCTCTACTTCCACCCCTGGGAGTTTGTGGACCTTTCGCGCTATCGCCTGCCGAGTTATGTCCGAAGACATTCGGGGCCGCGCATGTTGGATCGACTCGACAGCTACTTGCGTGATCTTTCCCGTGTGGGTCGCTTCATCACCACCGGTGAGTTTGCCGCTGATCGGCACGCGGCCCGCGCTGCAAAGTAACCTGACGGCACCACGACGATGCGGAGCAACTCGCTGCTAATCGGTGTCGCGGTATCATCACGTGATGTTCAAAATCACCGTGACCCAACCGCGCGATGTTCGCAACGCATGGATCATCTGGTCGGTCGTGCTAACGCTCATGCTCGTCAACGTTCTGCTGCCCGTGCGGGAGCGAACGGTCACGGGAGCCTACCGCAGCGGCGCTCAACAATGGCTCCAGGGCGCGGACCTCTACAACACCAACAGCATCCACGGCTTTCTCTATCTCCCTTCCACAGCCATCCTCTTTGCACCCATCGCATCGCTTCCTTACACGCTCGGCGAGTTGGTCTGGCGCTGCATCTGCATCGGTTCCATCGCCTGGGCTATCTGGCGGCTGGCGCGTTTCGCCGGCCAAGGCGGACGATGGGAATTGTTTCCCCTGATGACACTCGTGGCGATTCCGCCGCTTCTATCCAGCGCTCGCAACGGTCAGATGAATCTCCCCTTGGCGGCGTGCATGGTTTTCAGTGCCGTCAACCTCGCGGAGAAGCGATGGTGGCGATCGGCTTTCTTCCTGGCGCTGGGGGTCGCCCTCAAGCCGCACATGATCGTCGCCATGCTCCTGACGGCTGGGGTCTCGCGATCTATGGCGTGGCGCTGCGGCATTGGCTTGGCGGCAGTGCTGCTGCTGCCGTTTCTCCTGGGCTCACCTGCTTACAACGCCCGGCAATACAGCCTGTTCTATGAAACCGCAGTCAAGTCCAGCCAGCCCGAGCAATTCGCCAATCTCGACCCCGGCGCTAATAACGCCTTTGTCGATGTCTTTGGCATGACCACGGGGTTGGGCCTGCATGTTCCCGATCCCGTGCGGACCGTGATCCGGCTGGCGGCGGCTGTCGCTGCACTGGTCGCCACGTGGTACGGCTTTGTCCGCTGGGGCCATCAGCGCGGCGCGGTTCTCCTGCTGGTCATGGCATCCTCGTATCTGCTGCTCTTTAACCCGCGAACCGAGAACAACACCTACGCCTTGCTGGCACCGAGCCTCGCGGTGTTTGCGGCGTGGACCATGCTCGTCGAACGCAAGCATCTCCAAGCCGGGTTCATCATCGTCGTATCGATTGGCCTGATGCTCAGCTACGAGATAACGCGCGGCTCCACGATTCGCCTCAGCCCGATGCTATGCCTGCTCTTTGTGATTTACGTGCTTTACCGGCTCGTGAGCGGCAAGCCCCCAGCCGAGGGGCAGTGGCGGCAAGAAACCACTTGATGGGTAGTCACCTGCTCGGTAACCACTCGCCGTGGGTCGAACCGTACTGGCTCAATGCTCGGGCGTGTCGCCATATTTCTTCTGCAGGCGATCCAGTTCCGCGGTCATCTCGCCGACCACCGTGGCATAGGCTGGGTCGCGATAGACGTTGTTGAGTTCGTTGGGGTCTTTGTCGAGGTCAAAGAGTTCCCACTCGGGCTGCCAGAGGTGCATCACGGGCTCTTTGGTGGTGCCCGGCAGGCCGTAACCTTTGCCGTAGTAGTAGATGAGTTTGTGGCGGTGGGTGCGTACACCGTAGTGTGACGCGACGTTATGCCCGAAGTTCACTCCCCCGCCGGTGTGCTGCCAATAGCGGTAGTAAAGCGACTGCTGCCAGTCTGCGGGCCTCTGGCCTCGCCACAGCGGCAACCCGCTGACTCCCTGCATCTGTTGAGGGATCGGCAGTCCTGCACACGCCAGCCATGTGGGCGCGAAATCGACGTTGGTGAGGATCTCGTTGCACGTCGAGCCCGCTGCGATTTCCGCGGGCCAGCGCACCAGCATCGGCATGCGCAGCGAATGCTCGTACATGAATCGCTTGTCGTACCACCCGTGATCGCCCAGGAAAAAGCCCTGGTCGGAGGTGTAGATGACGATGGTGTTCTCCGCAAGACCGTTGGCGTCCAGATAGTCCAACAGGGCTCCGACGCTGTCATCAATGCTCTGCACGCAGCGGAGATAGTCCTTGATATAGCGCTGGTAGGCCCACTTCTTCAGGCCTGCTTCGTCCAACCCGACTGGTGGAGTGGCCTTGACGTCCTCGGGCCGCATATCCCGGCCCACACGCATGTGCGCAGCCGCTGCCGCCAGCGAACGATTGGAATAGTCGTCGTAGAACGTCTCAGGCTCGGGAATGTCGCGATCATCAAAAAGCGTGGCGTATTTCGGGCTCGGGTTCCACGGCCGATGCGGAGCCTTGTGATGGCAGCAGCAGAAAAACGGCTTGCTCTTGTCCCGACCCTCGAGCCACTTGAGCGTCAAGTCCGTGATCACCTCCGTCGTGTAGCCCTGGTACTTCTTCTTGCCCGTCGGCTCGACCATCTCGGGATCGAAGTAAGGCCCCTGCCCTTGCAGCACGCTGAAGTAATCGAACCCCGTCGGGTCGTGCGGCGGGCCATCGCCCAAGTGCCATTTGCCCACCATGGCGGTCGTATAACCCCCCTGCCGCAACAGCTTCTGCACCAGGATCTCCCGCTGGCCGTCAATCTTGTCCGCCAACGTTCGCACACCGTTCACATGCGAATGTTGACCGGTGAGAATATTGGCGCGACTGGGGGTGCAGATCGAGTTGGCGCAATGGCAGTTGTCCATCCGCAACCCGCCCGTCGCAAGGCGATCAATATTGGGCGTCTGATTGATGCGGCTGCCATAGGCACTGATGGCGTGGGCAGCATGATCGTCGGACATGATGAAAAGAATGTTGGGCTGCGACATTGAGAGTCCTAAACCCCGGGGTGCGGAAGCCGACACACGAACGCAAACGCCTTGTCTAGGATATCACCATCCAAGTGGCTGCATGGGTGGATTCATCACGGGCCTCGCCGGGGTGGTTGCGGGCATCGACGCGACTGCACAACCCGCACAATCGTTTCAACCGTCTTAACCCGCAAGCTCCGAGTGTCGATATCAACTAAGTCCGCGACGTGATCGTCCGGCCGGGTTTTGCCATGGTGCTGACATGTGGTAGTTCGCATGACTGATACATGCCAGACACGCTTTGGTGGACATCCAACGTCCCACGACGCTGCCCAGTCGCTGTCGGCGCAACACCAGCCGGTGCTTGATGGCATTCGCGGACTCGCCGTGCTGCTGGTCATGCTGCTGCACTTCAACCTTCTTCAGGAAGGCGGGAGTGTGCCTGCCAACAACCATGCCGGGCAATGGGCCATCGACTGGACCCATCGTCTGCTCTCCGTGGGCTGGTGCGGGGTCGATCTCTTTTTTGTTCT
>JBGSTK010000251.1:0-22461 GCA_041736565.1 Phycisphaeraceae bacterium | reverse complement strand
GACGGCCCGGTGGCCACACCGTCGCCGAATCTGACAAAGGCAGCCATCATCCCGGCCGGCTGAGGTTCCCGGATGGCAGCGGCCAACGCTGCGGCCACTGGCACCCTAAAAAGCCGATCATCGTCCGTAGCCGCGTCGATCAAGGCGTCACGAAAAGGCCCGCTTGGAACGCCTGCAACATCCAGTTCGTGGACAAGATCACCCGGCCCGATGGCTCCATCGGGCCCCGCACCAAATAGCATTGAGAGCATGTAGACACCTTAAAGGTCGTTAATCCACTTGGTTGAACAGCTCAAGGCTGGTCTGCGGCTGAATTCACCTTCTCAGGTGCGGTGGGAGTGGGCTTAAGCCCTGTAGCCGACCGACAGACGTCAGGAGAATAGTATGGAGCTCATATCCAGTCAAACCGAGCGTTTGGAACCGACAGGTCCCCTATGCCGAACCCCCCAAGGGTCCACGCGGACCCGGCATTACGTTCTTCAATGAATCGAAGGCTTTAGCCGTCAGTTCCCTGACGTAGGCATTGGGCTGGAAGTCGCGGTCGTAGGGGGTGGTGTCGAGGTTAAGGGCCTGGGCAATGGCAGCCCCGACGGCTGGACTGCGGGACATGCCCGCTTCGCAATGGATAACCAAGGCGTTGATGTGCTTGTGGTGCTGTAGGACGAATGCAGCGATCTGCTTTGCATGGTCCTCGGTCATGGGCTTGATGTCGAGCGGTAGCTGGAAACCGGTAGTTGGCTCGGCATCGTGGAATCGAAGTTCCAGCACGGCTCGCAAGGCCGACTGTCTGCGGATTCGCACCCGCCGTCGTCCGGGATTGCTGATGCTGATCAAAGCATAGCAGCCGGCTCTTACCCGTAGGCCTCGCTCCACCGATTCACGGTCGCTGATGATGATCTCCATGCGGGTCTTCCTCAATCGAGCCGAACAAAGCCGGCCAGACCGTTGTCATCGCCGGGGATCATGCCATTGGCATCCGTGCCGGGGTCGGCATCGTCGCCGTAGGTGCCGGCGTAGATCGCCGCCACCGTGCACAGCCCGGCCATAAAGGTGCGGCTGGGCCGAGCGGCCGACGCATTTCGTAGAACCGGCGTCAGCAGAACTCGCAGGTCATCCGATAGGGCGACTTCCTGAGATCCCTGCTTGGCACGCAGTTGCTGGATTTGGTCAGCGATCTGCCCGACCAGGCACGAGGCCAGACCTGAGCAGGTGATCGGACGGCCATTCCAGCACAGACCCGACCAGTGGCCACGGAACTTGCGGGGCCGGAACAGGCCCAGCACCCAAGCCATCTGGCTGCCGTGCCGGTAGAGTTCAGCCAGCAGGTGATCGGTGGTGGCTGTCTCGTATTGGCCCGGGTCCAGCGGACCATAGGGCCCGGTGAGGTCGTCGACCGTCTGCACATCGCGGTCCCGGTGCGGACGCAACATCGGCTTGATCGGTGCCTGCTGCAGCCGGGCCGCCAACCCCAGATTTAACGACCAGTTTGCACCGGGTCTGGGTTGAACAATCAACTGCTCGTTCTCTCGTAGGGCAAACACGCCGGCCACGCTGCGGCTAAACAGTTCCTGGACGATAGGTCGTAGATCATTCATTGGTCACCCCGCTTACACTTTGGGGCAATAGGGTATTGGGACTCATTGCTCGGGCCTTTCACTTTCACGGGTCCTGGGAGGTACCCCGCTGGGTTCATTCTTTACTGTGATGGCGCAGCCATCACAACCTAAGTGTCCTGCACAAACAGAACCTAACTCAAACTCGGTCAGCTTCACACTCGCGTTGGTAGAAGTTATGGGGGATAGAGCATTCATGGGGTCGTAGAGTTCACTGGTTCACTGGTTCATTGGTGTGGAAGGGGTCAACCCCCTACCTGCCCAAAGGGCATGGCTTGATTATTGATTTCATTAGTTGTAGTTGTGAATGTTGGTTGATGGAGGTTGATATTCATGGTCTGGGCTTTCTCGGCTTCGCCGATCTTCGCCTTCGTTATCGTGTTGGTAGTGATATTGTTCTTCTTCGCGGTCTTTATAGTCTTAGGTGGAGCTTGAGGATCTGCAGGTTCAGTAGCTGTGATGGTTATGGGTATTGCTTGATGAGTTTCAGGTATTTCCACAGGCCGCACGACGCCAGATGATCGCGAAAGGGCGTTGCTCAATGGCCGGGGCCAGGCAGGCCAGCTTTCGGGGTTGGCATATTGTCGCGCAGAAGGCAATCGTCTAATCACGAATCATTGGCATAGGCATGCTCCTTTTGTTCGCAGCGGATAAGCCGCCCCCTGGCGACCAACCCTCTGAATGGGTGATATAGCCCACCCCCCAGAACGATGATCTCGGATGACCGTACCGCCAGTTTCATCAGCATCTCCGCCGACACCCGTGACTTGAGGGCCGCCTCGTCACCCGGCTCGACGTAGGGACGCGGATAGCGAGGGTCGTCGGCATCTAACTCGTCGGCCCTCGCCACCCCGCACCACTGATTGCGGGGCAGCACATAACGAAAGTCGGCCAGGGATTCGATGATCTCGCCGGTGGCCAGCCGTCCCCGTCGCACCATCCGCATCACCACGAGTCTGGGCGTGACCTCATCGATTTCCAGGTCCAGCCATGTACCCGCGAACGCCGGGTCATCGAAGCGGCTTCGGTCGACTACCTCGGCCCGGTGTTGACATGCTTCAGTCATCGGACTCGTCATCCTCATCAGCATCTGCCGCGTATTGGTGAGCCAAAGCAATCTGCTGCGGGGAAAGTTGCAGGGATTCCAGGCATTGGCGGGTTTTTTCCTCCACCCACCGGTCGATGTTGAACGGCCTTGCGTCGAGTTTCTGGTCGTACTCATCAGGCGGGCAATCCTCGAATTGGCGGCTACGTTTGAGCGTGGACATCTCCACTTCGATCGTCAGCATCTCTACCCGCTGGCTGGCACTGACGCTCTCGGGCATCTTGTCCAGCCACCACGTTATGATCAGAGGCAGCGGCAAACCGGTCATGATCGCCAGCCGTCTGGCCCGCCGATGTACACGCCGCAGCGTAAGCATGCTCAAGTTGCTGATGCTGATGTTGACCTGGGCATCGGGCATGTTGGGACGCTCGCTCGGATTCCACGACGATCCGCAAGTCTCAATCCGGCACGTTGCAGTCGTCATCATTCCCTGCGATCAAATCATTCTTTGCTGTGTCGACTTGGCGGGCCTCGCGATTGAGGCGTACTTGGGCACTGAGGATGGCCCTTTGCTCAGTGTCACCCTCGCTGACCGGTCTACACGTCGTCAGCAGATAGCTGATGTAGTCACGCAGCGCAACTTCCGAGAGTTCAGCGTTGATCCGAGCCTGTCGCCACAGTTCGGGCCTGATGTCGATGGTTTTGTGGGCAAGCATAATTGATCAATCCGTAGATATTCAGCAGCTTCTGCTCCGCTTGATCTACTCACAATCGCACCGAGACGGTCGCGATCATTCGACAACGTGATTGTGTGTTCCTTAATCTCTGTTGCCGGCAACCATCATCCTCATTCACGGGAAGTTCCAACATCGTTGTTTTCGGGAACGTTTCGGCCATCAATAGTTCCCGAAGGCGACAGTATCTCCTGTTCACTTGACAACTCCTTTTGCTTGGCCAAAGCTTCCTCCTGCCCAGCCTCTGCGAGCCACAACGGGATCAGATGTTGATTTGGATAAACCGCATCGGGCCCACCAACGCCATCAATCTGAACCGCAAACGGTCGCCAGATGCCGTCAATGAGGCCCACGGTTACATGGCCGACATGTTCCCGGTGCAGACCCGCCTGTGTGATAAAACTGAAGTGAAAGAACAGCCGTGCCGCAGGATATACCGGCTCTTCGCCCCAAGCGGGGTTGAGAAGCCCTCGGTACAGATCATCAACATTGCTCCGAAGAACCTCAACCCTTTCGAGGGCAACCGCATTCCGAAGTTCCCCCTTTGTCAGCAAATCATTGATAGCCCAGTCTGCGGCCTTCGCAGGCTGGTTAAAGCGATTCCTCACCCTTTGCATCAAGCGACCGTGTCGTTCGGCCTCTTCAACGCGCGGAGCGAGTTCCTGCATACTGGCTCGTCGTGTCTGATCCAGAGTCTCACGGGCCGCCGCAAGTCGTTGTTGCATCGTGGCGATTGTCTGTTGGAGTGCTCGCATGTGCTGCTGCCGGGCCTGCTCCTGTGTGACCCCACGCCGCCCCACCGACCTCAGCAGATCGTCCACGGAGGCACCTGCCGGTACCGGAATCGGTACCAGTTTGTCAGGATCGCGACGATACTCGGAAAGTTCGCGTTGAAGAGCGGCGAGTCGCTCAATCAGCGAAACAACTCGGGCCTCATCCTCGGCAGTGAACTTGGCCCGCCACGCGGCTGTTTCCGGGTCATCGACCGGGGTATCTTGAGTACGGCTGATGAGATCGGGGGCGTCCGGTGCTGGCACGGGCTCGAAGAATTCGTCCCCGACTTCTTCACGGACGACCGTGTTGATGTTTTCCCGCTTAAAGGTGAGAGTGGCCCGGATACCCGACACCATTGCATCGATAGTAACAGACACCTCACTTTCGCCAACGAGTCGGCCTTTGAACGTACGACCGTCATTCAGCTGTATTTCATCGGCGAAGCAACACACCGTGAAAAGAACATAACTGAGGCTTACGACTATGACGTGCCGCCATATACGAGTGGTCCCGAAATGCATGAGCCATGCTCCTTTCTAATGCGTGAGGTTTAAGACGCATACCGCTTTACTGTCTGCTCCGCCAACTCCCGCACCCGGTCCGCCAGTTCCTTCGGCTTTAGCACCCTCGCCCGCGGCCCGAAGCCCAGCACGAACCATTGGATTTCCTCGAGGCCGGACACGCAGCATCGCATGAGGGCCGATCCATCCTTGCGGAACTCGATTTCCTGCGTGGGGTGATGCTTGGTCTCGGCCACGATCTCGGCAATCTCCGCCGTAAATTCGATTTCGATATGCCAATCGCGGTCACCCCGGTGAACAGTCCACGCGTTACCCAAAAACTCGCGAATGCTGATGGACCGTTGACAAGTGATGGGTTTGTCCAGCATCTCCACCGCCTGGAAACGAGCGATGCGGAAGAGTTTCTTCTGAGCATCGCGGCAATCCTGGACAAGGAGGTACCACGCCTGCCCGGAGAGAATGACCCGCAGCGGCTGAAGTTGGGGCCGCACGACCTTTTTCTCATGCGGGCTGCGATAGATGACCTTGATCTGCCTGCCCGCCAGCAGAGCCGCCTGAATGGTGGCCATCGTTTTACGGCAGTGGCTGTGATCGGCAAGCTGCAGCCCCAGCACGTCGAAAAGTTCTGCGGAGTCGCGAATCAGGTCAGCTTGTTTGGCTGGCAAAGTCTGGAGCAACTTGTCCCTCACCGCCGACACTTCATCCAGCAAGGGAATGGCCCGGCATTCAACGATCTGAGACATCACGGCCAGATCGAGGCATTCCTGATCAGTCAAGCCGACCTGCGGAAACCACCAGTCACTGCGGATGCGATACCCTCCGCCCTGACCGAAGTCCGGATCGTGAAAGATGGGGATGCCAGCCAACTCCATGACAGCGATGTCGCGATGGATATTTCG
Organism: Phycisphaeraceae bacterium; assembly: GCA_041736565.1. GTDB lineage: Bacteria > Planctomycetota > Phycisphaerae > Phycisphaerales > Phycisphaeraceae > JBBDMX01. The sequence goes on along the minus strand of JBGSTK010000251.1, from coordinate 16,875 downwards.
TTTGGAACAACCAAAGCGTTCAGCCAGACGGCGCGCGTTATAGCTGGTGGGACCCCGGAGGATCGCGATAAGCTGCAACAGTCTGTGGAGACGCTTGCCCCGCATGTGGCCATGTACCCTTCAGGTCATGACCAGTGTGATGGCGGGGGGGTGACATTAAAGCGGTCACCCCCCTTGTGTGATTGCCAACCTTCGCTGTAATGTGCAGCGTCCACTTACGAGGTGCGCGCCCATGTCCGATCTTCCCGATGCCTACCGTTTAGATACCACCGCGGGTTTGCACGTCGTCAAAAGCCAGTTCAACAAGACTTTCATGGAGCCTCAATGCCGCCAGTTGTTTGATCAACTGGATCAAGCCATCGCCGCCACACGGAAGGTCGCGCCGCTTCGTGATCAAGGCTATCTGACCCGCCCCCGCACAGAATCCGGAGAGCCACTGGGTGAAGAGGCCCGCTGGGAACGGGGATTGTGGCGGCAGTGGTCGTCGCCCGATGCCCAACCCGTGGCGGGGGCGTGGGAGCGGATCGCCACCTATCAGGAAAACCTGCCAAGCAGCATCCAGGCCAACGGCTGGGGCGAGATCGACCTGATCGGGGTCAGCAGCAACGGCCTGCCGGTCATCATCGAACTCAAAGCCCCGAATCCGAATCAGCCGCAGTCGGCCTGTCACGCAACCCCAGCAGGTGGCTTGGTACAGGCCCTTTCCTACGCCGTGGTGGTGCAGGAAAACTGGGCATCGTTTAGAGGGTCGTTTGGCCACCACCTGCGGGAGCGGATGTTTTTGACGGCGGAAATGCCCGAGAAGCTGACCAGTGTGCCCATCGTATTGGCCGCTACCCAGATCTACTGGGATGAATGGATCGGCGACACAGCCCGGGCCGCAACAGTCGTTTCGTCCACCTGGTCGGCCTTCAGTGATCTTGTCGCCGCCATTGCGGATCGGGGCTACCCGGTCTCATTCGTGTCATTGACGGCCACGGGCTGGGACGAGCGGAGGCTGCCCGTCGGCATCAACGCCCGGATCGTGAATCTGCCCGCGAATGGGGTCGGATGCCCAGCTTGAACGCCTGTTTTAGCCGGGCCGTCTTATTGAGCATGTACCGGCACAGCCCATCGATACCGCGACGCCTGGCGATGGCGTAGAGTTGCTCCCACGAAACCTGCTCGAAGCGGTCACGGTAAGCCGTCGGCATCAGCGTGAGCATCGGTTCGCACACATCAGCCTCACAGCCGTCCCGCACGAGGTTGGCGACATGGCCACGTGTGGCCAGCGAATCCCGCCCGGCCATGTAGTCGGCAAAGACGAGGTTGCGCCACAGCTGGTAGTGGATGGCGTCTCTCTTCCCGGCCGCGGCGGCGTCGAGCAATCGCATCTGCGGCCACTGGTAAATCTGAATCAGTTGACCGATGGTCAGGTCGAGCAGTTTCGTGCGATCCCGCTGATAGGTCGGGTTTTTGGACGTGAATTTGGCCTCGATCAGGACCAGCACTTCACCGGGCACGTACAACGCGATGTCCGGCTCGGTCTTGGGTCGCTCCACCGGCAGGTCGCTTTCGAATTGCTCACGGGCTGCGATGAGCAGGTCCCACGGCTCCACGCCATCAGGCTTCAACTCCAGTCCCCACAGCAACAACCGCGGCTCGCGGCTTGGCATAAGCCCGGTGCATAGCTTAATCACCTCCGCAAGGCAGCCAGCGTTCTGCAGACTGCGGAACACCGCCCAGGTCACCGCATCTTCCGAGCACTCCGACCCGAAACGGTGAGCCTCGTATTTAAACGGGTGACGGCGGACGTGGCGCTCGAAGTAATCGGCATCAATCAGCAGGTTTTGCCGGTAGTCGGCATAGGTGTAGGTGCCGCTTCCATGTACGACAATCCCATGATCGAGGCACACGTCGCCAGCGAACTTCGGCTTCCGCGTCGGCGGCTTGAGCCAATGGCGACAACCCTGCACCGGGCAGCGGATACGACCCGTCTTGCCACACCGTGTCAGCTTCGGCTCAAGTTGATCGATGCCGTAGGGATAATGGGTTGGATGCATTGAAGGGTGTACCCCGCGACGCGGCAACGATGCCCGATCACAAGTAGCGGTCCGCGAGGTAATCAACGTAGTCGCGATCTGCATCCCCGCTCAACTTGGCCAAACACAGGATCAAGTCCTGCCACGTCATGTGATGGAACGCCACACCGTCCTTGCGCGCCAACTCAGCAAACCGCATCAGTTCCTGACGATGTACATCACCATCCGGTGTGGGAACGTCGTACCAGAGGTATACAAGGCGATATTTGCCCGGACCGAACGAAGCATTCAAGCCCAGTACATGCTTGATCAACTGGGCCGGGTGCAGGTGCTTGAACTCGTTGTCGTTTGGATACAACCGACTTGCCAGATCGTGCAATGACGGGAGCGAGGTCCAAAGGTCGCTTCCGTCCAGATAGCCCTGCTTCATCCCGCCATGCCGGCGGTTGCCATAGGCCTCGGTGAACTTGCACTCGATTGCGACAGCCGCCTGAGGTGTATCCGTGCCGTAATGAATCACGACGTCAATGTTGGGGGCTCGGCGATGCCGCGGACTGATCGGGAACTTGCACTCGAAGTCGATACCGGACACACTCGTAGTAGGCAAACCCAGGGCCCGCAGCATTGACCGCGGATCCTTAGCACAAAGCCAACGATCAAAGACGTTGGTGGCAATGGCAGCAGACGAATGCACAGCCTGAAGCTTGCCTGGCATGCATCCGTTGCCAAGTTCGTTGCCGTCGCCCTGTTCATAACAAGCGCGGGCTTTTGTTGACAGCGGCTGGAAGAGATTGGCTTCCAACTGCTCGGCGTAGGCTTTCACGCCCCGATCACCGGCACTGCCGATCAGTTTGATCCCACGTCGCCTCGCCCACAGAATCTGTCGCTGCTTGATGTAGGTGTGACCATCCATGCCGCACAGCATGTATGCACACCGGTGACACCAAGGTGGTCACCCCCACTACAAGAGCAGCCCGCCACCCCAGGAGGGGACGACGGGCTGCATGGATGATGATTGTCATAGGCTCAGTTGAGCGACACACCGATGAGCTTCTCCGCGTCGATCCACGCCCGCTGTTTCAACTGCCCGCCGGCTCCGAGCGTGGCGTAGTAGACAGGGTCCTTCACTCGACGGCCCAAGTCACGGTGATCCACATCTTCAGTGATTGCGTTGACCGCATGCCAAAGGCTGCGGGCCCGCGGGCCGGTGTTGCCGATGCCGTTTTCAAAGAGATCGGTCCATCGCTCATATCTCGCCTTGACGGGGCCATGGCGTTCAGGTTCCTCGGGCAAGGGTGCAATCGCCTCGAAGTAGGACCGCAGCCGCTGCGCGTCCATCGGCGTTCGGGCCATGACCCGCATCTCTTCGGTCACCCGGTCGAATGCCCGCGTCGCCTGGCCTAGCAGCTTCGCCGCTTCCTTCGCCCGGTCCAACGCGTTAACGTTGTGCCGGATGGCGAAGCCGTGACCCCTGCGGCGGGCGTGCGAAAGCTGGTTGGTGCACCACAGCCGCAGGGTCGAGCACACGAAACCCAGCGGCAGGGAGCCGTCGAAACTGTTGGTGAACATCAACGACCGCACCACTGGATCACCCGGAACGATCTCCACCGGCTCGGGCAGATTGGCAAAAGCGTAGGCGACGCGACCGTTATCGATGGTGCCAGCCCGGGTGAACTTAGCACCGGCCTGCCGCACGATGTAATCAAACGCCCGGAGCCCCGCGTCGTTGGGGACAATCTCGTATCCCTTTGACACGAAGCCCAGAACGTGGCGCTCACCATCCTCATCGATGCGAACGTTCACTACCCGATCCCGGATGGGCAGCCGGGCCTCGTCATCCGTCCGTAGGGGTACCGAATCGACGCGGTAATCAAGTCCCGCATTGTCGATCACGTGGTTGAGATTGCCATCGTCATCGATCTGCACACCGCCACGTTGCCAGTTCACTGTTGCCACCATGAGGGGTCTCCTTGGTTGAGGTCGCTCAACTTGGAGTACCCCTCGTGGCAGCAGCCGCTCTCGTCGATCACATAACCATACGGAAGTCGTCGTCATTACGGACCCTTCCGTTGTCGCTCGACGGGAGCCATTTGTGCCAGGACTCTTCACCATATTCTTCGATCACGACAGCGGCGTCGATACGGTTACCGTGATTGCTCAGGCGGTAGAGCTCACCGAGCATGTCGCGTGGAATGCAGCCGTGTTTGTGCGTCACCCAGGCGGCAACGTCGGGCTCAATAACGACACCAACAGAGCGGGCGGCGGCAGCGAGGCCGGCGACGCACTCATCCGGAGTCGGATAGTCAAACTCGAAAAGTTCGGCTCGGGACAGAAGCGGGTTTATCTGATCCGTTGAGTCAGTCACCGTGAGCAGGTCCAAACGGGTCGTGGCCGCGATGAGGTGGGCGCCCCGCCATTGCTCGCTCATCTTCAAAAGCGACTCCCGCTGCTGGTTGGTCATGCGGTGGGCCTCATCTATAAAGACGACAAACCGAAATGAGGGATTACCGCCTTTAGCCGTGCGGTAGGCCATGGTGTGTTTGAAGGCGTCATTGATGTGCTTCACGACGGTAGGACCACCGGCGTCGCTCTTGTCTGCCGCGTCGATCTCAATGAGACCGCCACGCATCCCGGAAGCGGTAGAGAGAAGAACGCTCTCACACTCGCGGCACGTCCCACAGGGGCGGTTGGTTTCTCGATCCCACGAGGGGCAAGTGGCGGCCGCACCCAGGTTGTAGGCGGTCGCTGTCTTGCCCGATCCGGGCGGGCCGACAAAGAGACTGAACCGGGGCAACCGGTTGCGCTTCACCATCCGCATCAGAGACCGGTAGGTGCGATTGCGTGGGTGATCCCAAAACTGGTCAAGCCAGCGGGGGATGAGTGCCATGCGGTAATCATCCTTGTTGTGCCAATGTGCATCGAGATCAAACTTGCTCATGTGAATCTTCCTTAAATAGGGGGTGGCTGAAACGCATCGGATTCAGACGAATCCGACACCACATCGCCCACAGTGGGCGAATGAAGTCCGAGAGATCGGTTTTCAGGTTTAGCGGCGCAGAGCATCGGACTCAGCAGCACGCGGAGTTGGCTGGCCAGAAGGCCGGATTTCCAGGACAGCCCGGCTTCTGTCAGGTCGTACGACTTGCGTCTGCCTTCTTTCGCTCGCTCCTCAAGCAGGCCGGCGTTTTCCAGTTCCTTGAACCAGAGCCGTACCGAGTCTTCGGTGCAGGAACGGAAGTCACCGAACTTGAGGAAGCCTTGGCAGGTGAATGGCCCCCGCGAATCCGCACGATGGCGCTTCTGCACCTCATGCTTGGCGCCGAAAGGGCCGTGCCCGTTGAGGGAATCATCGCGATGGCGCTGGAGCACGTGCAGGCAGTCGGCTGCCGGGCGGGACAGCGTCGCCTGATCCGCCGGCGCCTTTGCCGATTCCAGTAGATGCAGCACCGCCTCGATATCTGCGGCTAATACGGCTTGGTTGGCTTGATCCGTACCGCTCCCGGCCTGAAGCCTGTGCCAGATAGCCGCCAAGCTTAAAACGGCTTCGATACGATCTATATCCGCGGATTGCTTGATGCCTGCGAAAACAGACGCCAGGCCCAGCGGACGGCTGGGCGGCAATGACGGGTTGAATTGGTTCCGGCTAAGTGAGTGTGGTGCAGTCCCGCCAGTCTCAGCAAGCCGACGCCGAGTCTGAAAATCGAGGGTCTCTTTGTTCTCGTCGAACCTGAGGGTAATCATCCGATTGAGAACCTCCCGGTCCCGACAGGCGTCGCCCCGCACAATCAGACAGGCCACAGGCTTGCAGATGCCCCGATCACGGGGGACGCCCGTCGGCGAGCCGTCCAGGACCCGGATCGGACGATGTTGAATCAGCCGGTAGAGCACGTCGCGGGCGTAGGAATCGCGGGGAATGCCATTGAGGCAAAGGCATGCCAGACCGTTCTTGATCAGGCTCGAAAGGGAAAGCAACCCCGCCTCGGTAACCCGAGCAAAGTGGGCGACCCGCTCCTCGCCCAGTTGTTCCGTGATGAAGGCGACGATTTCGTCCTGCACGTCGACGGCCGATACCACCATTCGTGCCGACACAGGGTGGTCCGTCCGCCCGGTCAGTGCGACCAGCAGGCACAGCCAGGCATGGTGGTGAAACGGACCGAAGCGATCGCGCAACTCGTTGTCGAGCGATTGAAGGTGCGGAGCGATGTGGAGCGTGTCTGTGGTCACAGCGAGCACCCCTCGCTAAAATCTCCGCGGATGTGGAAGCTTCCGTGCATCGCCGGTATCGGAGAAAGTTTGCAACACTTTGCAACAGTTTGGCCCGAATCGGCTGGTTTCCGATAGGACGATGAGGGGGTGACAATTGGCCGGTCGTGGCCCAGAACCCGCGCAATGACAACAACTTGCGGAACTGAGTTGACCGCACCCGGGCAACTGGGCGAAACGGCAAAATTTCGCTTCCAAGCTGAATGTTGAGGGTTCGAGTCCCTTCGCCCGCTTTTATTTGACAAGGGTTTACGACGATTCGACGGATGGCAGGAATTGGCGGTGCTACCCTGGTGCTACCGCAAAAAGGATGTTGGCCAGTCGCACCACAGCGGCCACGGGGCTACAGCCGGGGCATATGTCGCTGGCTTGGCCGTGATGCCCCTGGGGCATGCCGCTCTGATGGGGCGGTGTGGCCAGAACTTGCCACGGCCAATCGTGGCGGCCAGCGGGCAAATCAAAACGCCCGGCAGACCTTGCGGCCTACGGGGCGCTTTCGGGGGCGATGGTGAACCGTGAAGTTTCAGTGCCGTCGGCTGGGCTGCAAAACAAGCCTTCCCTGACTCATCACCCGTCTGAAAATTTGAAGTGTGCTGCCTGGATGTAGCGATTCACAGACCACAGCCCGCTGCTCGCGGGCCCGCAAGTTGTCTGGTAGCAGGCCTCTGCTGCATCTGCGGTCCATCAATCCCCAGGTAAGTGGGGCTTTGTGTGCGGCCGCATGGCGGGGTCAGGGTAGGCCTCTTCAGGATGGGCCGGATTCTCTCACGCACGAGAAGATTGACCGATCTCGCTTACGACGTGCCGGTTGGTCCCCGCCGTCCACCTCGATCGTCACCTGAACACGGACCCGGTGAACCGCACGGGTGCGATGTCGATCCGGGGGCAATTGGCGCCAATTGCCGGTGGTGGCAATAAGCAAAGGTGATACCTTGCCTCCAGGTCATCGTGTTCGGCCAACGCAGACCACGCCCGCTCAGCGGCCGCCGTAGCCGCATGAGGGGAGGCAAGTTCGGAGAGGGTGCCCAGAATGATCTCGACCAGTTCTTGTGGTCGCATGTCTCGTCCCATCGGCCTAGCGCCGAGTACCTGAGGGTGCTGGAGGATCCGAACTTCGACACCTACCTGGATCGACTCATCGAGAGCGGTCAGGTCAAGCCGGACGTGGCGGCGACGCTGCGCGGCGCTCGCAACGGGGGCGCTTTGTATGCCAGCACCTATTCTCCCAAGGTCGAGAGGATTCGCCAGCAGCGCCATGAAGGCTTGGCGAGGGTCAACGCCGGATGGTTGGGTCTAGCCGTCACTGGCGTTGTCGTGAGTCTGGTGTTGCTTTGGATGTGGGCGCCCGCTGGCTGCGCCGCGACCACCATTGTGATTGCACTTCTGGTCCTGTTGGCTGCCATCATGCTTCCAAGCTTGGGCGCGGCGAGGCGGACGGCGAGGCAGATGCAAGCAAACACGGAAATGCGGGGCTTGGCCCAAGCCCTGGAGCTTGATAAACAAGCAGGCACGCCCTCGGCAGCGATGGATTCGGATGCCGTGGATTCCCAGGCGGCTTCCCCGGTGCGTCTGCGCCAGTGGTTCCCCGAAACGTTGCTGTGGCGGCCGGAGTTGATCACCGATGACCAGGGTCGCGTCAGCCTTGATATTGACCTGGCCGACTCGATCACCACTTGGCGGCTCTCGGCCAGCGCCGTCTCGGCACAAGGCCGCCTGGGAGCCCTGCAATCCTCTCTGCGCGTTTTCCAACCCTTCTTCGTCGATCTGAACCTGCCCGTGGTCCTGACACGCGGTGACCTGATCGCCGTCCCGGTGGTGATCTACAACTACCTCGATCGCCCGCAGCAGGTGCAACTGACGCTTGAGAACAGCGACTGGTTTACTTTGCTGGATGAGCCAACGAAACAGGTTACGCTGGCGGCGCAGGAAGTACGCTCGGTGTCTTTCCGCTTCCGTGCCGACCGCGCGGGGCTGCACGCCTTCAAAGTGCAGGCAAGGGGCGATGCCGGTGTAGCCGATGCCATCCAGCGACAGATTGAGATCGTGCCCGATGGCAAACGGCTGGAGATGACCCAGAGCGGCAGCCTGGCCAGACCGGTGACCGTTACCGTGGACATTCCCAGTGAGATCATCGACAGCAGCGTCAAGGCGACGCTGCGGCTCTACCCCACCGCCCTGAGTCAAGTGGTCGAAGGGCTTGACGGCATCTTCCAGCGGCCCTCTGGCTGCTTTGAGCAGACCTCCTCGACGACCTACCCCAACGTGCTTGTGTTGGACTACCTGCGCCGCACCGGGAAAAACGCGCCCGCGGTTGAGGCCAAGGCTCAACAATACATCCACCTGGGATACCAGCGACTGTTGGGCTTTGAGGTCCCCGGCGGCGGCTTTGACTGGTTTGGTAGGGCACCCGCCAATCAGGGACTGTCGGCCTATGGCCTGATGGAGTTCCAGGACATGGCCAAGGTTCACGAGGTGGATCCGAAGCTCATCGAGCGTACCCGCCAATGGCTGCTCAAGCAGCGCAACGCTGATGGCACATGGACGCCTGAATCGCACATGTTCAACAACGTCCGCCATGGCAGCGACGTGAAACTCAGCACCACGGCTTACGTCGCATGGGCGGTGTTTGGTGACGGGCAGTCCACGCCCCAAGCACTGACCACGCTCAATTATTTGCAGGATGCGGCCCGTAACGTGGAGAGTCCCTACGTGCTGGCGCTGGTCTGCAATGCCCTGATCGCAATGGATCCCAGTGGAGATACCGTGCGTCCACACCTGTCACGTTTGGTGGCGATGGCGAAGACCTCCAGCGATGGCAAGATGACGTGGTGGGACACCGCCACCGGCGAGCGGACAACCTTCTACGGCAGCGGGCGCAGTGCCACGGTGGAAACCACCGCACTGGCGACGCTGGCACTGATCCACACCAGGCAGTCGCCGACGGCAATCCGCGGAGCGCTGGCATGGCTCGCGGCCCAGAAGGATCCCAACGGGACGTGGCACTCCACCCAAGCCACCGTTTTGGTGATGAAGGCGCTGCTGGCTAGTGCTGGGAAACCGTTAGGCGATGGCATGGAACGCCGCATCGAACTGCAGATCGACAACGGTGCCGCCCAACAGATCGTCATTGCCGCCGACCAGGCTGAGGTGGTCAAGCAGATGGACCTGACGCCCTACCTCCCTGCCGGCACACACCGGATACAGTTACGCGACGTCAGCGGCGCTGATGTTGGTTATCAGGTGGCCTGGCGCTATCACGTGCCAAGCAACGCGTTCCCCGTCGCCCGCGAGACCGAGCCACTGACGATTGACGTCGTCTACGACCGCACTCAGCTGGAAGTGGGCCACACACTGCACGTCGCGACAACGGTGACCAATCACATGATCGCATCGGCCCCCATGGTGATGCTCGATCTGCCGATACCCGCGGGGTTTGCGGTCAGCCCCAACGACTTCGATCAATTGGTCCAGAGCGGCGCGATCGCCAAGTTCCAACTCACGCCGCGCAGCGTCATCGTCTACCTGCGGAACCTGAACCCAGCCACGCCTTTGACACTGCGTTATGGCTTGCTGGCAACCATGCCAGTGGAAGTTACCGCGCCCCCTTCCAAGGTGTACGAGTACTATAACGCCGACCTGCAGGGGACGAGCTCACCCCAACGTCTGATTATTGGCCAGCGGATATAGGGGCCTGATGCAACGCTTCGATTGACAGCTGGCATGGATAGCTGTCGCAGTGAAAGCCCGCCAAAGGCGTCGCTGGCGAACGGTGATCTACCAGTCTTGAATCTCTCATGGGGAAGTCGTGCGGCGCGTCATGCGAGCCAGTCGCGATGGATCGAAGGTTAGGCCCCAGCCGGGTCCGTGTGGTGTTGAGGCACTTGATCGTGAGATACAACTGGCCCCCATCTGCGAAGTACAAGGTGCCATAGGATGCCGCTCGTTCTACTTTGGCATGGCCGACCTGCGGCAATGATCAGCCTTGGCAACGAAGACGCTTGGTCACGTTGTTGGAGCTCTCATGGGCTTCACCTCTGGCGATGTGGCGAGTGCTGATCCAGGCCGGTAGGAACGGCTCGGTGAGGGTCATCTTGGGGATTGGTTCAGCCGGGGCAGCACCTTACCTCACATGTGAACTCGATGTTGGACCGGTTGCCCGAGTTCGAAGTCGTCCATAGTCCCGGTGCGGACGGGGCTGTTAACTACTGGCGGGCTGTTTAACAGAGAGTCAGAGAGCTCGGGGTGTTGCTCTCGGCGTGCGGGACGGAACGTGTACACATTCTGTTCTCGCCCCTTCGTTAACCCGCCCGTACCTCTCCGCCGAGCAGGGTGAGGATCTCACCATTGATGTAGCTGCTGTCAGCTTCGGAGGCGAAGAACACGAACGCCGGCGCCACCTCCTCCGGTTGGCCCGGCCGTTTCAACGGCGTGTCTGCCCCGTGCTTGGCGACCTTCTTTGCGGGTTTGGACACGGGTTGGAGGGGTGTCCAGATCGGCCCGGGCGAAACGCAGTTGACCCGGATACCCCGCTCGATGAGGTTCTGTGCAAGGGATTTGGTGAAAGCGTGGATCGCCCCTTTGGTGCTGGCGTAGTCGATGAGTGTTTTGTTCCCCTCCAGCCCGGTGATCGACCCGCAGTTGACGATCGCCCCTCCCCGCGGCAAATGCTTGACCGCTGCCCGCGCCATGTAGAAATACCCGTAGATGTTGGTGCGGAAGGTGAGGTCGAAGTCCTCGTCGGTGATGTCTTCCAACTTGTCGCGCGTTTCCTGGTATGCGGCATTATTGACAAGCACGTCCAGGCGCCCCAATGCCTTCACCGTCTGTTCCACAGCCGATGTGCAGAACTTCGAGTCCTTCACGTCGCCGGGGATGAGTTTGCACTTCCTCCCCTCATTCTCGACCGCTTTCTTCGTCTCTTCCGCGTCGCTCTGCTCTTCCGCCAGGTACACGATGGCCACGTCCGCCCCCTCGCGTGCGTAGAGAACGGCCACCGCCTTGCCAATGCCCGAATCCCCGCCGGTGATCAGCGCCACTTTCCCGCTCAACTTCCCGGACCCCTTGTACAGGGGAGCCATGAATCGAGGCTTCGGGTCCATGGCGGAGTCCAACCCTGGTTTTGGCTGAGTTTGCGCCGGCAGAGGCGACTTCGGTGCAGAGCGTGCTTTCATGAGGAAACTCCTAACTGATAGTAAATTGTTCAGGGGTGAGGACGGCCCCGTCCGTCCCTAAATTAATCATCCGGTTCCGGAGCCGATTAATGCCTTACTCGTGCCCGTTGACGACGTTATCGTAGGCGCGATGGTCAACGCCATTTGGCAACTCCAGATAATCCGATTTGTCGGGACCGCTTGGTCGTGGTCACGTATCCGAAAAGTAAAGGTAATGATTGGCTTGCACCATTTGCCATTTCACGGGGTCTAGCCCGCCGGTAGCTAAAAAAAGGGTTGCAAAAGCGATCCGATGTCATCATACGGCCTGTACAGACCATGAGGCTCATGCGACCGTTGACATCTCTGGACAGCCCCCCAAGCCAAGCCCGCCCGATACAAGCCGGGCCAGATGCTCGGCTAGCCATTGGACCTCTGCAGCCAGTGCCTCGCTGCGACGTTGATACGGCCCCAACAGTGGCCCACCCACGGGTGACAGGTCGGCATGTTGACGGGCCAGCATGGTGCCCATCCCACGAGCCCTGTGACGGCATGGTGCCCGATTTCCCATCGACAGCTGCGATCGTTTCTAGACAATGATTTGAGATGCCAAGCTCTTATTTCAGTGCGAACTGCGGAATTTTCAAGATCGCGTACAAAAACCTTGACAGCGAGGTCTTTTGAGGGTACCCTTAAATCTCAAGAGCGGTATCAAAAACTTCTGTCTGGCCGAGTCAACACGTAATCATGATCGCCAAACTCGATGACATCGCGGTGCGGGCTAAGCTGTCGCGGCAGACGGTGGCTCGAATTCTGGCGGGGCAAAATAAGGAAAACCGCCCCAGCAGCGTGTCACGCTCCGCCAAGGTACGGCGAATCGCACGCGAACTCAGGTACCACCCCAACGCGGCTGCAAAATCCGTCAGCACCGGACGATTTGGCGCTGCGGCCATGATCCTCAGTACCGATGGGATTCGCAGCATTCTTCCCGACGGATTGCTGGCGGGGGTTCAGCGGTCGCTAAGTGAGCTGGACATGCATCTGGTCGTCGCATCCCTGCCCGATGCGACACTGAGCAACGATGATTACGTGCCCAAAATCCTGCGTGTGCTGATGGCCGATGGCCTGCTTGTCAACTTTAACGCGGGGATTCCGCCGCGGATGGTTGAGTTGATTCACAACTTCGCCGTGCCATCCATATGGATCAACTCCAAGCAGGATCAGGACTGCGTCTATCCCGATGACTTTGGTGCGGCCCAGCACGCCACTCGACGTTTCCTTGAGTTGGGTCATCGCCGAATCATCTATCTGGATTTCAGTCACGAGTTGGACAGCCGCCCATTGCACTACAGCGGCGTCGACCGGTACGAGGGCTATGCGCAGACGATGGCGGCCTCGGGCCTGCAGCCGCGGCGGTATGGATCGGCCGAGATGCGCGATGAGATCGGGGTGGTCGCGGCGATCAAACATCTTCTGACCGGCGATGGCCGTCCCACAGCAATTATCACCTATGGCATGCTCGAGGCGCGGGCGGCAGTGGCGGCAGCGATGGTCCTGGGCATGGAACTGCCCCGTGATATGTCTCTTATCGCCTTTACCATCGACAGCACCAATGATCTGGGCCCGCATATCACGGCCATGCACATCCCCGAGGTTGAAATTGGGATGGCTGCGGTGGGGATGCTTAACGCCAAGATCAACAATCCCGCTGAGGTATTTCCGCCTCGCATCATTCCGTTTGACTTTGTCCCGGGCCAAACGTGGGGCCCGGCACCAAAGCCGCTTGACCTGTAGTCACGCGGCAAACCTTTTCTTTTTAGGAGATCGCAAGATGACTTCAACTCTGTTTCGAGGACTCGCGGCGACTGTAATCGGCCTTTCGACGGCAGGTATTGTCGGTGCTGACGTGATGGTTACTTCCGCGCAATTGAGCCACACCACAGGGGGTGTTTTTGGAAATCGAACTTTTCCAACATCCCCCGAGCTGTCAGATTTGACCGCTCTGGGTACGACGGATTGGGCCGTGTGGGGTTGGGATAGCAACGCCATTGTCGAATTACGTCAAAAAAACGGCGGTAGCGGGATCGGAGCATTGACATCCAACAAGACGAGCGGGCAACGCAGCCCCGCGACCGTGTCGAACGGCCAATTGAACTCCGCGTTTGATTTCACCGACGGGACGCCTCCGAACGAAACGGGCAATAACTTCAGTGGAGGTGCCGGACTCGACCGCCAAGGGTCGCCGAATCCACTGCCAATCTTTTCGTTCGATGCGCCCATGAATGCGGACGGAAGCGACAACGTTCTGATTGTCTGGTTCTCCGGACAAAAGATCAATACCAACGGCGTCAATATCAAGTTATTTGATGGGGCGACGCAGATTGGCTCCACGATCATCCCCACGATCGCCACCGGCGATAACAAGAACATGTGGATCTACGAGTTTGAGTACGGTGGCGCTGACTCGGCCCGCGACTTGACGTTCACATTCACCATGACATCGGGCGGTCAAGACGACGCGATGATCATGATGCATGGCGCTGCGCTGCAGGTGATCCCCGAGCCAGCATCTCTGGCGCTGCTGGGACTAGGCGGCTTGCTGCTGTTGCCCCGCCGCAGGCACGAGTCGGTGATCTGACAAACTTCCTCCGCGCACCCGATGTTTGACGATGTCGGGTGCGTTTGATTTAGCAGGACGTGGCGGGAGGAGTTGGGCAAGCGACAGGCCCATGCACGCGTTAGGCCGGTGGGACTACGAGGCAATCTCATGCGACGCTCCAGAGCCTTCACACTAATAGAACTCCTCGTGGTGATTTCCATCATCGCGCTACTCATCGCGCTGCTGTTGCCGGCTCTTTCGGCGGCACGTGAAGCCGGTCGGAAGGTGTTGTGTCTGGCCAATATGAAACAGGTCGGTTTGGCGATGGTTGTCTATGCTGAGGACAATCGCGGCGACCTACCACGCGGACGATGGGATACGGGCAACGGCAATACGTCCGCCAATGAATATGGCACCCGCTGGACCAACCGCATCGCAGGCCTCTACGAGTTGGGCGGGCGGAAGAGCGGCAACGAATGGGTGTTTGGCGGGAAGAGCGCCATGCTCTGCCCTTCCAATGAGTCGGCCGTGGCGCGGGGGAGAATGAATGATTCCGACCAGCGAGGCGCCAGCTATTTCGGCAATGGCCGCCTCATCACCCCCAGCGATTCGCTCACCACCGTTCATGTGAAACTCAGCCAGGTCAGGCAGCCCTCTCGCCGACTGTTGATGACCGAACGCCTGGGCTGGTGGTATGGCAATCTCGACCGCGCTGTCTCGTGGGACAGTTGGGCCGTCGCGTCGTTCTACACGGCGTCGGTCTCGACGGACAACGGCGGCACCTGGGGCGTTGGCCCGCTGCTGGGCGTCCAGCACGGAAGCTCGATCAATCTCGGCATCCTCGATGGCAGTGCGACATCGTGGACCTATGACCGCATGTGGAGCAGCGTTTTGGGCCACAACAGCAGCACTCCACCTGCCAACAATCTCGACGATTGGCACTACTGGCGCGGCAAGTAGTGCCAACGCCGCCAATCTCACTCTCAACGAGAAACTTGCATGATCTCCAAACTGATCCTGGTGTCTGTTGTGCTGCTGATGGCCGCGATCACCCGGGCTGACAACATTGTGTTTCCCGACGACGCTGGAGTGGTGAACGTTAAGACGGGCTTCAATGCCAAGGGCGATGGCGTGACGGATGATACGGTCGCGATCCAGAAAGCCATCGTTCACGCGCTGTCGGTTTGGCCCAAGAAACGGGTCTATCTGCCGGAGGGCACCTATCTGATCAGCGATACGCTGGTGAGCCGCATGCCGGATGAACGCGGGGGCACGCACGATGGTTGGCGCAGCGGCATGAATCTGGTGGGTCAGCACCGGGACAGGACGATTCTCAAGCTCAAAGACAACTGCGACGGGTTTGGCGATGTGTCGTCGCCCAAGGCAATGATTGTCACCGGTTCCGAGGGACGCGGCAATAACAAGGGTGGCGGAGGCAATCAGGCGTTTGCCCACCGCATCCGCAACGTCACTGTCGATGTTGGCAGCGCCAACCCCGGCGCTATCGGCATCGACTACATGAGCAACAACACGGGTGCAATCACCGAAGTCAGAATTTGCTCAAGTGATCCACAGCGGCGAGGGGCTGCAGGTCTTGCAATGAACCGCGACTGGCCGGGCCCGGCCCTGATCAAGAACGTTGAGATCGATGGATTCGACGCGGGCGTGCGGATGCTCAATCACGCGCAGTACGGCATAACCTTCGAGCATCTGACGTTGCGGAATCAGCGGCGAGCGGGTTTCGAGAACCAACGCAATGCTGCGTTTATTCGTGGTCTGGTGAGTGAGAACGCTGTGCCCTGCCTCGTGAGTTCCGATGGCGGGTCCTATCTGGTTGTCGATGGCAAATTGACGGGTGGCGACGCACGTGCAGCGGCGATTTCAGGAAAGGGCCAACTCTTTGCCCGCAACATCACCACCGCTGGTTACGGTTTGGCAATTGACTGGACCGACAAAGACAAGGCACAGATCAAGGACAGGCACATCGAGGAGTTCAACTCCCACCGGCCTCTTTCTGTTTTCGACTCCGGCGAGCGCTCGCTTAATCTAGCGGTGCGCGAGACACCCGAATATCACAGCAGCGACTTGAGCCAGTGGGTCAAAGTTGAGGGCCACGACGCAGATGCCATCCAGGCAGCGATCGACGCAACCATTGGCACTGACAAGACGGTGGTGTATCTGCCCAATCGCAGTGACCAAAAGCCTCGCCACCACACCTACGACAAGACGATCATCGTGCGCGGGAACGTGCGCAAGATCATCTCATGTGGCACGGAGCTCAAGCCGGTCAATGGTCTGGACCCGGCTACGGTAACGTTTCGAATCGAGGATGGCCCCGGGCCCGTGATCATCGAGCAACTCTGGATTGAGGGGCGGATTGAACAGAACAGCAAACGCGATCTGGTCGTGCGGTTTACGACAATCGGTCACGCCGGTGGGTTTAATCACGCCGCCTCGAATACCAACCTCTACAACACGGCGCGAGGTACGGGCGCGATCTTCTTGGAAGACGTCAATGCTGAACCGACGATCAACCCCGGTGGCACGCTATTCGCGCGGCAACTCAATTGCGAGTTTGGCGTCGATCCAATTCTCGAAAACACCGGCGGCCTAATGTGGATACTGGGCTTCAAAGATGAGGTGGGCAAGCCGCCGATCTCCGTCCTCCACAATGGACCGGGGGCCAAAACTGAAATAATGGGCCTGTTCCACTACCTGTTGCACACCGACCAGGGCGATGTGCCAGCGGTCATCAATGAAGGAGACCTGTCGATGTTTTTTGCCTTCAACGGTCACCCGGAGAACCGCGTTGTGGTGCGTGAACGTAGAGGCAAGGAGTGGC
>JBGSTK010000229.1:0-2947 GCA_041736565.1 Phycisphaeraceae bacterium | reverse complement strand
CCAGCCCCATCGTCCGCACCTTCCGCACCGGGCATCCAACATGCCGTGGACGTGCTGCCCGCAGGCGATCACTGAACCCCCGCGTCACTGCATTGACGCTGTGTCTTTCAAAGGAAGTCACCATGCGATTCGGACTTCGTGAAGCGATATTCATGCTGCTGTTACTGGCGATGCCGGTGGCAGCCTACTTCTTCGTCTTTGCTCCGCGCAACGTGCAGATCACCGAGGCACGCGAGGAAATTCGCCAGAAAGAGATCAAGCTCCAGCAACTCGAAGCCGCCACGCGCAGCATCGAAGACTTGGGCGATGAGATCGACAAACTCAGCGAAACCATCGAGGTCTTCGAAGCCAAGCTGCCTGCCCAGCGCGAAGTGGAAGTCATTCTCCAGCAGGTCTGGGAGATGGCCACGCGGCACAAGCTGGTGCCCAAGAGTGTGCGAACCGACAAGCCCGTGACCGCTGCTCGCTACTCCGAGCTGCCCATCAAGATGGTGATCGTGGGTGATTTCGACGGCTTCTACAGCTTTCTTCTCGATCTCGAGCGTCTGCCTCGCATCACGCGCTCGCCCAAGATGTTCCTGAAAAAGCAGGGTGCCAATGCCGAGGGCCAGATGCAAGCCGACGTGATCCTGAGCATCTTCTTCGATTCTGAAGACGCCAACAGCAACGACGCCGCCAGGAGCCGCTCATGACCCCCAACCAGGGCATGCTTGATACCGAGACGCGGGAGGAGCCCAAGACGTTGCCGCTGATGGGCGGGATCGTGCGTCCCGAGGGCATGGCCACCGCCGACGATGCCGAGTCCGCCAACGTGGGCAAGGGTCAGGGCTTCCTAAGCCAGGGCACGGTCCTCATCATCATCGTGGCGATCCTCTCGGCTGGGGGCATCTACCTGCTGCGCATCAGTCAGGGCGATGTCAGCGTCAGTTCCGAGAGCAAACTTTTCGAAGCCAAGATCGAACAGGCGTTGGTGAAACTCGCCAACCCTACAGCCCTGCCCAGTGACGACCCGCTGCTGGAACGAAACATCAAGTCGCTCTTTGCCGACACCGATTCGGTGGTCGCGATGTTCAGCGATGATCACGCGAGCCGTCAGGTGCCGCTGGAGTATGTCAAGAAAAATCCCTTCGCCTCGCCCAGCGAGCGCAAGGTGGTGGATGCAGCCGGTGTTACCACAGTGGTCGATCGTTCGGACCAGGAGAAGCAGCGTGAGCTCAAACGGCTGGCGCAGGAGTTCAAGCAGCTAAAGCTCGATGCGGTGATGCAGGGCCGCGTGCCCGTGGCGATCATCAACGGCGCCATCGTCCAGCCGGGCCAAACCGTCGGCTCGTTCACGGTCAAGTCCATCTCCGGTCTTGGCGCTCAGCTCGAAGCCGCGGGCCAGATCTACAACCTGGCCATCGAAGTCAAGGGCGAACGATAACGCTAAGCCACCGCCACCGCCCCGCCTCGCCATCGCCAGCAACCGCCAGCCAACGCCAGCACACGGAATCCCATGCCCGAAGCAACCAACGACAACTGGCCCCGTCACGATGCCTTGGCAGGAACCGAGGCGCTGAGCGACCTGTGGGTCCCCGAGCCCGAAACGGCGCTGGCGACCACTACCGATCTAGGCCAGGCGCTGCTCAACGCGGGCGCCCTCAATGCCGCACAGCTCACCTCCGCAAAGGCTCTGGTCGCGCGTACACCCGGCAAAACTCTGGCCGTCGTGCTGAGCGAAATGGGCGTCGCTGAACAAACCCTGCAAAAGACCGTCGCCAGCCTCGCGGGCATGGCCTTCGAGGCCATCGATCCTTCGACCCTCCAACCCAAACACATCGACCGCCTCGGCCGCGATTTCTGCCGAACCAACGGCGTGCTGCCCCTGCGCATGGCAGGCTCACGACTCATGCTCGGCGTCACTCGCAGCGACGACCTGCTCATCATCGACGAAGTGCGCCACAAGCTCGGCGTCGCGGTCAAACCCGTCGTCGTCACCCAAAGCGATATCACCGTCGCCCTCGAGTCGCTGCACACCGACGAACAAAACGACACGCAGGTCGATGAGATCATCGCCGGTGTCGAAGAAGACGACGTCGAGCTCGTGCAGACGAAAGACGAGGACCTCGACCTGGAAAAAATGGCCGGTGAAAGCCCGGTCATTCGCTTCGTCAACTACCTGATCTTCAATGCTGTCAAAGACGGTGCCAGCGATATTCACGTCGAGCCGCAGGAAAAGAAACTGCGCATCCGCTACCGCATTGACGGCGTGCTTTTCGAGATGATGAACCCGCCCAACCACATGCACGCGGCCATCATCTCACGCCTCAAAATCATGGCGAATCTCGATATTTCCGAACGCCGCCTGCCACAGGACGGCCGCATCCGCGCCATGGTGCACGGCCGCAAACTCGACCTCCGCCTCTCCACGCTGCCCACCGCGCAAGGCGAAAAGGCGGTCATGCGAATACTCGACAACCGCTCCATCCAGGTCACGCTCGACCAGTTGGGCATGAACGAAGATGCGCTGCTGATGTGGAAGCATCAGATCGATCAACCCCACGGCATCCTACTGGTCACAGGCCCGACGGGCAGCGGCAAAACCACCACGCTCTACGCCTCGCTGGGCCAGATGGACGTCGGCTCGCTAAACATCTCCACCGTCGAAGACCCCGTCGAATACCACCTCAACGGCATCAGCCAGGTGCAGGTCCACGATAAGATCGGCATGAGCTTCTCCGCCGCGCTGCGCAGCCTCCTGCGACAGGACCCCGACGTCATCATGGTCGGCGAAATCCGCGACGCCGAGACCGCACGCATCGCCATTCAGGCCTCACTCACGGGCCACCTCGTGCTCTCGACGTTGCACACCAACGATGCGCCGTCGTCCATCACCCGCTTAATCAACATCGGCGTCGAGCCCTACCTCATCGGTGCCGCGGTCAACGGCGTTCTTGCGCAGCGGCTG
>JBGSTK010000243.1:0-2434 GCA_041736565.1 Phycisphaeraceae bacterium | reverse complement strand
GCTCGTGAAGCGCTGCTGCAACATGAGGCCGCACTCGCGCGAGAGCGTGGCCAGCGCAGCGAGAATCTGCGCGTGGCGGGTGAGGCGCAGCGTCGGGCGCTAGCCGTGCTGCAACAACAGGACAAGCTCATCACCGACACGCTTCGCCTCGACCTCTGGCGATTGATGCAACGCAACACTCAGCCTTGATCGGCAATCGCGACGCACCCACGTTTCTCCCCTTCCTCACACCATTTTCAAAAGGACACACCATGCCCGCTCCCGTTCCCAACCCCGTTCCCAACACGACCCTGGCTCGTTCGCTGCGCGACCTGGTTGCCACTCGCATCGGGCATCGCTGGGATGAATTTGCTGCCCGTCATCCGCACCTGGCTGGGGTGATGGATCGCACGACGCTCATCGAGACCACGGTCTCGCGCCTGCGTGATGACCCGGCGTTTGTCGCAGCCATGCGGCAGGCGAACCTCGATGAGGCCCAACTTGCGGCTGCGGCCAGGCTCCTTGAGCAGGCGGAGCGCTGGGTCACGCGGGCGCTGCTGCTCTAGCGCTTCTCTCGCGGGTGATCGGTTAACGTCGGTCACCCGCTTTTTTGCGCTCTTGCCGCTGCGGCGACAACGATCTATTCTTAGTCATCATGAGACAATCGACACGCATGATCCCTCGCTTTGTGGTGCTGCTGGCGGCGATGACGCTGGCGGTCGGATGTTCGTGGATGCCGTGGAAGGGCGGCAGCGAGCGGGCGGTGAAGGACGATGGCCGCACGTGGCAACCGCAGCCGATCATCATGCGCGTGTATCCCACCACGCGCATCGCGCCGCATGCCCAGGGGCCTGTCGTCGAGGCACGCATTGAGATGATCGATGCACTGGCTGATACGACCAAGGGCGTGGGCAACTTCCACTTCGAGTTGGCGCCGGTTGAACACCTGGGTCAGACCGATACGGGGCAGCGGCTCTACACGTGGGACACCGAGGTTCGCACGCTGGCGCAACAGCGCGAGCATTTTGATCCGATTTCGCGGACGTATCACTTCCGATTGGCGATGGATGCAGTGCCCGCGGCGACGTCGAAGCTGCGATTCGTTGCGACGTTTTCACCCGTTGAAGGTCAGCGGTTGGATGCGGAGACGCTTTTGACGGTTGAGTGAGGGGGCGGTGCAACGCAGCGGGGCGACGGAGCCCAACGCATGCAATCGCCATGCTCGTGCGCTCTCACGCGGGCAGCCCGAGGACATCACGCACTTTCGCCACCAGCGCCGCGGCTTCGGTTTCATCGCGCGCCTCGGCGATGATGCGCAGGATCGGCTCGGTGTTGCTGGTGCGGACGTGGACCCAGCGATCGGGCCAGTCGATGCGCACGCCGTCCTGCAGGTCGATGCGCGCATCGGAAAACGCAGCCCGGAGTGTCGGTGTCAACGTCGTGGCCATGCCCGGCTGCAGGGCGACCTTGTCCTTAACGATGGCGTAACTGGGAATCTCCGCGACGATTTGGCTCAGCGGCGTGGCGCGAGCGGCGAGCATGTCGAGCATGAGCGCGATACCCACCAGACTGTCGCGCACCATGACGCAGGGCGGGAAGATGACCCCTCCGTTGCCTTCGCCGCCGATGAGGCCGTGGTTGTCGCGGATGGCCCCGGCGACATTGGCCTCGCCCACTGCGGTGCGCAACACTTGAGCGCCGAAGCGCGCGGCGATGTCATCGATCATGCGACTCGTCGAGAGGTTGGCCGCGAGTTTGGCGCCCTTAGTCGCCGGGCCTTTGCTGAGCACATGCAGGGCCGCCAGCGCGAGGGTGTATTCCTCGCCGATGTAGCGGCCGATCTCATCGACGATTGCGAGTCGGTCGGCATCCGGGTCCTGAGCAAAGCCAATGTCAGCGCCATGCTCACGCACCGCATCCGCCAGGCCGGTGAGGTTTTCGCGCGTCGGCTCGGGCGTGTGAGCGAAGCGGCCTGTGGGCTCGGCATTGAGATGCACGAGTTCCACACCTAGCTCGTCGAGCAGCGCAGCAGTGGAAGGCCCGCCTGCGCCGTTGACACTGTCGAGAACCACCTTGAACTTCCGTGGCTTGCCATCGCGCGAGGCAATGCCTCTGCGGATCGCTGCGACGTTCACATGCGGCAGAATGCGGTCGATATGCACGCACGTCGTCGTGTCGTCCTGTGCGAGTGTCGCCAACTGTTCCACATCGACGTAGGTCACATCATCGTGTTTGAAGCGCTCGATGATTTCCTGCGCCTGATCGACGGGCGGAGCGATGCCGTCGTGTCGCAGCGCCTTGATGCCGTTCCAGATGATGGGGTTGTGGCTGGCGGTGATGACCATGCCGCCCTGGGCCGCGAGGTGACCGACCATGATGGCGACGCCGGGCGTGGTGGCGATGCCCAGCGTTGTCACCCGGCAGCCGACGCCCAGCAGGCCCGCCACCGCCGCCG
>JBGSTK010000192.1:0-2667 GCA_041736565.1 Phycisphaeraceae bacterium | reverse complement strand
GCTGGAAAACGGATCGGTTCACTGGTAGGGTCATACATGGTGGCGTACTCCTGCCCGCGTGGGCGTTGGGGGTGCGTGAATTCACACCCAAGGTACGCCGCCTTTATCACGACTTCATCCACAGGATTCGGTTATAGCTCTGGTTGGCCAGCCTCGGGTAGGGAGACGTCACCCAGTGTATGGTGCGGACGGAGTGGGCTGCAGTAGCAGCCAGAGCTTTGCACGGGTCGAGATAGACTCATCGGGTCCGAAGCTGGAGCAGACAAAATGACCTCCGGGTTATGAAAAAGCGGGACCGACGGCGACAAAAAGCATAGATAACCAATGAGGGCGCACTTTTTCGAGCCCTCATTGGAGACCACATGATCTCGACCCGCGATCCGCAGACCATGACCGAACGTGAACGCCGCGACGAGGTGGCCGGCATCCTGGCGGCCGGCCTGCTGCGCTGCGTCCGGGCGGGACAATTGGCACCTTCTGCAAATGATGAAGAACTTTGCCCGGGCCGCAATTCGGACTTGATCTTCCTTCAAAAATGAGGCTCAGTGTGCTCAACGACCCGCCGGTTAACGGGTCGAGTCTCGCAAACTGCATGCAAGGAGCACATTGATGCACGACATCGCCACGCAGCTCGCAGATCTGGATCGGATGACCACGGGGGACCTGGCTGACCTTTATCGGGAACTGCACGGTCAGCCCTGCCGGACGCGGCACCGGGCGTACCTTATCCGCAAGGTCGCCTGGCGCATCCAAGCCAAGGCCGAAGGCGACCTGTCTGAACGGGCCCGCCGGCGCGCCGCTGAGTTGGCGGACATTGCGGACGTGCGGGTCATGGCGCCACGGACCATGGTTTGCCCGCCGCAGGTTGGCCAGACGGCGACGATCACCAGGGCAGCGCCCAAGGAAAGGGTCCATCCCAAGGACCCACGACTGCCGTCACCGGGCGCTGCCATCGTTCGCAACTATAAGGGCCGCACCATCCGGGCGGTGGTGCTCGAGGATGGCCAGGGCTTTGAATGCGATGGCGAGCGGTACCGCACTCTGACAGCGCTGGCCCAGAAGGTCACCGGCAGCCATATGAACGGCTATCGCTTCTTCCACCTTGGAGCCCAGAAATGAGAAAGAGCCGAGCCAACGGAGCCAAGACGCCGACCAAGCCACGCACCCGCTGTGCCATCTACACCCGCAAGTCCAGTGAGGAGGGCTTGGACCAGGAGTACAACAGCCTCGATGCCCAGCGTGATGCTGCTGAGGCATTCATCGCCAGCCAAAAGGCTGAAGGCTGGAGCGTGCTGCCCGACCGCTACGACGACGGTGGCTACTCCGGCAGCAGCATGGAACGTCCAGCGTTGGATCGGCTGCTGCGCGATATCGATGCGGGCAAGGTCGACTGTGTGGTGGTCTACAAAGTCGACCGCCTGAGCCGCTCGCTAATGGACTTCGCCCGCATCATGGAGACGTTCGACCGCCACGGTGTTTCGTTCGTCTCCGTGACCCAGCAGTTCAATACGACCCACTCGATGGGCCGATTGACGCTGAATATTCTGCTCTCTTTTGCCCAGTTCGAGCGTGAGATCATCGGTGAACGCATCCGCGACAAGCTCGCCGCCCAGGCTCGCAAGGGCAAGTGGACCGGCGGCGCTCCGGTGCTGGGCTACGATGTAGATCGTTCGGGACCGAGCCCGCGGCTGGTGATCAACGCCAAGGAGGCCGCCCAGGTTCGGGAGCTGTTCCGGGCATACCTTCAGGAGGCGGCGCTGTTGCCGGTGGTGAAGGAACTGAGTCGCCGCGGCTGGGTCAACAAACACCGGGTCACCAAGAAGGGCCAGCACCTGGGCGGGCGACCATTCGACAAGGCGACGCTGCACCAGTTGCTCACTAACCCGATCTACACGGGCAAGATGCGCTATAAGGACGAACTCTACGCCGGTGAGCACGAGCCGATCATCGATCAGGCATTGTTTGACCAGGTTCAGCAGCAACTCAGTCAAAACGGCCGGACCGGCGGACTCGAGGTCCGCAACAGGTATGGTGCGCTTCTGCGTGGGCTGCTTCGCTGCAAATGCTGCGGCGCCGCCATGTCGCACACGTTCCACGGGGGCAACGGGCGGAACAAGTACCGCTACTACCGGTGCACCCATGCGATCAAGAGTGGTCAGGACGCCTGCCCGTCCGGCTCACTGCCCGCTGGCGAGATCGAACGCGTGGTGATCGACGAAGTGCGTGGCCTGGCAATGGACGAGGCTTTGCTGGGCCAGGTACTCAAAGACACCCACACGGCGATCCAGGGCCAACTGGTGGCAGCCCGGCGCGACCACGACGACCTCCGGCGGCAGCGCGATCGCGATGGCCGCGAACTGACGCAACTCGCCGCTGGCGGCAAGGCAGATGCCCAGACCATCTCGCGCATTACCGAGCTTCGTGCCCGTCTGGTCGATGCGAACCGGCAGGAGCCTCAACTCGAAGCCCGTATAGCGGAACTGGAAAGCCAGACCGTCAAGCCTTCAGATGCTCAGGCTGCCTTTGGCCAGTTCGACAATCTGTGGCAGAACCTGATCCCACGCGAGCAAGCACGGATCCTGAAACTCCTGATCGCATCCGTGGAATACGACGGGCAGGTCGGCACCATTTCGGTCACCTTCCGCCCAACAAGCATCCGGTCACTGA
>JBGSTK010000163.1:0-14017 GCA_041736565.1 Phycisphaeraceae bacterium | reverse complement strand
GGGGGCGGTGCGCAAGGCGGCATGGGCGGCAACGCCAGCGCGGGGTATGGTGCAGGCGGCGGCGCGGGCGGTGGACAAGCATCGTTGCCGTCATCATCGAGTGGTGGGCACGTGACGCATGGGCCGCTCTCGACGCAGGGCTTCGTCGATTATTTTCGTCGCATGGACCCGACGCAAAAAGGGTTCGTCTATCAGCAGGTCAAGGAGGCGTTATCGCAGGAAGAGCCAGCGCTGACGGATGAGCCGTTGTTGATGCCATCACCATCGTCCTCACCGTCGTCTTCATCTTTGTCATCACCATCAACAGCATTCGAGTCATCGTCAACAGATCAATCCGCCGCGCCCGTGCCACCGGTGCTGCGTGCGCAGGGCGTGCTACAGGTGCATCAGAGTTATCTGGTGACGCAGGATGAAGCGGGCATCCTCATCATTGATCAGCATGCGTTGCATGAGCGGATCATGTTTGAGGAGTTGCGTAAGCGGCTGTTGTCGCGCGGCTCGTTGGAGAGTCAGCGGATGTTGATGCCGGCGATGATCAACCTTCCGCCGCGACAGATGGCGCTGGTGGATCAACTTCAGCCGTTGTTGAAGCGACTGGGCATCGAGGCGCAGGCGATGGGGCCTGATGCTGTGGGGATTCACGCGTTTTCGACGTTTCTGTTTGACCGCCACGTGGACCCGGTGACGTTCATGGAGGACTTGCTGGATCGTGCGGATGATGGCGAGTTTGATGTGGCGGGCGGGAACACGGATGAGGCGGTGCTGCACGAAGTGTTGGACATGATGTCGTGCAAGGCGGCGGTCAAGGCGGGGGACGCGATGTCGCCCGAAGAGCTTGCGGCACTACTCGCGCGACGAGAGGACGTCGAACGTGCGAGCAACTGTCCGCATGGTCGGCCCACGACGATCCGACTGTCGCTGCGCGATTTGGAAAAACAGTTCAAGAGAACCTAAACGTGGCCAGCCCGCCTGACCTCATTATTCTGGGCGCTTCGACCCGCGCCGCGGCTGCGTCAGCGATGCGGGCTGGGTATCGGCCGTGGTGTGCGGATCTGTTTGCCGATCGCGATTTGCAGGCGATGTGCCCGGTCGTGCGCTGTCCATCAGGCGATTATCCCGCGGGTTTCCTGCGTATTCTGCAACAGGCGAATCTTCCCACCAACGTGCCCGTGTTGCTGACGGGCGCGATGGAAAATCACTTGGCGGTGGTTAGTGCTGTGGCGATGGATCGGCCGATGTTGGGAAGCGGAGTCGAGGCGATGAGCCTGGTGCGTCAACCCGAGGCGCTGGCCACGACGCCGCCCACGCCGGGGCTGTTGCCATGTCGCGTTTGGCGCAGACCTACGACGACGATGCGGCTGGGTCGCTGGCTGCTTGGAGAGCGCCTCACGATGCGCATGCTGGTTAAGCCAATGCGCAGTGCGGGGGGCGGCGGCATTCGCGTCTGGTCGGGAGGCGAGCGCGTGGAAGATGATGAGTATCTTCAGGAGTACATTCCCGGCCGATCCATTGCTGCGGTGTTCACTGCGGACGGTTGGAGCGCTCGACTGTTGGGCGTCACGGAGCAACTCATCGGACTCGACGCGATGGGTGCCAACGGCAGGCGGCCGTTTCGTTATTGCGGCAGCATCGGGCCGCTGCCGATGGATGCCACGCAGCGCGCGGCGCTGTCGCATCTGGGCGTGGTGCTGACGCAACGTTTCGACCTTCGCGGGCTCTTTGGCGTCGATGCAATTCTGGATGACAAGGGGCGGGTTCATCCTGTCGAGGTCAACCCGCGTTACACCGCCAGCGTCGAGGTGCTTGAACAGGCCACGGGACTCGTCGCGTTGGCGAAGCAGAATCCAACGGGGTCGCAGTCGACCGGCTCGACCATCAGCGAGCAGATGATCGTGGGCAAGGCCATCGTTTATGCGCGCAAGGATGGCGTGGCACCAGATCTGCTCGGGCTGGCGAGTGGCGATGATGATTGCATGATCGCTGATGTGCCGGGGGTTGGTGAGCCGATGCGTGGCGGGCATGCGCTGTGCACGCTGCTGACTAAGCCGCGGAGCATTGCTCATGCTGATTTCGCTGCGGCGCGTGATGATTGCCTTGCGTTGTTGCAGAACGCGGCCCAGCGAATCTACACCCGCATGGAGGCATGACCATCGACACGCCTGATTTTCAAGCTGCCCGCGATGATGATGCGACTGTGCGTCCGCAGGGGCCGCTAAGTTCGTCGCTTCCGCTGTGTATTCGCGGCGGCCGCGTCTATGACCCCACGCAAGACTCTACTCCGAACGGATACGTGCGCGACATCTTTGTTAGCGGTGATCGCATCGTCGAGGCCTTGAACCCCGATGATTCCGCAGAGGTCATTGATGCCGCGGGCATGATCGTGATGGCGGGTGGGCTGGACATGCACGCCCACATTGCGGGCAGCGCCATCGGCGTGGCCAGGGAGATTGCCACCGCCATGGGCCAAGCGACCTTGGTGCCATCGCCGCGCGAGACCGGGCAGCGCTATGTGCAACTCGGTTACACCACCGTCATCGAGGCCGCGGCTGCACCCGCTGATGTCACCTGCGTTGACGTTCAACTCGACGACACGCCCTGGCTCGACACGGGCTTCCTGCTGTTGCTCGATAACCACGATCACCTCATCGACTTGCTCGACAAAGGCGATGCTGCCGGTGCCGCGGCGTGGGTCGGCGAGATGCTCCAGCGCACCGGCGCCTACGGCCTCAAAGTTGTCAACCCTGGCGGCGTGGCGACGTGGCGACGCACAGCGGGTCAGGAGGTGCTCCGCACGCTCGATGATTGCATCCCCGACACGCGCGTGACGCCTCGGATGATTCTTGAACTGCTGGGCAACGTCGTGGCCGATCTTCATCTTCCGCATCCGCTGCACGTGCATGCGCCGGGGCTGGGGCAGCCGGGCAATGTGGACCTGCTATTGGACACACTCCGCGCGATGTCGGGACGACCTGTGCACGTGGCGCACCTGCAATTCCACGCCTACGGCCGCAACGATCGCGGCGGCTTCCGCGGCGCTGCTCACGAAGTCTGTGCCTACCTGGCGGAGCATCCCGAGGTGACGGCCGACGTGGGCATGGTGATGTTCGGCCCGGCCATGACCGTCACCGCTGACCTGCCTCTGGAACATCGCCTGATGCGGCAAGAGGGCGCAGCGGCTGACCTGGCGCGGTTCATCGATTGCGGCGATGGCGTGGGCTTTGGCATCATGCCCATGACCTGGTCGCCGACCAATCCGGTGCACAGTCTGCAATGGGCGCTGGGCCTAGAGCTGCTGCTGCGGTGCCCGAACCCGGGGCAGATCGTGTTGAGCATTGATCATCCCAACGGCGGCTCGTTTGAGCGCTACCCCGAGATCATCGCGCTACTCATGAGTCATGCGAGACGGGCTGACGCGCTGCGGCACGTGCATCCACGTGCTTTGGAGCAGACCGGGCTGGCGGAGATTGCGCGGGAGATGACGTTGGGGGAGATCGCTGCGTTGACTCGCAGTGGACCGGCCAAGGCGTTGGGCCTTGCTGACCAAGGTAGTCTACGACCTGGCGCAGAGGCGAATGTGGTTGTGCTGGCGGATTGCACCGCTAACCCGCAAGCGATGTTCGATGCGCCGGTGCATGTGATCAAGGGAGGCAAACGATTGGTAAGGCACGGAGAGTTAACGACGCAACCTCCAGCGCCCGGTCGCCGTCTGCGCGCCTTACCGCGCTAGTCATCTGCGTCAATCTTCCAGCGCCGGCACCGGCGCCGATCGATCCCGCCGATTGGATCGCGCGTCCATGAGCAGATGCACGCGCGCACGTTGCTCGGGGCTCAACGCCTCGTCGATCTGCCGCTTGGCGATGCCCAGGTGTGTCCGCCGGGAAAGGTGCGTCAATACCACTGCCTCGGCCTGGCTCACGCCCAGCAGGCGGACGATGTCATCGAGGTGCAGGTGCTTGCCGATGCCCGCGCGGTTGCGATGACCCGGCTCAAGGAACGTGCATTCGGTGATGAGAATCTTCGCCCCCAGCACATCAGGCCGCTCAAAATGCGGGCCCCACATCGTGTCGCCCGTGTAGCAGACCAGCGGAACTTCACGCATGATCGTGATCGCTTCGCCCGCCTCCTTCATCTGCATCAGCCGCTCCTGAGGCAGCCCCACCAGCTCCGGTTTGAGCTTGGTCCGCCGCTCCAACACGACATAGCCCAGCGACGGCACGGTGTGCACTGTGGCAAAGGCCCGCAGGAAAATGTTGTTCTTGATTTCGATTTCCGCATCCGGCTCCAGGGCGATGACCTCGTAAGGGGTGCGCTGGGCTTCGATGTCGATCCAGGCACGCATGAGGTTGTGGATGGGCTGTTCCAGATGAGGATGCACCACCACCGTGCCCGTGCCCATGCCCTGGAAGTTGCGCTGCGAGAAGTAATACGCCAGGCCGGCGGCGTGATCCATGTGGCCGTGCGAAAGCGCGACATACTTGGCGGTAAGCGCGGTGCGCGGGCAGCGGCCGATGTCGAAGGCGACATCAAGCTCGGGAATCTGCACCATCGATTCCTCCCCGGCAATCGACACGCCCTGCACACGATAAGGCGGGATGTGCAGACAGCAGACCGAGGGTGAGCGCGGCGGATCTTTGGCGTTCTGGCTGGGGTCCTGGCTCATGAAACCATCCATGCAAGGGCGGGCGGTGCGGGAGTGACGAAAGAAGTCACCGAGCAGTCGCATGCATCGCGACAGGCCGCCCTTGCAGTGGTTAAGCCGGGGACGGTGAGAAGCTTCTTTCAACAGGCCGCGGTGGGATTCGAACCCACGAAGGTTGCCCAACGGATTTGCAATCCGCTCCATTTGTCCACTCTGGCACGCGGCCGTGACAGCCCCTCATTGTGGCCTGTCATGGCATATGCGTCAAATGGGGGCAAAAACGGGCGTGGGTGAATCGTGCCTGTCCCGCCAATCCCTCACGCACCAGGCAGGTGAAGGCTCTTGGCTTCGGCGAGGTAACCCGCGAAAAGTTGGCGGTGCTCCTCCTCATCGCCCTTCAACGTGATGCAAAGGTCCTGCGTCACCATATCCACCACATCCGTGGCCTCGATGAGTTTCTGGTACTGCTTAATGGCGCCTTCCTCCGCGGCGATGACGCCCTTGATCACATCGACGATGCTCAATGGGTCCTTGGGTGGCTGCATGATCTTCTGCGTCCATTTGAGTTCGAGCGAGCCGGGCGGGCGGCCGCCGAGGATCTTGATCCGCTTGACGAGCATCGTCGCGTGGCCCAGTTCCTCCGCCACATCCGCCGCCAGACTGTCCTTGATGTGCTTGGCATGGATGCCGTCGAGCCAGTGGGCGTTGGCCAGGTAATTGATGACGGTTTCGACTTCCATGTTGTAGCTGGTTATCAGCAGGTCGATGATTTCCTGGCGCTTTTTGTCTTTCACGGGGTGGTCCTTTCGAGGGGGGTGTACGTGGGCGAAATTCGTTGGCGGGTGTTGGCAACAAAGCCGATGCGTTTAGGGAATCTTTGGGCTCACGGCGGTGATAGTCAACTATTAAGGGTTGTTTAGTCTCTTTTAATTGTGCGAAGCACCGTGGACGCACCGTGGTCGTGGACGCAGGGCTGCGACGCAGTTCGGCATATTCATGCGATACTCAGGCTCACAGCATCGGCGCGGTGTTTTCCGCCGGTGAGAATCGCGGATTTTCTGACGAGTTGGACGAGACCGTATGGGGACCTCAGCGCTATACTAAACCGTACAAACGGATTGTCTGGGGGCTGGGCTCGGAGCGAGTTCATTGAAGTGCATCGATGGGTGATGGTTGTTCGATCCATTCGACCCTGTCGCCGTTTAGACAACAAGGCGCACGCTCAAATTGAGCTAGGTGCGAAACGATCCCGCTCTCACCCGGGAGCGCCGCGTATCGTGTTTTGCCTACGTCGGGGATCGCCTTTAACCCTATGTTTTACGGAGTTACCATGCCAAAAACTTCCTCAACTCCCCCAACGTTGGATTCCACGCGTGGATCGAAATCTGCATCCGCCACTGCTCCGACCCAACGCCCCGCTCCCGCTGACTTGGGCAACGACCTCCGCCG
Organism: Phycisphaeraceae bacterium; assembly: GCA_041736565.1. Classification (GTDB taxonomy): domain Bacteria; phylum Planctomycetota; class Phycisphaerae; order Phycisphaerales; family Phycisphaeraceae; genus JBBDMX01. Next base: position 7,929 of record JBGSTK010000163.1, on the reverse strand, counting down.
CATCGCCATGATCAGCAGCGTGCTGCCTCGACGCTGCGGCATCGCTTCGTTTGCCAACGACCTGCTCGAAGGCCTGGCCACCGCGGCCCCCCAGGCGGACTTGTGGGCTATCGCCCTCAACGACAAACCTCGGCAATATCAATATTCCAACCGCGTACAGTTCGAGATCAACGAAAACCATCTGGCGGACTATCGCCTCGCGGCAGAATTCATCAACGCCAATCAAGTCGGCGCGGTCTCCCTCCAGCATGAGTACGGGATCTTCGGTGGGCCCGATGGCAAGCACATCCTCGAACTGCTTGCCCGGCTGCGGATGCCCATCGTCACCACGCTCCACACCGTCCTTAAAGACCCCACCGAAGGACAGAAACGCACCCTCCAGCGAATCGCTGAACTGTCGGATCGGCTGGTGGTCATGGCGCATCAGGCCGAGGCGTTCCTCGTGGATGTCTACGATGTGCCGACTGAGAAAATCACGCACATTCATCACGGCATCCCGGATGTGCCCTTCATCGATCCGTCCTACTACAAGGACCAGTTCGGCGTCGAGGGCCGCAAGGTCATTCTCACCTTCGGCCTGCTTGGCCCCGGCAAGGGCATCGAGAATGTCATCGAGGCGCTGCCCGCCATCGTCGAGCGGCATCCCGATGCGATCTACGTCGTCGTCGGCGCCACGCACCCGGGCGTCCTGGCGAACCACGGCGAGGAGTATCGGCTGGGGCTGCAACGGCGGGCGCGCGAATTGGGCGTTGATCAACACCTGCAGTTCCACAACCGCTTTGTCGATATCTCCGAGCTTTGCGAATTCCTCTGTGCTGCCGATGTGTACGTGACGCCTTACTTGAGCGAGAACCAGATCTGCTCGGGCACGCTGGCTTATGCGTTGGGCACCGGCAATGCGGTGGTTTCCACGCCGTACTGGTACGCCAAGGAGATGCTCAGCGACGGTCGCGGCGTGTGCGTGCCGTTTAAAGATTCGCAAGCGATGGCCAAGGCGCTGATCGACCTGTTTGACAATGAAACGCAACGTCATGCGATGCGCAAACGAGCCTACGATTTTTCCCGGCAGATGACCTGGCCTTCAGTGTCACAGGTATATCTGGAGGTTTTCGGTGAAGTGATCGCCAAGCGTCAGCGTGAGCCGCGCCCTACTGCTCGTGCCGTCGCTCAGGCCCAACGCCGCGCCGCCAACGCCGCAGCCGACAACAACAGCGAAGGGCTGACGCTCGATCTGCCCGAGATTTGTCTCGATCACCTGCGAACGCTCACGGACGACACGGGTGTATTGTCCGAGGCACGCGGCACCATCCCCAGCCGCTCGGCTGGCTACCGCACGGATGACAACGCCCGCGCGTTGATGGTGAGTTTGATGGCGGAGGATTATGTCGGCAACGGTGGCGATGCCTCGCGGCTCACCGGCCGTTATCTGGCTTTCCTCGAGTACGCCCTGGATGCCAAGACCCATCGCTTCCGCACCCGCATGGGCTATGACCGCGTGTGGATCGCCGACGACACCAAGCCCGAGCCCGGCAGCGAGAAGGCTACGGCAGTGGATGATGCTCACGGTCGGGCGCTGCGTGCGTTAGGCGAAACCGTCGCCCGCAGTCGCATCCCCGGCCACATCAGTTTGGCGTCGGGCTTGTTCCATGAGGCGTTGCCGACGGCCGCCGAGTTGCCCACGCTGCGCAGCCGTGCGTTTGCGCTCTTGGGATGTCACGCCTACCTGCATCGCTATGGCGGGGAGACCTCCATCCGTCGCACACGTGACCATCTGGCGACGCAGCTTCTCGATGCGTTTGAAACCCAAGGCGATGAGCACTGGCCATGGCCCACCGAGGCGCTGGATTTCGAAAACGCCCGACTGCCTCATGCCTTACTCATCGCTGGGCAGACCATGGGTAACGAGACCATGACCGCCACAGCATTGCGGAGTCTGAAATGGTTGATGGAGCAGCAGACTACCGACGACGGTCACCTGGCACCCGTGGGCACTCGTGGCGGACGGAGGCGGGGTGAAGAACCCGCGCGCTTCGATCAGCTGCCCGCTGAAGTTTCCGCGTTGCTCCAAGCCTGTCTCGAAGCACACCGCATCACGCATGACACCGTTTGGCGTGAACATGCCCACCGCTGCCTGGGGTGGTTCATGGGCGATAACGATCTGCGCCAACCGCTGGTCGATCACGCCACGGGAGGCTGCGCCGACAAGTTGGAGGCCACGGGCGTCAGCAGCAATCAGGGCGCAGCTGCCACGCTGACCTGGCTTCGCGCAGCCTTGGCGCTCCACGAGCACGAGCAGGAAGTCACGGCTGTGGTCGAGGAGCACGACTTGGCGACGGTGGCTCCATCACCTGTGACGACCTTGCCGGCGTTGCGTCTGCGGCGCGGTCTGCCCCGCCCGACGCGGCCCATCCTAGCGGGACCGCTTCGCAGGTCGACGGGCCACAGTGCCGCGGGTGCCGGTGCAGCGATCACCACCGCCCCGGCCGCCGATTGAAGCTCGCGGTGAATGCCACCCTTACTCCGGACTCTGCCGCCCGCGCTTGAGCTCGCTTCGCTGACGCTTGCTATCAAGCCGTCGCAGTTTCGAGCCCTTGGTTGGACGCGTCTTCTTGCGCGGTCGAGGCGGCGTCGCGGCGCGGGCGATCAACTCCACCAGCCGCTCCAGCGCATCGTCACGGTTCATCTGTTGCGTCCGATGGCGGTGGGCATCGATGAGCAGCTCGCCCTCGGTGGTCATTCGCGAACCCGCCAGTCGCACCAGCCGCCGCTTGACCGCCTCGGAAAGTGAAGGCGAGTTCGCCACATCAAAACGAAGCTGAGCCGTCGTCGCCAGCTTGTTGACGTTCTGCCCCCCGGGCCCGCCACCGCGCACGAAGGTGAAACTCACCTCGTCATCATTGAGCGACAGTGTGGGTGTGATGCGGATCATGGCGATTAGTGTACCGGCCCGCGCCGTCGGCCCATAGCACGTTGCCGCCCCATAGCGCGCAGCCGTTGCACGCCACGCCAAAGCACACCTCGCCTAAACCCTGCACCCCCGCGCCATCGGTGCTACGATGCCATCATGATCTCCACGGACATCCTCCTCATCGGGGCGGGTCCCATCGGCTTGGAGACGGCCATCGCGCTCAAGCAGGTCGGGGCTGACTACATCCACCTCGAAGCTGGGCAGATCGCCCAGACCGTCACGTGGTATCCCCACCAGACACGCTTCTTCTCTTCGCCCGAACGGATCGCCATCGGCGGCATGCCGCTGCACACCGTCGATCAATCCAAAGCCACTCGCGAGGAATACCTGGCTTACCTCCGCGCCGCGGTGGTGCAGTTTGATCTGGATATCCGTACCTACGAGACGGTCGAGCAGATCCAACACGACCAGAGCGGGTTTCTCGTCCAGTCCTCGCACAGCGGGCTCCTCAGGCATTACACCGCGCGACGCATCGTCCTGGCCATCGGCGATATGGCGCATCCCCGCCTGCTGCATGTCCCGGGCGAGGACCTGGCGCATGTGTCGCACTACTTTCAGGACCCGCACAAATATTTCCGCCAGAAGGTGCTCATCGTCGGCGGGCGGAACAGTGCCGTCGAAGCCGCCATCCGCTGCCATCGCATCGGTGCCCGTGTGAGTTTGAGCTATCGCCGCGAAGCGTTTGATAAAGCAGCCGTGAAATACTGGCTGTTGCCCGAACTCGAATCGCTCATCCGCGAGGGCAAAATCACCTTCTACCCGCGTACCACAGTTCGCTCCATCACCCCCAGTGAGGTGACACTTGCGTCGATCGATGAAGCCGATCGTCCGCCCGGCGGGCAGATGCAGACCCGCCACGTCGAGACGGATTTCGTGTTGCTGTTGACCGGCTATGTCGCCGACACTCGCCTCTTCAAAATGTTGGGCGTGGAACTGCAAGGCGAAAACCACTCGCCGCGGATTGATGCGCAGACCATGGAGACCAACGTGCCGGGCGTCTACGTGGTGGGCACCGCAGTGGCGGGCACGCAAGAACGCTTCCGTCTGTTTATCGAGAACTGCCACATCCACGTCAGCCGCGTCGTCAAGGCTTTGACGGGTCACGATGTCGCCACAGCAAGCCCCGCTGACTTCGGCCTGCCTGAATCTTGAAACGCCACGTGCCGGTCTGAAACGTAAACGCTCCGCGTCAGCCGCAGTACCGCGCCATTCCCAAGCCTCAACCCTCTATACTGACGCCATGAGTCTGTCGCTTTCGCATGGCAAAAATCTCGACGTCGGCACCTTCGGCTTCGATCAGGCACAACTGCCGCCCATCGACCACGGGCCGCTCGACCTCCACAAATGGTTCGGCTTCGCCACGCCCGATCCTCAAGCCGCGCCTCGCCCCATGGAACTCGAGATCGGCTCAGGCAAGGGCACCTTCCTTGTCCAACAAGCCACGCTGCAACCCGATGTGGACTACCTAGGCATCGAGTGGGCCAACGCCTTTTGGCGCTATGCCGCCGATCGCGTTCGGCGACACAACCTCACCAACGTCCGCCTGCTGCATGCCGAGGCCGCGATGTTCGTGCGCTGCTATGTGCCCGATGCCGCGCTGCGTCAGGTCCACATCTACTTCCCCGACCCCTGGCCTAAAAAGCGCCATCAGAAACGCCGCATTATCCAGGCACCGTTCCTCGGCGAGTTGTATCGCGTGCTGCAGCCGGCAGGCATGATCCGCATCGCCACCGATCACAGCGACTACTTCGCATGGATGGAACACCACGCCAGTGAGGTTGCCGATCTATTCGAACGCCAGCCCTTCGAAAGCCCCGTCTCCGCCTCGGCAGGCGAATTGGTTGGCACCAACTTCGAGCGGAAATACCGCCGCGAAAACCGCCCCTTCCACGGCCTGATCCTAAAAAAGCGCACCTAACCAGCGAACTTCGCTACACGATTACCAAACCCCGCACGTACCGCGTGCGCTCAACGCACCTCTACGCCACCACCGCGCGATAGCGCAGCGTTCGCAGACTATTCAACACCACCACCACTGTCGAACCTTCGTGGAACAGCACCGCCAGGCCGATAGGTGCCAGGCCCAGCGCGGCGGCGGGGGCGAGCACGGTGATGACGCCAAGCGCGATCACCAGATTCTGGATCACGATGCGACGACTGAATCGACTCACGCCAATAGCTTCTGGAATCTTCGCCAGGTCGTTGGCCAGCAGCACCACATCGGCTGTTTCCAGCGCCACATCGCTGCCACCGCCACCTGCTGCCGCTCCGCCCATGGCGATGCCGACTGTCGCGTTGGCCATGGCGGGGGCATCGTTGATGCCGTCGCCGACCATCGCCACTCTGCCCCACTCGATGTCCAGCGCTCGCACACGATCCAGCTTGTCCTGAGGCAGCAACTCCGCGACATACTCCGTGATGCCCACCTGTTTGGCGACGGCTGCGGCGGTGCGGCGATTGTCGCCAGTGAGCATGATCGTCCGCTTGATGCCCAGCCGATGCAGCGCTGAGATCATCGCCGCTGCGCCGGGGCGCACTTCATCCGCCATGGCGATGAGCCCCAGCACACCAACATCATCAGCAACGATCACCGCTGTCTTGCCCTGCTCTTGAAGCGCAGCAATGCGCTCGTTGGCGACCGCAAGACCCGCCAGATCATCGGCGAACATCGACGGGCGACCGATGGCGATGGGCCGACCTTCCACCCGGCCACGAATGCCCATCCCCGGCTCCTGCTGCACGTCGCTGACATCCGGCAGCGACATCTCGCGTGCCTGCGCTTCACCCGCGATGGAATCCGCCAACGGGTGATGACTCGTGCTCTCCAGCGCCGCCGCGAGTCGAAGCAATTCATCAGCAGTCAGCGCATCATCGAGGGTGATGACATCAGTGACCTGGGCCTGACCTCGGGTGAGTGTGCCGGTTTTGTCCAATGCGATGGCGCGGACCCGGCCGAGGTTTTCCAGATGGTTGCCACCCTTGATGAGCACGCCGCCGCGGGCCGCTCGCGCAATGCCAGAGAGCACCGCTGCGGGTGTGCCGATGGCCAACGCGCAGGGTGAGGCTGCGGTGAGAAACGCCATGGCTTGATAGAACCATCCCGCCCAGAGGCTCGAATGTTCTCGGCGGGGAATCCAACCGACCAGCGGCGGCACCACGATGAGCAGGCCCGTGCTGATGAGCACCAGCGGGACGTACCACTTTTCGACTTGATCGGTGAAGACCTGCGTAGAGCTTTTGGTCGTCTGTGCCTCTTCGACCAGACGGATGACTTTGGCGATGGTGTTTTCGCTCGACGGCTTGGCGACGACGACGGTGATGACGCCTTGCCCGTTGATGGTGCCTGCGAAGACTTCGCTGCCCGGGCTCTTGGCGACCGGCGCGGACTCGCCGGTGATGGGCGCCTGGTCGATGTCGGTCTGGCCACTCTCGACGACGCCGTCGCAAGGCACCTGCTGACCGGGCTGAACCAGCACGCGATCACCGACGGCCAGATCATTGACGTTGACCTCGCGTCGCGAGCCGTCGGCTTGGATGCGTGTGGCGGTGGTGGGCGCGAGCTTGGCCAGCGCGTCGATGGCGTTGCGAGCATGATCCATCGCGAGGCGTTCACCAGCACCACCCAGCGAGAAGAGGAACAGCAGCAGCGCGCCTTCCTCGAAGTGGCCAAGCGATGCAGCACCAAACGCCGCGGCGAACATCAGCACATCGATGTCAACGCGGAAGCGACGCAACGTGGCGATCATGTCATGGGACGGGAACCATCCGCCCAGGATGTAGCTGACGATGAGCAGCCCGATGCGAATCGGTTGCGGGCCATCGAAGAGATGCACCGCGAAGCCTGCAACGAGGAACAGCCCCGCGCAGATGGCCACGAGTAGATCGGGTTGGTGATAGACGATTGATGCCCATCGCACCAGACGGTGAGGCGAGGATGCGGCGGGTCGCGCGGCTAAACGCGCTCCAACAGATGGTGCAAGTTGAGGGGCGGTGATGGGGGTGATAGGGGGGGGTTGAGCGGGGGTACCGGGGGGGTTATGGGGGGGTACCCCGGGGGTTGAGGCGGCCGATTTCGGTGAATTTTGGGGTTCTTGAGCGTCGAGCGGTGCGTTGGGGGAGCGCAGGGTGATGCCCAGGTTCTCAAGTCGCCGAACGATCTCGGGCAGGGCACAGGCTCGGCGGTCAAACTCGAGGCGGATGGTCTGGGAAGCGTAGGAGGCTGAGGACCGCACGCCGGGCAGGCGGGAAAGGGATCGCTGGACCGCCATTTCATGGCGCGGCGAGACCAGACCTCGGACGGGGAGGATGATATGCGCCATCGACGGACTGATGCAGCCGCCCGCCTGTCGGAGATAATCGTTGATTTGACTGAGGGTTATCTGCTGTGGGTCGTAGGCGAGTTCGATGGTGGAGCCATCGGTGAGGTTAGGGCTTTGAGCGTTGGTCGAGGAAGGGGTCGCGGAACCGTGGGCGGATCGGTGGACGGCGGCGGTGCGGATGCCTGCTTGGCGGGCGAGGCGTTCTTCGATACAGCGGGCGCAGGTTTCCCGCTTTTGCGCATCATCAGGCAGGGACAGGGGTAATGACACGACTGCAGGCATGGCGGGGTCCTGGGGAAGAGGGACGGGCGGGGGCGGTCACGGCCTTGGGCGCCGTCAGACGAGAGATTATAGCATGCGTCGATTTGGTGTAAAGCTAGTACATTAAACGATTTACGCCATGATCCTGCGATTCATTCGCAATGCTCGCGTCTGTCATCCTGCACCCCGCATGGCGACTTGCGATTTGCCGGATTGCGAGTGGAGCGTTGCGGGGTGAAAGGGGTAAAGCGCGTCGCGCCAAGAACCAGACAAACGAAAGCACCCCGTCGGGGTTGCCGACGGGGTGCGTGTGTTGTAAAGGTAGGTCTAGCGGGCTATTGCGTGTGGATTACCACTCGCGACGGCCACCGCCGCCACCAC
>JBGSTK010000162.1:0-9004 GCA_041736565.1 Phycisphaeraceae bacterium | reverse complement strand
CAAGATCGGCGGCGGTGTCGAGATCGATGTCCGCTCGACGGTCGCGGGCTGGGACGAGCACACGATTTATTCGCAGCGCATCCGCAACTACACCGACGACGCGATCACGCTGGACATCCGCCGGGTGTTCGGCGGCCACGTAGAGTTCAAGAGCAAGCTGGCCCCGGAGTTACACGACTACCAGACGGTGCAGTACCGCGTGGCACTCAAGCCAGGTGAGAAGCGTGAGGCGATGTACGAGGTGGTGACGAAGCAGGGCCGCAACAGCAAGCAGAACAACGTGACGCTGATCGATGCCGAGCCGTCGCCGGTGCCGTGGTTGGAGTAAGCCAGTCACACGCATCGCGCCGCAACGTTGCGCATGCGACGCGATGCGTCCCTTTCTTTCGAACGCGTAAACGTTGACCGTCAACTCCACAAACGACAGGTCGTCCAGAAAGTGGTCGTTGTCCTGTGAGGTGGTTAGGCTCAATAGAGCGTAACAAAGTGACCTCCGGGTTATGCGTCCACTTTGCCACGCTTAACCGTCGATACCAAGTCGACCAGCCGCCGTAGGCGCAGCTCATCGAACACCGCCGATATCGACACCGCTTCACCATCATCTGACCCATCCCGATGCGCCTGGCCCCATTGTAAGTGCGGAGTTTGTCTGGCGACACACGGCCAGCCAGGATAACCATTGACCCGCTCTCCGTCCGCCAGCCCCGCCCGCTATACTGCATGCCATCATTCGCACACCGCCTCCCGGGATGCCCCACAGCATGGTCACGACTGACGCCACAAGAAGCCCAAGCGAGCCGGGAGCACCGATGGCGTCATCAGAATGCCAACTTGAAGACCACCTCATCCAGCGGCTTCTTGCCCTCAAATACGAATATCGTTCCGATATCCGTGACCGCGCCGCCCTCGAAGCCAACTTCCGCCACCACTTCCAGGCCCTTAACCGCGTTCAACTCACCGATGCCGAGTTCGCCCGCCTGCTGGATGAGATCGTCACCCCCGACGTCTACACCGCCAGCCAGACCCTGCGCGGGATGAACGACTTCACCCGCGACGACGGCACGCCGCTGAACTACACCCTCGTCAACATCAAAGACTGGTGCAAAAACACCTTCGAGGTGGTCCACCAACTTCGCATCAACACCGACTACAGCCACCACCGCTACGACGTCATCCTGCTTATCAACGGCATCCCCGTTGTGCAGATCGAACTCAAAACCCTCGGCATCACCCCCCGCCGGGCGATGGAGCAGATCGTCGAGTACAAAAACGACCTCGGCAACGGCTACGCCCGCACGCTCCTGTGCTTCATGCAGCTCTTTGTCGTCTCCAACCGCTCCGACACCTGGTACTTCGCCAACAACAACGCCCGCCACTTCGCCTTCAACGCCGATGAGCGATTCCTGCCCGTCTACCAGTTCGCCACGCCCGACAACAAGAAGGTCACGCACCTCGACGACTTCGCCGAAAAGTTCCTGGCCAAGTGCACGCTCGGGCAAATGATCAGCAAGTACATGGTCCTCATCGCCAGCGAGCAAAAGCTCCTGATGATGCGACCGTATCAGATTTACGCCGTCCAGAACATCGTCAAGTGCATCGACGACAATGACGGCAACGGCTACGTCTGGCACACCACCGGCAGCGGCAAAACCCTCACCAGCTTCAAAGCCTCCACCCTCCTCAAGGCCAACGAAAAAATCACCAAGTGCCTCTTCGTCGTCGACCGCAAAGACCTCGATAAGCAGACCCGCGAAGAGTTCAATAAGTTTCAGGAAGGGTGCGTCGAAGAAAACACCAACACATTCGCCCTCGTTCAACGGCTGCTCTCCGATGATTACGCCGACAAGGTCATCGTCACCACCATCCAGAAGCTAGGCCTGGCGCTCGACGAGAACAGCAAGCGCAACACCCAGCGCAAGGGCGACGGCAAACAGACCTACGCCGAAATCCTCAAACCCCTGCAGGACCAGCGCATCGTCTTCATCTTCGACGAATGCCACCGCTCGCAGTTCGGCGACAACCACAAAGCCATCAAGGCTTTCTTCCCCAGCGCCCAGCTTTTCGGCTTCACCGGCACGCCCATCTTCGAGCAAAACGCCACCGCCAAGCAGATCGACGGCGACGTGCAGACCCTCCGCACCACCACTGACCTTTTCCAGCGCGAGCTGCACGCCTACACCATCACCCACGCCATCGAAGACCAGAACGTCCTGCGCTTCCATGTCGATTACTACAAGCCGGATGGCAAAGACGCCCCCAAAGCTGGCCAATCGCTCGCCAAGTCCGCCATCGTCAATGCCATCCTCGCCAAGCATCATGCCGCAACCGGAGGGCGCAGGTTCAACGCCCTGCTCGCCACCGCCAGCATCAACGACGCCATCGACTACTTCCACCTGTTCAACGCGGTGCAAGATGGCCACCAGATGACCAATCCGGATTACGTCCCCCTCAACATCGCCGCTGTCTTCTCCCCACCCGGCGACATCAGTGCCGACGTTCGCCAGATTCAGGAAGATTTGCCCACCGAACTCGAAGACAACAAGCACGACCCCGAAGAAAAGAAGAAGGCCCTGATAACCATCATCGCCGACTTCAATACAAAATTCGGCACCAACCACTCCATCAACGAGTTCGACCTCTACTACCAGGACGTCCAGAAGCGCATCAAGGACCAGCAGTATCCCAACGAGGACTTCCGCAAGATCGATCCCGACGGCAAGCACCAGCACAAGATCGACATCACCATCGTCGTCGACATGCTTTTAACAGGCTTCGACAGCAAATACCTCAACACGCTTTACGTTGACAAGAACCTCAAGCACCACGGTTTGATTCAGGCGTTTTCCCGCACCAACCGCATACTCAACGCCAGCAAACCCTATGGCCACATCCTCGACTTCCGCGGCCAGCAGGCCGAGGTCGATGCCGCCATCGCCCTCTTCTCCGGCCAATCCGCCGAAAAGGCGCGCGAAATCTGGCTTGTGGACAAGGCGCCGGTGGTGATCGAGAAGCTTAAGAAAGCCAAGGCCGAACTTGACGAATTCCTGAGGTCTCAGGTGGGTACCTTGGACGGACAGCGGAGTGAGGTAAGGCCCCAGGACGCGCTGAACCTCAAGGGAGACGACGCACGGGCCGGGTTCCTCAACAAGTTCAAAGAGGTTCAGCGCCTCCAGACCCAGCTCGACCAGTACACTGACCTCACGCCCGAGCAGAAAGACGTGATCGAGCAGATATTGCCCAAGGACGATCACAAGGCTTTCAAGGGCGTCTACCTCGAAACCGCCCAGCGCCTCCGCGATCAGCGAAGAACTCCAGGAGCCGCGCACGAAGTAAGCGGGACCATCGACCAGCTCGATTTCGAGTTCGTCCTCTTCGCCAGCGCCACCATCGATTACGACTACATAATGTCGCTCATCGCCAAGTTCTCCGGGCAAGCGCCGGGCAAGCAGTCGATGAGTCGGGAACAACTCATCGGTCTGATCGCGTCGGACGCCAAGTTCATCGACGAGCGCGAGGCGATCACCGAATACGTCCGCTCGCTCGAAACCGGCAAGGCGTTGACCGAGAAGGCCGTGCGCGATGGCTACCAGCAGTTCAAGGCCGAAAAGAACGCCGCCGAGATCGCCGCCCTCGCCACCAAGCACGGCCTGCCCACCCCGCGCCTCCAGGCATTCGTCGACACCATCCTGCAGCGAATGATTTTCGACGGCGAACAGCTCACCGTGCTGATGGAGCCGTTGGATTTGAGCTGGCGCGACCGGCGCGAACGTGAGTTGGCGCTGATGGCCGACCTCCTGCCGCTCCTGAATAAACGCGCCGCAGGCCGCGAGATTTCAGGGCTCAAAGCTTACGAGGAGTGAGGCGGGACGATGAAACAAAACCCAAAGAACCGCGCACGAAGTAAGCGGCCTCCCCTGCCGGGCGAAGCCTCCGACTCACGCACATTGACGCCCAAGCTGCGGTTTCCGGAGTTCCGGAAGCCGTGGGACGAAGTGCCGCTTGGTCATCTTGCCCAATCGCTCTCCGATCGTGTTGGCACGACGCCGTGCATTCCTTACACCGTGACGTCTGGCGTCGGCCTACTGAGCCAGGAAGACAAATTCGGCAGGACAATCGCGGGCAACTCGCTGCGGAACTACATCCGGCTTAGGAAAGACGACTTCGCCTACAACAAGAGCGCGACGAAGGCATTCCCGGAAGGTTACATCGCGCGGCATATGATCGACGCAAAGGCGGCTGTGCCGAACAGCATCTTCACTTGTTTTCGCGTCGACTCCGAGAAGATTGAACCGGCCTACCTCGATTTCCTATTCGCGGGCAATCTTCACGGGCGATGGTTGTGCAAGTTCCTCACAGTCGGCGCTCGCGCTCACGGGTCGCTGAACGTCAGCGATGACGATTTGATGGCACTACCGGTGCCCCTACCCTCCACCGCCGAGCAGCGGAAGATCGCGGCGTGTTTGGGGTCGTTGGATGAGTGGATCGGGGCGGAGTCGGCGAAGCTGGAGGCGTTGCGGTCGCACAAGAAAGGGCTGATGCAGCAGCTCTTCCCCCGCCCCGGCGAATCCCGCCCCCGCCTCCGCTTCCCCGAATTCCACAACGCGGGGGAGTGGGAGACCAAGACGCTCGGCGACATCTTCGACACGGCGACAGGCGGGACACCCGAACGAACGGTTAAAGCCTATTGGCACGGTGGGATACCGTGGGTCACGACGTCGTTAGTCGATTTTAACGTGATCGACCACACCGACGAAACCATTAGCGACGTAGGCCTTGAGAAATCAGCGGCGAAGATGTTCCCGAAGGGCACTATCCTCATGGCCTTGTACGGTCAAGGAAAGACGCGCGGCAAAGTCGCAATGCTCGGAATTGAAGCGACGACGAACCAAGCATGCGCCGCGATCCTGCCGACTGACGCGGTTGATCAGACGTACGCATTCCTCTATCTCGCTGGCAGGTACGACGAGATTCGCGCTCTCAGCAACGCAGGCGGCCAAGAGAACTTGAGCCAAGGGCTGCTTCGAGAACTGCCGTTTGCGTTTCCAAAGGATGGGGCCGAGCAGCAGCGGATCGCCGCGTGTTTATCCACGCTGGACGCTTTGCTGTCGGCCACGTCGCGGAAGGTGGAGGCGTTGAAGCACCACAAGAAGGGCCTAATGCAGCACCTTTACCCCTCTCCGGAAGGCAGATGAGTCAATGACCAACACGACAGAGATGCACATTGGCACGCCCTTCATAATGTCGCCGACCACCTGCCTTATCAACAGGCCGATGCAATGCGCGTGCCGCGGTGTACGCTGATCTCATTTTAGGATAAATACCGATTATTAAACATCCCGAGGAAATACAATGGGCAATCCGTTACAGTCAGTACATATCAAGCGTTTCAAAAGCATTGTCGATGCTCCATTCGACGTTTCTTCCATAAATGCGTTCATCGGCGCGAACAACTCGGGAAAGAGTACTCTTGCTCAGATCATCCACTTCTCGGTTGGGCTGTTTCAGTCCATCCAGCTGGCGAACAGATGGGGCAATCGGCAGACGGTTACCTTGAGCTTAAGCCCGACCCAGTTGCTATACGCCCCGTGCGCCGACCTTTACGCGTTAGGACATGGTGGACAATTGCTTGAGAGCACAACATCTGCCATTGAGGTGTCCCTGGTCCTCTCCGATGGCGAGAAGGTCAACCTCATCATCCGAAAGGGACGTAACGGCAACATTCACGTGAGTGTAGAAAACGTACCAGCGGCTAGTAAACTCGGGAGCCTAGAAAACCCTTTCACGATCTACTCGCCCGGCCTTGCGGGAATAGCAAAGCACGAGGAGTTCATATCTAATGGAGTGCTTCTACGGACAATCGCAAGAGGAGATGCGAACTTAGTGTTCAGAAACATTCTCCTCCGTTTATATGACGCCGAGCACCAAGTCGCGTGGAACTCGTTTCTGGAAGACCTCCGCAAGCTCTTCCCCGATATCAAGTTAGAAGTACATTACCTGAAAGAGACAGACGAACACATCATGGTCTATGCCAACACAGGTGCCGGACGCGTTCCTGTAGAGCTGGCGGGGACGGGAGTACTCCAAGCGGTACAGATTCTAGGCTATGTCCACTACTTCCACCCGTCGGTTATCATTCTCGACGAGCCGGATTCACACCTCCACCCCAACAACCAGCGACTTCTTTGTAGGCTGCTTCAGGGCGTGGCGGAAGAGCGGGATACGCAGGTATTCCTCACGACTCACTCTCGACACGTCGTCGACGCGCTCAGCGGGCAAGCCTCGTTTCTTTGGGTACGCAACGGGACTGTTGAGACGATGCAGCAGGACCACGATCTCGCCGTCCTGATGGATATTGGTGCACTGGACGTCAAGGAGATGCTGTCAGGATCGCAAGCGAAGTGCATTGTGCTGACAGAGGACGAGCTCAAGAGGGGATTGGAAGTCCTTCTTGAGTCGTCTGGTATTGCTCTGACTGAATCCCTCGTCCTAGCATACTATGGCTGCACATCTCCTCACAACTTGCGCCCGCTACTCGAACTCATTCGTATTTCCAATCCAAATGCGAAGATCATCGTTCACCGTGACCGTGATTACCTGACAGACAATGAGGTTGAAAAATGGGTGGCACAGATCAGGAATATGAAGACCGAACCGTTCCTCACGACAGGGGTTGACGTTGAGTCACATTTCCTGAATGCGAGGCACTTGGGCGCTCTCAACAACGTAGATGAAGATGAGATGCAGCAGATGATCGATGCCGCGACATCGGCATGCTGTGACACGTCGATCGAAAAATATGTCAATGGCCGGACGGATATCGAGAAGAAGGCAGGCACATTCGGAAAGCTTAACGTGGGAAGCCTCGCAGCCGGCGCGTCGCGAGTTATCGAGTCTGATACAGAACGCTATCGGCATGCGAAAAGCGTACTCCGTCAGCTGCGGCAGGAGTTTCAGCAGGAGAAGGGATCGAACCTTCGCGTCATCGAGGCATCAGAGCATCTCGCAACCGGCCAGCTCATCGCATTGGCAAAGAAGCTGTGAGATGCGACGGCGCAGCAAGACGCCTCCAGTATGCCGATGCCGGGTGGACGGTCCCGTCGCACGCCACGCCCTCCTGAAACTTGACATTTTCCTAGGATAACGACTTAAGCAAAAGCGTTTATGACCAACCGCGACCAAAAACAACTCGGCAAGACCCTCTGGAACATCGCGGACCAATTGCGCGGCGCGATGGGCGCAGACGACTTCCGCGATTACATGCTTTCATTCCTGTTCCTGCGCTACCTCTCAGACAACTACGAGCAGGCGGCGAAGAAGGAACTGGGTAAGGACTACCCCGACCCGAACGCAATCGGCAACGGCGGGCGAACGCCGCTGTCGGTCTGGTACGCGGAGAACCCCAAGGACATCGTCGCGTTTGAGAAACAGATGCGGCTCAAGGTGCATTACGTCATCAAGCCCGAACATTTGTGGGCGAGCATCAGCCACATGGCCAAAACGCAGCACGGCGAACTGCTGACCACGCTGCAGGCGGGGTTCAAGTACATCGAGAACGAATCGTTCCAGAGCCGGTTTCAGGGGCTGTTTTCAGAGATCAACCTCGGCTCCGACAAGCTGGGGCGGAAGTACGAAGAGCGCAACGCCAAGCTGTGCGCAATCATCACGGAGATCGCCAAGGGTCTGGCGGCGTTCTCAACAGAATCGGACACCCTCGGCGATGCGTATGAGTACCTCATCGGCGAGTTCGCTGCGGGTTCGGGTAAGAAGGCGGGCGAGTTCTATACGCCCCAGCGGATCAGCGACATACTCTCGGCCATCGTCACGCTCGACAGTCAGGAACCGGCGACCGGCAAGCGCGATCGCCTCGATAGCGTCATGGATTTTGCCTGCGGGTCAGGCTCGCTGCTTTTGAACGTCCGCAAGCGGATGGGGACGCACGGGATCGGGAGGATTTACGGCCAGGAGAAGAATATCACGACCTACAACCTCTGCCGCATGAACATGCTGCTCCACGGGGTGAAGGATACGGAGTTCGACATCTACCACGGCGACACGCTGACCAATGACTGGGACATGTTGCGGGAGACGAACCCCGCCAAGAGGCCTAAGTTTGACGCAGTGGTGGCGAACCCGCCGTTCAGCTATCGCTGGGACCCGAACGAGGCGATGGGCGAGGATGTGCGGTTCAAGAGCCACGGGCTGGCGCCCAAGAGCGCGGCCGACTTCGCGTTTCTACTGCACGGCTTTCACTACCTCAAGGATGAAGGGGTAATGGCGATCATCCTGCCCCACGGCGTGCTGTTCCGAGGCGGAGCGGAGGAACGCATCCGCACCAAACTGTTGAAAGACGGGCACATCGATACGGTGATCGGTCTACCCGCGAACCTGTTCTATTCCACGGGCATCCCGGTGTGCATCCTCGTGCTCAAGAAATGTAAGAAGCCGGATGATGTGCTATTCATCAACGCGGCAGAGCATTTTGTCAAAGGCAAACGGCAGAACCAACTGACGGACGAGCATATCGACAAGATCATTGAGACCTACCGAGATCGGCCCGAAAAGATCGAGCGGTATGCCCGGCGGGTGGGCATGGAGGAGATCGAGGCAAACGACTTCAACCTGAACATCTCGCGTTACGTGAGCACAGCGCAGGATGAAGTGGAAATCGATCTGGCGGCCACGCATCGCCAGTTGGTTGAGATCGAGGAGCAAATCCACAGATCGATGACCGAACACAATGGGTTTCTGGTGGAATTGGGTTTGCCGCCATTGCCAACGCGCGATCATCGCAAGAAATGATGTGGTCTGATTCCCGCGCCATCACCGAATCACCTTAAGGCGCCTGGCAGGCTTCTGCCCGGGAAGGGCGCTATTACACTCAGTGGAGCTTTAAAAAATGACCTTCGGGTTATGAAAAAGCGGGACCGGCGGCGACGAAAAGCATAGATAACCAATGAGGGCGCACTTTTTCGTGCTCTCATTGGAGACCACATGATCTCGACCC
>JBGSTK010000124.1:0-6314 GCA_041736565.1 Phycisphaeraceae bacterium | reverse complement strand
GTTTGGCCCTCAACCTGCTCAAAGCCGAGAAAACCCTCAAAGCCGGCTTGGCCACCAAACGCCTCAACTGCGGATGGGACAACGACTACCTGCTCAAAGTTCTGATGAACCTCGGATAACCACTACATGCGTTCGCCCTGCCCGTCCCTGACGCCCTGCGCGCCTTCCTTGAGGTCACCGGTGACGACTTTGGCCAGCGTTTCCTCGATGTCAACGCCCAGCAGTGGCAGCAAAGCAACGCTTACCTCCTCATGGGCCTTGCTACCGGCGAGTGGTTCCAGAATGCATGGTTCACGCGCGATCAAGAGCCTGCCCCCACACTCACCTCGCCCCTTACCGCAGAGCCCTGGCAACGCGCCATGGCCGCCGCGGGTTATCGCGCCACCATCGTCGTCCGCGCTCAACAGGAGTTTGCCGACGACACGCTGCGCGCTGCCGTCACCGACAGCATCGGCGTGCGCGGCCTGCCCGCCATCCTCGTCGGCGTGCCCACGCCCCATGATGTCTTCCTCGCCACTCAATACGACGATCAGGGCAACACCTTGCGCGGCTGGGCAGTCACCGGCGGTAACACCATCCGCTTTGATGAAACGGAAATCAGAACCTTGACCGAATGGCAAAAGCAGACGCATATCCTCGTCGCGCCGTCGATGCGCATCACGCGTGCCGAGCGCCGCGTGGTCTACCGACAGGCCCTACAGCGCGGCTTAACTATGCTGCGGGAGAAAGAAATGGGTGCATTTCATGCCGGGCCAGCCACGTATGATGCGTGGCAGAAAGCGCTGCTCGACGATTCCCCGGCGGCTGATGAGAAATCGCTGCACGCGCGGCGAGTCGCGGCGATTGAGCCGCTGATCTGGGATCTGGCGGAGCGCCGGGCGTGGGCGCAGGTGTGTCTCGACGACATCGCAGCGGAAACTCCCGAACACGCCGCCGAGCTGCGCGCTGCGTCGACGGCCGCGAAGCAAATCCACGACCACATGTGGAAGATCAACGAACTTGCCGGCGGCAAGGAGCCCGGCGACCGCGCTTTGCCGAAGCTTCACGATGCCGATACCCGGGCCGCGATCGCGGACCTTCTCAAGAAATGCCAAGCCCTCGACGCCGAGATTGCTGCACACATAGAGAAGTCGCTCAACCCGTGACAACCGACCCCTTACCTTCGTTCCACGCCGTAACCTATAGCCCCGCATCCAGCGCTGCCTGAATCTCCGCTAAGGCCTTCTTTTCCAACTCGATTGCGGCCCGAAGTCGCTGGGCCTGTTCATGACGCTGCGCCGCCGTCCAGGTTTCCCCGCTCTTCAGCAGGTGCGGATAGGGGGCGATCGTATGGCAGCACGACTTCTCGTCAACGAGCGTTGACGACCATTCCTGGTCATAGAGCGATGCGGCATTCTTGACGTGCTTCGCCGCCGCGTCCGACACTCCGTTGGCGGCTTCGGCCAGGAAGACCGATGCGCTGCGTCGGGCACCCACGAGGTTCTGAAATATCCACGCGTTTCCCTGCATCCGTGACTTAAGATCCTGAGGCGTCGCTTTTTCGTACCATGCATCATTCTCCAATTCACGCGCCGTCTGTTCCAGCGCCGCAAAGCCCGTTTGGTAACCTTCGCAGTACCGCATTTCCGCCAGTGCCACCGCCCGCTTCAGGGCCCGCATCACCACGTGTTTCTGCTGCGCCTCGTTGGGCTGCAACGTGTAGACGGTGAACCCCCATGGCCAGTGATTCAGCGGTGCGTAGCCCCACGTGCCATCCTTCTGACGGTGTTGCACCAGTAGCGTTGCACCGTTGTTCTCGTGGCCGGCGATGAGGGTCTCTTCTTCAGATGCCGCGATAACAAGGGCTGTCCCGGAGTCGATGGCATCGGCGATCTGCTTGCGGATGCGGGCGACTTCCTCGGCGTTGTCTGCTGGGCAACTCAGCGCCGTCGAGCGCAGCCCCGCCGCGTTTGCGAGGTTGGCGGCCAACGAGTAGCCACAGTTGGTGTGCGGCGAAGAGCCACAGAAACCCTCCTCGTGAAGCTGGTAGCGGAAAGCGCCTCCCGAAGCGCCCATGATCCATTCGTAGCTCTTTGATCGGCCGAGGTAAACCTGCGCCACGGTCGCTGAGAAATGCGATGTGTTGACGTTCAACCCTGTGTAGTCCAGCGAGGGCAGATCGGCGATCACGCTGCGCGTGCCCTCGCGCACCAGATGGGGACGGATGGCCAGGGCGGCCTGCGGAGGCGGCTGGGTGGCCGGGGCTGACGTGGTCATGGGCGCTCCTATGGCTGTGACTGGCAATGAATCAGCAAGGCCGATGCTCCACGCAGCAAGAGAAGACAACAGCGCCATGCCCTGGCTGATGGTCCCGTAGTACATGACTGGCATGTTATCACGCGGTCGACCGTTATGCTGCGCTGGGGCTTGGTCGTCAAGACAAAACCAACCAGCCCCTGACCAGCGCCTGAGTCGTTCGGTCACTCATGCGGCGGCGTCTTCCGATACTCAACCAGAGCCTTCGTGATGCCAGTCAACACCCAGCCATTCTGGATTCTCGGTATGCCAATGAGCAGGCCTTGAATGGAGTGACCGCCGGACCCACAATGCGCGGTAAAACTGGGTATCTCCTGAGCACTCGCCTCTTCTGGCAATCCGATCACTTCGGCACATGCGACGGCCGCATTGACCAGCGCCCGGGCAGTCTCCGGCAAGTGCTTCTGGTCTGCTCCAAGGTGCGTTCGTATACGAATGATGTCGCGTGCCGCCCCTTCGGGATATTGCCAGAATCGGTTGAGAAAGTCGCCAACGCAGACGTCGTCCTGGAAACTTGACCGCGCCTCGTACTCCCCGGCCAAGATGTCCGGTCGCAGATTCTCCACCGCCTCGCAGGCATCAATCGTACCGTTGAGCACCTCACGAATGAGCTTCCAGTTCGTCGCCATGGGACGTCCTTTCGATCAGGGGTTTTGGCCGGAATGCGGAGTCGCGGGAAACGGGCCCCTCGACACTGGCTCACCTGCGAAGGCCCCGTCACCAACAGCAAGAAGATTGTCGCTCGTCTAGACCGCTCTGTAAACACCTGTGGCTACCCGCCTGCCGAGGTCGCTGGAATGTGCAGCCGGAGTGATTGTTTAAATCATTCGTTTATCGACGCAGCAATGGAAAAGGCCTCATAGGTCAGCGTCAGTTGCCGCAGTCGCATCGAACGCTTGCTACAGCAATGAGAAAGCCCTCCAGTTCAAACCGGAGGGCTCTTTGTGGCGTATATCGAGGGGTAGTCTTTGATAGAAACGATTATGGCGTGGATCGGCGAATGTGCCTTGAACGTCTAGGTCAAAGAAGGGAGGTGGTCGGTGCTGTTGGCACGTGTCACGGTCCGTTCTCCCCATGCGTTGACCGTCAACTCCGTCACATTCGCCAGCGCAATCTCAAAGCTGACCTGCCGCGATTGACTTAATCGTAACTCTACCTATAACGGGCGATGTAAGGGCCGCCACGGATCATGGCTGGTTGTTGGGTTCACCTCGAATGTGCCGAGTGAGTTATGTCGCGAAACTGTTGTGCTTGCTCTGCTGACACGGCACCGATGGGGCCCAGCGTGGGATCCTGGTTCGAACCGACATCAAGCGTGACCACGCCCCCCTGCGCTGTTGCCGCCGCGACCCATGATCGCCAGGTGGCCGTGCAGTGCCGCACATCGGATTTCATCCAGTTCGACCCCAGGTAAGTCAGCGCATGCCACTGCGAGCCATCGACCCAGCGTGATGTCGGCAGTACCTCAAACGGGTCCACCAGTTCGCCGGCCGTGTAATCCTCTGCCTGGGTGTAGCGAATCAGCTTGACCCCGGGATTGAACGTGACGATGGCGTCAGCGTTGCCCCGTCTCGCCGCCTCGGCATAGATCGACGCTGTCGCCTCGGTGAACTGAACATGCTCGTAGGCACCGTCGAACCACCAGCCCCCCACGCGATCCCCATAGCGGATCGACCATTCCTGGATCACCTCGGCCCATTTCCCGATGCATGGTTGACTGAGCGGCTGATCCTTCGGCCCCTGCGGCAGGTCAAAAGCTCGCTGGGCGTTGGCGTCGCGGTTGGGTGGCTGGCAGGGGAGATAGAGCAGAAGGCGAATGCCCTTGTCAGCCAGCGCGTTAGATAACTCGCCCGGGAGATCACGTAGCGTGCATCGTTCACCGGGGCGGCAGCCAACATACTTCTCATACGTGGCATTGGGCGCGTTGAACCAACCGGAGTTCTGCCCGAGTGTTAAAAGCAGGTATCTCGCTCCCATCCACTGCAGTTGCTCAGCCAGAGCATCGACGTCGAAGTTGTGCACCTGTGCGAAGGTCAGTTCATCATGGGGCAAGAAATGCATGCATGCGCCTACGCCAGCGTGCATGAACCAGTCTGTTCGAGATGATCGTTCTGGCTGTGAACCACGGCCCATGGTAATTCCTCAATATCTCGCAACGAGGCTGGCCCGGTTCGCCGATCCAGTCAACTCGCTGACGAATTTGAATGCTGACTCCGGAACAATGAAGTCCGTCCCTAAAACTTCAACTGGCTCCAGCGAACGTCCTAATCCGGCTCAGGCCCTGGAGCAACAACCCCCGCAGTCTAACCATCCCTGCGGAATCCATCAAAGCAAAATGTTGGTAGACACGCCGCCACTCGTCTGCCACAAACTCCAAGCGTTGGAGATGGCGTGGTTGCTTGCTAACATCCTTGTGCCGAGGTGTGGTACTAGCGTCGCGATCCGCTCCATTGCCCGTCAACGTGGACGATGGCGTGTAGTCCCGGATCGTCGCGTCGACGGAACTGGGATGGTTCAGGCCACGACGTACCGACTCACCGCGGGCACCGAGTTGTACTGAGCATCCGGCAAGTGGCGAGCGACATGCTGTAACGCTCCCGAATCCCAGTGCCGAAGCGGCAAGGGGTTCAGTGTAGACGGACATGAATCGCCAACGAAAACGAAGCGCGCGGCGGAAGCGATACAAATCCTCCTTCGCCGAGCTACTCGCTGACCGCTTCAGTATCGCCGCTGGCCACGGCGCGGACGATGGCGTCGTAGATGCACATCGTGCGGTAGCTCTCTTCAATGTGCGACACCGGCCGGGTGCCGTCGCGCAACGCGGCGGCGAAGGCTTCAAGCTCGGTGCGATGCCCCGTCACCGCGCCGCCATCGCCGCCCGCCGTGGTGAAGTTGGGGTCGCGAATCTCGATGATCTTCCCGCCCGAGGCGACACGGAACTGGCTCTGGTCGCGCACGCTCATCCAGCCGTTCGAGCCCGTGATTTCCAGGTCTTCGGAAGGCGGTGTGCCGGGACGCTCGACGAAGCTCAGACCACCGATCGCGCCGCTCTGGAACTGCAGCGTGATGTCGTAAACCTTCTTCTCGACCGTGCGTGCCTCCACCGATTTCACCGGTCCGAACAGCCACGCCACAACGTCAATATTGTGAACGCCGTAGTCGAGCAAGTGATCGCTGCGGGGGCTGGTATTCTTCCACGCGATCGTTGACACGCGGAGCATCTGCAGATGCTGCGGCGTGCCGAATTCCGGCGAGTCAATGAACTGCTTGGCCCGCCGGTACACCTCGGCGTAACGCTTCTTCATCGCGGTCATCGCGACCAGTTTCTTCGCGCGCGCCAGTTCCACGACCGGCCTTAGGTCTTGCGCACAGAGGGCCGGCGGTTTCTCAGTGTAGACGTTCACACCGGCCTCTAGCGCCTTGAGCGCGCCGGCGCAATGGAACTCGGGCCCCACGCAGAGGATTACGCCTTCGAGTTTGGTCTCGGCGAGCATGTGGTCGAAGTCCGTGTAGACTTCGCCGCCGTACTGCTCGGCCTTGGCTTGGGCGCGGGCGTGATCAAGATCGCACACCGCAGCCAGCTTCAGGCCTGCGTGGGCGAGGTTGGGATAGATCTGGCGCGACGACAAGCCGCCCGCGCCAACGACGCCGATTCGTGGGTATTTCATGGCACACGCTCCGCTTTCCGAATGCTTTCAAAGGTCCGATGACCGGTGGGGTAGTTGACGATCAACTCCAGCGGCTCAGCGCCGATGTTGGTCGCGCCGTGCGCCTGGCCGGCGGGAATGAACAGCACGTCGCCCGGATCGAGCACGACCTCCTGCTCCCCACACACGTGCCGACATCGGCCTCGGCGGACGTAGAGGATCTCCTGATCGGTGGGATGGCGGTGCACGCCGTTGTCCCAGCCGACATTGACGGTCACCAGTCCGAGGGTCTGCCCGCAGCCCGCGAAGGCGTTGCCGTCGCTCACCCAGTGCAGCGTGCCCCAGGGCTGCTCGATGATCTTAATGGCGCTC
>JBGSTK010000104.1:0-9663 GCA_041736565.1 Phycisphaeraceae bacterium | reverse complement strand
CGACGGTTGTGCGAGCGACTGCAACTCTGTCCGAAGCGCCTCGGGCAGTCGCAGGTCATCGTCGTTGTGGTGATGAGGTTGGGCCATATCGCTCTCTGAAAGGTGAAGCGCGCCAGCCGACCCAAAGGTTCACTCGACCCTGAAAAAATTTCAGGATTCAAACAGGTCGGCGGTGCGCGGGTCGTCGCGCAGTGTTTGCAAAGCGTGGTGCAGGCGGGATTTGATGGTGCCGAGCGGGACGCCCACGGCCGCGGCAATATCCGCCAGCGACAGGTCATCCACGAAGCGAAGAATCAGCACCTCGCGATGTGCAGCAGGAAGGTGCGCCAGTGCTGCGACCCATTCATTGCGGGCGTTAGCGGGTGCGGCAACGGCGGGCTTGACATCGGCGGCGGGAATCGCGTCGGCGGTGGCGTCGTCGAGCGGCACAAGTCGCCGCGACTTCTGCTGCACACTGATCGCCACGTGACGTACGACGGGGTAGAGGAATGTCTTGAACTGACTGGTGAGTACAAAGCCCGGGAACTTGCCCAGCACGTAGAGGAACGTCTCCTGCATCACGTCGAGAGCCAGATCGCGGTCGGCGGTGAAGCGGTACGCCAGCGTGACGGTCCAGTCGCGGTAACGGCGATAGAGTGCCTCGAACGCAGCGGGCGCGGCAGGGCCGCCAGCGTTGATCGCGGTGACAAGGTCGTGGTCACTGCGGGGATCATTGGGGCCGGACGATGCGGGGGCTATGTCAGCGTCTTCGACGTGGCGAGTGAGCGTTTTGCCCTGGCTTCGTGCAAAGGCCCAGTGGAGGAGTGTGTGCACTCCGCTGATGTGGAGGTAGCCGGGCGAGGGAGCGAAGCACGGGATGACTTGGAATGAGCTTGCCATAGCCGCGTGATTTTTGACGTAAAGCCAGCGGTATGCCCCCGCCCCCGGGCCCGCCCCCGACCCGGACCAAGACCCAGACTTCGACCAAGCCCCGGGCCGCCTCAGCCGCGCAGCGCATCATCCGCTTGCGCCAGGCGATCCATGATCGGGATGTTCTGCGGGCAGCGGGCTTCGCACTCGCCGCAGCGGGCGCAGATATCGGCTCCGTGGCCCTTCTTGATCATGCCCGCATAACGCCGCTTGGCGTCGTCCCAGAGGTCATAGACTCGGCCCATGTTGTAGGCTCCGAACACCGCGGGAATATCGATCTCGTTGGGGCAGGGCTTGCAGTAGCCGCAGGCGGTGCAGTAAAGGTCCGCCATACCCTTGAGCCTGGCGAGTTGGTCGTCGATGGCGGTGCGATCCGCGGCGGTCAACGACACGGGGTCGGCTGCGATCTGCACGTTTTCCTGGACCTGCTCGATGGTACTCATGCCCGACAACGCCACGGTCACATGCGGATTCGAAAGCACGAAACGCAGCGCCAACTCCGGCACGCGCTTGATCTCGGGAAGCAGTTTGCTCAGCACCTCGCTGTTGGCACCCAGACGACCACCGCCGACGGGTCCCATGACGATGACGCCGATGTTCTGCTCATGGGCATGGGCGATGGCGTCCTGAAGACTGCGGTCCAGCAGGTTGTACTGCACCGTCACTGCTGAGACGTAGCCCGTGTCGATGATCTTGGTGAGAGCCTGGGCATCATCGTGGAAACTGGTGCAGATGTGGTTGATGAGGCCCTGGTCCTTCGCCTTTTGCATCCACTTGTGCATCAGCGGTTCGACGAATTTGCTGTATTTGTCAGTGTTGATGCCGTGGTGGTTGTAGATGTCGATGCGGTCGATATCGAGGCGTTGAAGACTGTTTTCAAGGTTGGTCCACCACTCCTTTTCGTTCTCGCCGTAGTAGTGGTTCTTGGTCGAGACGACGATCTTGTCGCGCCAGCCCTTCAAGGCTTCGCCCACGACCCGCTGACTGTCCTGATTGCAGTAGAACACTGCGGTATCGATGTAGTTGACCCCGGCCTCGAAGGCGCGGTGAATCATGGGAATGGCTAACTCGCGATTGATGCGGGCAGTTTCACCCTGGCCGGTCATGGGCAGACGCATGGCACCAAAGCCAAGTTGTGAGACGCGCAGTCCGGTGCGACCTAAAGTGCGGTAGATCATGTTTGGCTCCGTCGAGGGGAAATAGGCGGTCGCGGACAGGGCGACCATCACCGTCCGAGTATATCCGATGATCCCCGGCTACAATTGACGTTTGTCCTGTATCGCTCAACTTCGAGGATCGCCTTCGTGACCACCGCTTCCGACAATTCCTCCCCCGGCCCTGACACCACCTCCGCCACATCGCTCCCGGCTCAGGCCAACCACTTTTTGAAACAGCTCGTGGCGGTGGATGTGGCGGCGGGCAAAAACGACGGCCACGTCGTCACCCGGTTCCCTCCCGAGCCCAACGGCTATCTGCACATCGGCCACGCCAAGGCCATTTGTATCGACTTCGGCATCGCCCGCGATTTCAACGGGCAAACCAACCTCCGCATGGACGACACCAACCCGGCCAAGGAGGAGCAGGAATATATCGACGCCATTCAGGAGGACGTGCGCTGGCTGGGGTTCAACTGGGACCGCATGTGTTATGCCTCGGATTATTTCGGGCATCTTTATGAATGGGCACGCAAGCTCATCAGCGCGGGGTTGGCGTACGTCGATGATCAGTCAGCCGATGCGATCCGCATGTCGCGCGGCACGCTCACCCAGCCGGGCAAGGCGTCGACTTGTCGTAATCGACCCGCCGCCGAAAGCCTCGACCTCTTTGAGCGCATGAAGAAGGGTGAGTTCCCCAACGGTGCCAAGGTGCTCCGCGCCAAAATCGACATGGCATCGCCCAACATCGTCATGCGCGACCCCGTGATGTACCGCATTCTTCACGAGGAACACCCTCGCACGGGAGGCGAGTGGTGCATCTACCCCATGTACGACTGGGCGCACGGCCAGAGCGATTGGATCGAAGGCGTCACCCACTCGCTCTGCGACACGAGCTTTGAAATCCATCGCCCGCTCTATGAGTGGTTCATCGATCGGCTGGCGGAACTCGACGCATGGCCACCCAACGTGCGGCACAAGTCCCGGCAGATCGAGTTTGCTCGCGGCAACATCACGTACCTGGTGACCTCCAAACGCAAACTCCTCGAACTCATCGAACGCCAAATCGTCAACGGCTGGGATGATCCACGCATGCCCACGCTCCGCGGCCTGCGCCGTCGCGGCTACCTGCCCCAGTCCATCGTTCGCTTCTGGGAGGAAGTCGGCGTCGCCAAGCGCGAGAACAACATCGAAATCAGCAAGCTCGAGAGTATCGTGCGCGAGGACCTCAATAAGCTGGCGCCGCGACGCATGGCTGTGCTCAATCCGCTCAAAGTCGTCATCACCAACATCGAGGCGGGCGCTCGCGAAACTTTCGATGCGGTGAACAACCCCGAAGACCCATCAGCGGGATCGCGACAGATCACGTTTGGCAAGGTGATTTACATCGAGCGTGATGACTTCATGGAAGATCCGCCGCGGAAATATTTCCGCCTGTCGCCCGGTGCTGAGGTGCGCCTGCGCTACGCCTATCTGGCGACATGCACGGACGTGATCAAGGATGCGGCTGGCAACGTCACCGAGGTGCATTGCACGATTGATCCGGGCAGTCGTGGAGGCAACGCGCCCGATGGGCGGAAGGTCAAGGGGACGATCCATTGGGTCAATGCCGAGGACACGGTCGTTGCTGAGGTGCGGCTCTATGACCATCTCTTCACAGCCGAGGATCCGACTGATGTACCCGATGGCGAAGACTGGTTAAAGAATGTCAACACCGAATCACTGACGGTGGTGCGGCACGCGAAGATCGAGCCGGCCCTGGCGCAGGCGAAGGTCGGCGAGCCGGTGCAGTTCGAGCGGCTGGGATACTTCGTGGCGGACAAGGACGGCACGCCGGGGCAACCTGTGTTCAATCGCACCGTCACGCTGCGTGACACCTGGGCCAAACTCGCCCCCAAAGGCTGATGTTCAAAGCGCCTGTCGCCATGCCCACACTCATCGAGACACGTCGCCTCGACAAGAGCTTCGGCAGTGTCCATGCGCTGCACCAGGTGTCGCTGGCGTTTGTGCGGGGCGAAGTACACGGCCTCATCGGCGAGAATGGCGCGGGCAAAAGCACGCTGATGAGAATCCTGGCGGGACTGGTGCAGCCCGACGGTGGGCAGGTGTTTCATCGCGATAAGCCGCTGCGTCTGAAAGGGCCGGGCGATGCGCTGGCACGCGGCATCGTGATGATCCATCAGGAACTCAATCTCGTCGATGAACTGACGGTGGCGGACAATATTTTTCTGGGACGTGAGCCGACGCGCGGCGGCATCATCGACCGTCAAGCCATGCGGCAACGCAGCGGCGAACTCCTGGCGGATCTTCACGCCCAGCTCGACCCCGATACCTTCGTCAAGGACCTCTCCATCGGCCAGCAGCAGATGGTGGAGATCGTCAAGGCCATGAGCCAGGATGCCTCGCTGTTGATCGTGGATGAACCGACCGCGGCACTGTCGGGGTCTGAAGCACGGTTGCTTTTTTCGCTCATCGCCCGGCTCAAGGCGCGCGGCACGACAATCATTTACATTTCGCACATTCTGCCCGAAGTGCTGGCAGTGTGTGACCGCATCACCGTGCTGCGCGATGGGCAGGTGGTGACCACGCTGGACAGAGACCAACTCACGGGCGAGACACGGGACAAGGAGCGGCACTTGGCGGGATTGATGGTGGGTCGGCCGATGGGCGATCATTTTCCGCCGCGTCAGCGTGCCGGTGATCAATCCGCCATCGAACTGCGGGGAATCAGCCTGCCCGGGCTTGTGCATGGCGTGTCGCTGTCGATCAAGCGTGGCGAGATTCTGGGGCTGGCGGGCCTAATCGGCGCGGGTCGCACTGAGTTGGCCGAGGCTGTCGTGGGGCTTCGCCGTCGCAGTGGCGGGGAGATACTGATCGAGGGGCGGCCGGTGGTCATTAACACCGTGCGCGATGCGGTGCGGCTGGGGCTGGCGTATCTGAGCGAAGATCGTCGCGGGCGGGGGCTGCTCATGGGCATGAGCATCACGGCCAACATCACGATGGTTTCGTTGCGGCGATATTGCAGACCGCTGATTTCACCCGCTGCGGAGCACGAGGCGGTGGCATCACACCGCGCGGCGATGGGCATTCGCATGGGGCAGCCCAGCCACCCCATCGAATCGCTTTCAGGGGGCAATCAGCAGAAGGTGGCACTGGCCAAGTGGCTTGAGATTTCGCCACGAGTGCTGATACTCGATGAACCGACGCGTGGCGTGGACATTGGCGCCAAGGAAGAGATTTACAACTTGATCGTCAAGCTTGCTGCCCAGGGCATGGCGTGTCTGCTGATTTCCTCGGAGATTAACGAGGTGCTGGGGTTGTCGCACCGCGTGGCGGTGATGCGGCAGGGGCGGCTCATGGCGGTGATGGATGTCTGCAACGCGACGGAAAAGAGCGTCATGTATCATGCCGCCGGTGTCGATGCGGTGGCGGAAGCGACGGCGACAGTGACGTCGGCGCTTTGACCAAGTCATCCTGATGATCTTTGCCCAACAGCGGAACCGGCGACATCATGCCCAGCACCTCCACGGCTAACTCGACACGCACGCCGCTGACGAATCTGCCCTCCTGGACAGGCGCGCTTGTCGCGCTGTTGCTGCTCATGGCGGTCACCGTCGCCATCGAATACGCCCGTTCCGGCACCACCGCCTTTATCAGCCCTGAAAACCTCATCAACATTCTGCGACAGTGGTCATTCGTCGGCATCATCGCCATCGGCATGACCTTCGTCATCATCACCGGCGGGATCGACTTGTCCGTGGGGTCGTTGCTGGCGTTTGTCGGCGGGTTGGGCATCCTCACGCTTAACGCCCTGCTGGCCAACGACGTCAGCGAGTGGCTAGCGGTGGTCGTGGCTGGGGTGGTGATCATCGGCAGCGGCACACTCGCGGGGTTGCTTAACGGGCTCCTCATTGCCAAGGGACGGCTGGCGCCGTTCATCGCCACGCTGGGCGGGTTGGCGGCCTACCGCGCTTTGGCGCAGACACTCGCCGACGGCGGAGAGTTTCGGTCGCAGAGTTTCAACCTCTTCCCCTTGCTGGGATCGGGCGGCATCCCCGTGCCGTTCACCAATGTCGCCCCCAATGCACCGTTGCCCGTGCCGCTGACGATTCCCTGGCCGGTGGTGATTTTTCTGATCATGGCGGCTGCGGCATCGATCGTTCTCAATCGCACTCGCTTTGGTCGCTACGCGTTAGCCACCGGCTCCAATGAGCGCGCCGCGGTCTACTCAGCCATCAATGTTGATCGCATCAAACTGGCGACCTACTCGCTGGTGGGCGCCTGCACTGGTGTGGCGGCGCTGCTCCTGGCCTCACGCATGAACAGCATCTCCAGCGGGCAGACCGGCGGACTGACGGAACTCGACGCCATCGCTGCGGTCGTCATCGGGGGCACCCGCATGAGCGGCGGCAGCGGCTCCATCGGCGGAACCGTGCTGGGTGTGCTGATTCTCGGTGTCGCGGGCAACATGCTCAATATGCTGGGCGTCAACCCCTACCTGCAGGGGTTGGTCAAGGGCTTGATCATCATCGCCGCGGTGCTGGTGCAGCGCAGAAAAATATCCTGAGTTCAATCCCAACGGCGATGGCCCGCGCTCACTTGCCTTCCATATCGCTGTCGCGGGCGGTTTCGAGCACTTCGTCGACTAAGCCGTAATCCTTGGCCTGCTGAGCGCTGAAGTAGCGATCGCGTTCGGAGTCTTCTTCGATCTGTTCGACGGACTTGCCGGTGTGCTTGGCCAGCAGTTCGTTGATCTCGCGCTTGGTCTTGAGGATTTCCTCAGCCTGGATTTGGATGTCGGATGTCTGGCCGTACACGCCGCCGAAGGGCTGGTGGATCATGACCTTGGCGTGGGGCAGGATGAAGCGTTTGCCCTTGGTGCCCGAGGCCAGCACGATGGCGCCGCCGCTCATGGCCCTGCCGATGCAGTACGTCGCCACGTCGCAGGGCAGGAACTTCATCGTGTCGTAGATCGCCAGCGTGTCATCGACGCTGCCGCCCGGGCTGTTGACATAGAGGTTGATGTCCATCGTCTTTTTCTGATTCGACAGGTGCAGCAGTCGCATGATGACGCCGGTGGCCGAAGCGTGGTTGATCTCGCCGACGAGGAAGATGACCCGGTTCTCCAAGAGCATCTCATCGATGGTCATTTCGCGATAGCGCTGGTAGGGCGTCTGAGCGCGGGGATCGATGCCCTGGCCATAGGCTGCCTGGGGCAATGCGCCTGACACGAGCGAGGGGGAGAGGAGAAAGTTGGGTGAGCTTGGGTTCATCGTGGCGACCTTTCGCAGAGGGCTTGGTGGTGGCGGGTCATGATAGCGGGTCTTGAGGCAGGAGTGTTGAACGAGCCGCGCACGAAGTAAGCGGATGATTAACCCCAAGCTCCAGACATCTGTACTGGCCTCTTTTCCGGTGCTGGTCAGCAGCGCCTATTTCAGCGACAATACGAACCTCTATAACCCAAGTGCAACGCCTTTGCGGGAGCGCGATATGGCCAGACAGACCTGGATTTGGATTTTGTTTTTGGTTGCCTCTGCCGGCCTCGGTGGTGGGTCGTTGGCATGGGCGCAAGAGGGCGACGGCGTCACCGTGCGCACCAGCCCGGCCATCGATACCAATGCCACCGCCACCGACACCGACGCCGATGCCGCACCGACGGATGCGACCGCTGTGACGGACGCCACCGATCCGGCAGAAGCATTTCGGCTCAAGCCCGGGGACGTGGGCTGGATCAAACTCACCGGAACGCTGCGCTCCGGGCCGCCGCCGTTTGCCTGGGCTGGGTCGTCCTCGGCACGCCCATCGCTGAGGCAGGTGGTCAACCAACTCGACTTCATCGCCAACTCGCCCAAGCTTAAAGGGCTGGTGATCCACCTGGATCAGCCCCAACTCGACCGCGCCCACACCCACGAACTCACCTTGGCCTTGGCACGCATCCGCGCTGCGGGCAAGAAGGTGCTGGTCTATTCGGAAACCTACGAGCCCGGCAGCTACCTGCTGGCCTGTGCTGCTGACCGCATCCTTCTGCAGCACGATGGGATGGTCATGCTCACGGGCATCGGCGTCGAGGAACTCTACCTCACGGGCCTGCTGGAAAAGCTGGGGCTCAAGGCTGACTTCGTGCAGGTGGGCAAGTACAAGGGTGCTGATGAACAACTCACCCGCCGATCACCCAGCCCGGAGTGGAGCCAGACGATGGACGGCCTGCTCGACAGCCTCTACGAGCAGATGCTTGATCGCATCATGACGGCGCGGGGGATGGATCGTGCCAAGGTGGTCAGAGTCATTGCCGACTGCTGGTCGATGTGCCCTGAGGATTATGTCCAGTCGGGCCTGATCGATGAACTCGTGAGCAGGGATCTCCTCGAAACCACCGCGGCCATCTTCGGCGAGGCGTTCAACTACGACCAGGACATGGGGCAGACACCAGCACTGCTCCAGACGTCCAACCCGCTGCTCCTGCTACAGCAACTCATGGCGGATACCCGCCCGGCCATCAACCGTCCGACGTTGGCGGTGATTCACGCCGAGGGGCCGATCACCAGCGGCAAAAGCACCGTGTCGGGTGGACCGGGGTACACCGGACTCTTCGGCGGGCCCAGCATCGGCAGCGAAACCATGGTCGATGTGCTCGACGAGGTGCGCGACAACGATCTGATCAAAGGCGTCGTGATCCGCATCGACTCGCCCGGCGGGTCAGCCATCGCCAGCGAGATGATCTGGCAGGCGGTGCGCGAACTGGACATGAAAAAGCCCGTGTACATCAGCATCGGTTCCATGGCTGCCAGCGGGGGCTACTACATCGCCTGCGGCGGACGTGACATATACGCCTCGCCCGGCAGCATCGTGGGGTCCATCGGCGTGGTGGGCGGCAAGATCATCATGGGCGACCTCTACAAAAAGCTGGGCATTGAAGTGCATCGGCGAAATCGCGGCCCCATGGCGGACATGTTCAACAGCGTCGAGCCGTTCACCCGCGAGCAACGGCAGGCGCTGGCATCGGCTTTCGAACGCACTTACAAGCAGTTCGTGGATCGCGTCAAGCGCGGCCGTGGCATACGCATCGAAGATGTTTCCACTGTCGCCCAAGGACGCATCTTCAGCGGCCTGCAGGCGCGTAAAAACGGTCTGGTTGACAAGATCGGCGGGTTGGAAATGGCGCTGGTCGATCTGGCGGAGGAGTGCAAGCTCGATGCAGGCACCTTCGACATCATCGACCTGCCCGAGCCCATGACGCTCCCGGAATACATCGAAAGCATCTTCGGGGCCGATGCTGCAGCCCCCAGTTCCGTGCAAGGCTTATCGGAGCAGGCTGCAACCGTCGCTGTGGCACGAGCGGTCCTGGGGCCACGCGCCTGGCGACAGGCAGCGGCAGTCCTGTCGGGCATCATGCAACTTCGCCACGAGCATGTCCTTACCCTCATGCCCGTGGCGGTGGATGTCCGCTGACAAGCCGCTCTCTGCCTTGCTTCGCGTCATCGCGTCTTCGTGTTCATTTCCTTATGCCTGACACGCATTTGTTATCGAGCGCAGGATTTGCGCAGCCGCCGCAAACCCCACGACCGCCCCAAAGCGCCCAACCATTCGGTCCCAATAACAC
>JBGSTK010000093.1:0-10201 GCA_041736565.1 Phycisphaeraceae bacterium | reverse complement strand
CGCCGTATCGGCTTCGTACTCGATCTCATGCGCCCAGCCTAACAAGCACGGAGCGCCGATAGCTGATTGACCGCTGCCCGCAACGATCGCCGACCAACAACCCGACGCGGGTTGACAAGTTGTGACATAGCTAAAACCGTGTCGCGGTTTGCAGGTCATGGCGGAGTCTCCGGGAACAGTTGGAGTAGGGGGACAAGTCAACGGGTCGGTTTTCACCGGCCCGTTGAGGAAAAATCAGGATCACGCCCTGCGCCGCCGGGGCAGCATCAGCAGGCCGCAAAGGCCCAACATCGCGAGAGAAGCGGGTTCGGGGACAATGGATACGATCTGGAAGCCGGCAAACGCGGACGAGGTGACTGCGGCGGTGCTGGTCCAATACTGGCCGCTGAAGCTAAAACCAGAAGCAGTTAGGTTCTGGTAGCGGATGTAGTACCCGCCATTACTGGCAAAGGCGGCAATTTTTGTCGTCTGGGTGGCATCAATGTAGATCGGCGAGGTGGCGTCAACGAATGCGGGAGATGCCTGTTTGCCGTAGAGGGTGATTGTACTGCCACCTGTTGGCGTCAGGTTGGTCTGCAGCACGCTTCCGACGCGGCTATCGTGAGCTACATAGATGATCACGTCGTACCCCTGGCCGGTAAAACTGCTGGAGAGGCCCGAGACGGTGTAGGTTCCTCCGCTCACCAGCCCGTTCATCATCCGCTGATCCGGGTCGGTTTCGGTCTGATTGTTGAACGGGTTGCCGGTACCGAAGACCGACAGCGTGGCGGAGGTCGCGACGCCGCCCCCGTCCTTGAGGACCACATTGGAGAGCGAGATGGGGGCCCCCGAGTTCTCGTAGTTGTTCCAGTTGTCTTCCGGGACCAAGCCGGCGGTCTGGCTGGAACTTAGACCGTGACTGTTCTTCGCGAAGTTGACGCTGATCACCGCGGCGTCTGTTACGGACATCGTCCCAGTGGCCACGACGGCCAGGGCAAGAAACGATCCCAACGTGACTGTGTTGCTGAGTTTCATCGAAAGCTCCGTTCAAAAAAGGTGTTCTGTTCTCTCAAAATATGTCGCGTTAAACGTTCACATGACAAGGTTGCTCTCATTTGGTTTTCGCGTTGCCACCGCGCCGGCGGGGCAGCAGCATCAGGCCGCCCAAGCCCAGCAGCGCCAGCGATGCGGGTTCAGGGATTACGCCGTTGATGGTGATGTCATCAAGGTAAAAGAAGTCGGTGCCTCCCTCGATGGTTTCAAATCGGATTTTCTGCGAAGTACCCGTAAGCGTGGACGTGTCGAGGTTGTATTCCCGGAAGTACCAGCCCTTGAATGATCCGCTGGGACTGTTGGCAGTTACCGCGATGGTCTCAAGCGTCACCGTCGTATCGCCGTCAAAAAACTTAGCCACGAGGTTCTCGTCACCTTCGAGGAAATTCTGGCCCCACCAGAACGATAACTTGACATCGCTATATCCCGTCAAGTCAACAGTTCGCTCGATGGAGCGATTTCCGCTGGCCATGTCGGCGCCATTGCTCCCGGAATGCTTTTGACTGGTCACTACATGCGTTCCCGCGGAAACCGTCCATGACGCGGCCGTCCAGCCGGTGCCACCCGAAAAATCGCCGGACTCGAACCCCTCAAATGCAATGAGATCGGCGCTTGCGGCCGGTCCGGCGGCAAGCGTGATCACCAATGCCGCGGCGAGTGAACCCAAAGAAACTGCGTTGTTGACCTTCATCGAATGCTCCTTTCCCAAAAAAGTGACCTCGCTACTCGGAAACCTGGCCGCCTGAAATACTCAGGCGACCGTCGAAACGCTACTTGTCGTCCCCGGTCGGCTGGGTCATGCTGCTGCCGGGCCAGTAGTGCAGGGGCACGGCCCGGGGCTCCAATGCAAGGGCGGGGCGGTCAATCTTTTCCATCAGCAGGGGCACCGCCGCCCGCGCCAGGTCGCCGTGGCTGGTCCACATGCGGGTGATCTGCAGGCCCATGCCCTCGTTGACCGAATCGCCAAAGGTGGCCATGGAAAGATCCCGCGGCACACGCAGGCCGCGCTGCTGGGCGGCGATCCAGGTAGGCAGCGCCTCGACGTGGCTGTAGGTGATGATGGCCGTGGGCCGATCCTCCCCGGCGAGCCACTCGGCCGAGAGGGGCACCAGGTAGTCGCCGATTTGATCCGGCTCGGGACTCTTGTAGGGCCGGTGAATCACCCGAGGCGTCAGGCCTGCCTCCTTCATGGCCCAGGCGTAGCCGAGCTGCCGCTCGTTGACGCTGTAGTGCATCTCCTGGCCGTAATAGACAAATGCAATGCGTCGATGCCCCAGCGAAAGCAACTGCCGCGCCAAATCCCGCCCGGCATTGAAGTCGTCGAAATAGACGCAATCTTCGGCCTGGCGCGAGTTGAGCCACACGCTGGGGATGCGATGCCGCTTGACAAGCGCCAGCAGGGCCGGGGGAATCACATGGGTGTAGTTGATCAGCAGGCCGTCAGCCGTCCACTCGCGCAAGACCTTGGGGACGAAACTCTCATCACTGAGTTTGGCGTCATCGACGTTGGCGATGGTCAAATGGATGTCCAAGGCTGAGAGGGCATCGTGGGCCCCGCGGATCATGCCGGGCGCGAGCATGGAGCGGCGGCCCTGGGTCGAGGAGAGCAGGCAGACGCAGTTGAATCGTCCGGTGGCGGTGGCGCGGGCGGCGGAGTTGGGACGGTAGCCGAGGTCCTGGGCAAGTTGGCGAATGCGGTCTGCCCGTTGGGCGGTGCTGGTCCACTTGCCGCGGGTGCGGCCCTGAAGCACGTTGGCCACGGTCTGCGGCGTGACGCCGACCTGGTCGGCGATGTGCTTCATGGTGGTAGTGGCGGTGGACATGATGGTTCAGACCGGCTGGATTATTAGGCCGCACAAGATTTGGACGCCCTAATTCTACAGCAGGTACCTGTTCTGTCAATAGGTAAAGCTCGTCAAAAAAAGAAAAAAATGCAGCCCGGATGCCGGTGGATTGATGCGCAACCTCACCCGGGCTTGGCCGGTTGGCGCCGACGAAGCAACGCCGTTTTATCCCCGCAAAAAACGCTGCGTAAGTGCTTGATGCCACTTGACATCGTGCCAATTGGCGAACTGGGGTTGGCAGTAGTTGTGCGGCGTCCAGCCCCACATGCGGTAGTCAAGGGCATCATCCACGCTCCATTTGGCCCAGTCCAACTCGGGCGCATCGAAGTAGAACCAGGTGGACCACGACTCGCTGGTGGTCAGGGGCATACCCCGCTGCCGGGCCCAATCGGCAAACGCAGCAAGGATCGAACGCTGGCGGGCGCGGAGCATTGGCGCCATGGTTTGATGCGTTTGCGTGCAGGCTTGGGAAAAGGCGCCGTGCCAGGCATCTTTGCGAAACAGCGTGTCGGTCTGCTGATACTCGCCAAAGCGGGTGCGATTCTCCCAGCGTTTATCGACCTGGGCGTAGAAATGGACATCCAGGCAGTCGAAGTCCAGGGGTAGATCCGTCCAACGGACATCGCCGTGGATCGAGGCCGTGAAGCGCAACTGCGGGAAGCGGCGTTGGAGCAGCGCCATCCCCCCGTTGAGGTCGTCGGTCAACCACCGGCATGTTTCAGGTCGTCGCGGCTCCATCCAGCCCTGCCCGGTGGCTTGCTGGTACTTAGCCAGGTAGTCAGGCAGGAAATAGGGCACCTCGTTGGCCACATCGATATAGACGCAGCCATCAAAGCCAAACCGTCGCTCCCACTGCTCGAGAAACGTGATCCAGACCTCGGCAGCCTGGCGGTGGTCGGTGGGCCGATGCAGCAGGGCGGGGCCCCGGGGCCAGGTGCTGCCGGGCTTGTTGTGGAACCACCAGGCGCTGAGGGTGTAGCTGAGTTGCTTCCGCCGCGCCAGCAACTTCTCCATGAACGTGATGAGCCAATGGCCCACGGGCCCATCCACGGCGGCGTTTTGATTCCAGGGCATGAAGGGCAGATTCGGCTCGGGCCAATGCAACATGCCGCCGGGATTCGCCAGGTCGATGAACTGCGGCATGGGATCCAGCCGCAACGTGTTGTAGCCTCGTTCGATGGCCTCATCGAGCACCCGGTCGTAGTCGGCAAACGACCCGCCGGGGATATGCCGCATGAGAAACGCATTGTCCCACATCGCCAGAGTCAGGCGTCGTGGGTTCAAATACTCGCGGATGTCGAAACCGTCCTGGCCCCCAATTGTGGTGCGCTTGGCAAGAGGTCCTGATTCCTGGGTGGGAAAATCCACGCGTGGTCATCCTTGGTTTGGAGCGATGAAACTGGCGGGCATTGTAGCGAGCCCTCAATAGGAAAAGGATCGAAGGTGCAGGGCCCGGGGGCGTCAAGCCCGTGATCCGCTCGATATGTTGGCGTTGACTGCGGCGGGAAGAATCGCCAGAGCTTGTCGTGCTCTCGTGCCTGCTCACCCTTGTGCAAGCTGCCGCTATCACGCAACACCACGCGGTAATGCGTATTTTTACTTTCGATGGCATCTTCGTGAACAAACAGTCTGATGTCGATATTCTTATCGCTGTCGCTCGCTTGCGGCGGGCAATCGCACCAGCGCCGAAGAGGCGGTCGATGGTGACTGCACAGGTCCACTTACGCCGATGGTCCAAAATGTCGGGCACTGCCCGCTTTCCCCATATTCGAGCTGCTTGTCGCTCGTAGTGACTCAATAGCCCTAAGTGGGCCACGCGCGGGCATAAAGGACATCACCGGTCCGCCGGCGCTGGTCCAAAATGTCGGGCCCGCCCTTTTCCCCGTTATCACGCCGCTTTTCTCTCGTAGTGACTCAATAGCCCGCCCAGCAACTCGTGTCGGCGGACGAGTCCAATATGGCCGTCAATGTCGGGCTCCGGCGAGGGTTGGCGCGCACGAAGAGGGTCAGGCCCGCCCTAGTTTGACCAGTTCGGTGCTCCAATCTACGACCCAGAGAATCCAACCCACCGCATCGAGATACCTACCGACATCACTGACATCTACGGCTTTCAGTACGACGCAGCGAATGATCGTGCATTCATCGCAGGCAAGACCGCCAAAAACTCAAACATGGACCGGAAGGAAGTCGGTGCCACCATTGCGCGTATCGACAACGTCACAACCAAGCCGCAGCAGATCTGGACCGTCACTTGTCCAGCGGGCGCAGGCCAGAACTTCATCGGCCTGACCTGGGCGGGCGATTACGTGTTCGCCTCAACCTCACGCGACGCCAAGATCTACATCTTCAAAGCTGAAAACGGCGCTCATGTCGGCACGCTTTCGCCCGGGCCGGAAGTGGACAGGCAGTCGGGTTGGCATGATGTTCGCCAGTCGATCCGCGCTCATCGCCGAGCCGATGGTGAGTACCTGATCTTTGCTAAGGAAGACGCGTACGCCAAAGTCATCATGTATCGCTGGCGGCCTTCGGAAAAATGACGCCCAGAACTACGCGATCACTCAGACGATTTCGTCGTTACAAGGACCAGTTGGTCGGCTCCGCCGACGGAAAAAGCCATGGTCTGCATACAATGGCCGCCAGCATTCAGCTATTGAGGACCTATGTTCGCAATCCCGCAAATTTTGGGGAACTCGATATATTTGGGGGAATCCGGCTTCTGCTCCGTCCCGCCATACCACATGGTGGCTGGATAGACCGGAGGATTCTTGGAAATCTCGACGATTTGCTGTTGATTCCAGTATGCTCCCAGGTCTTTCTGGATCAGTGTCTTGCCATCCACGCTACTGCTGTTGAAGTCCACCGAAATGTTATTGGGATTGCGGTTGTCGTTGAGTTTAAGCCAGAGTGTGTTGGTGGTCGGCTCCCAGGCAAAATAGAGTAAGGGGTTGGTGTAGCTGGTGCTGCCGGCCTGCCAGCCTTTGGCCCAGAACGGCCCGACGGTGCGGGCATCGAAGTTCTGCTTGCTGCGGTAGTCATAGGCTTGAAAGCCTTCAACACGAAGCCCATGCACCGGCCAGTTGATCCCTGCGGCAGACCAAACCTTGCTGCCGGGGGAGGACTCCGTCCACGTCACAGGCCCCGGGAACTTATTGGTGACAGTCGCCTCACCATGGTGCAGGGCTTTGAGGGTGATACTCCTGGTGATATTGATAGCTTCATGGTAGATACCATCCATAAGAATGATGACATCGCCATAGGCAGAGGCATTGATGGCAGCCTGGATGCTCTGTCCCGGTTCAAGCACATGGGTGGCGGCATATGCCCATGCACCCTGGGAGATGACCGCTGAAGCGGTAACAAGAGACACGATGGTTCGGATCGCAGACTTAACCATGATTGAACTACTCCGGCCCAATCTGTGACTTTGGTTGTATATAAGGTGAGCGAGGCTGCATGTCAGGGTGGGCTATCGTGTTGCCAGGAGACGGTCGCGGACAATTCGGTAGTTAACCCAGTCCAGAGCCAGCGTGACATCCGGGATGCCAACAAACGCCTGGCGTCCATCGGCCAGACCGACGCTGCCGTCGGGCAGGCCGAGGTTATAACGGTAGTCATGTGAAAAGACTGTCTGGCGTATGCTCACTTCGACCGACATCACCGAGCGGGTGGGAATGTTGTCGATGCGCGGAGCCCTGGCTGATACTTCGTAGGGATAGAGCATGAAGGATGATCGCACCCAGCCGGACACCGCCTGCGAACCCCAGGGCAGCGGATAAGCCATGACACTCCAGCGATTGTCCGGGTTGCCATCCTGCGATGGGCAGTACAGAGCGTGGTAGTCAGACAGGTATGACGCTTCGACGAGTTTGCCCAGGGCCCAGGGCAACATCTTGCCGTTGGCGGTCACCGTATCACGATAGGCTGCGTAGGTATCGTTGGGATAAAGCGGGCCGCCCCCCCCGGGTTCTACGGAGGGCAGAGTCCCGTTACTGTCGGTGACAAAGACATGCACGGCTCGAAGGAGTTGCGACTCGTTGGATGCACAGCGGATTCGCTTGGCACTCTCCCTGCTCTGGTTGAGAGCTGGCAGCAGGATGGCGATAAGCAGGGCGATGATGCTGATAACCACCAGGAGTTCGATAAGGGTAAATGCTTTGCGTCGGGAGCTATACATGGTGAACTCCGGTGGTAGCCATGGTGAGAGTCTGCGGGAATCTGGTCAAGGGCGGTTTGGTATGGTCTGGGAATTGACACATACCATCGGAAAACAGCCGGCCCTGTTTCCAGAGCCGACTGGGAAAGTGAACAATCAGGCTTTTCGTCGCCGTGGCAGGAGCAGCAGTCCGCTGATTGACAGAAGTGCCAGAGAGGCTGGCTCGGGGATGACGATCTGCACGCCGTTGCCGGCACCCAGGACGATGTAGGCGTCGCCGCCGGCGATACTGCCGCCGGTGGTTCCGACAGGGCCTGTCAGGCCGGTCTTGTAGCTCCAGGTGCGGACGCCGCTGCTGGCGGAACCCGTGGCGTTATAGGCCGCCAAGACAGCATCAATTCCGCCGCTGTCCAGTACCAGACCAACGAAGCGGCCCAGGCCGTTGATGATCGCCACTTCCTGAGCCGATAACGCACGGCTCCAGATACCCACATCATCGATCAACCCGGTTACGCCACGGCGGGCTGTGGTCGCAGTAGTGGGTTCGGCACCGATTAACAGTTTAACGGAATTGTCCACATAGGCCACGAAATCAAGTGGCACCGTCCCGCCCAGTATGCCATCCGCGTAGATGGTCGCGGAGCCTGCATTTGTGCTATTGCCGGCACCACCGATGAAGGTCGCGGTCACCAGCTTCCAAACGCCGACAGTAGCCACACCGTCTTGTGCTGTGGAGCCTGAGGGTGAGTTAAAGGTAGTAGGACTGCTAGTGATATCCCACTGGAGATTGGATCCGATGGAACTGCCAGATGAGAGCCGGAACGACCGACTGGTACCGTCGCCACTATCACTAATATCCGTGTTCCCGACAATCGCCTTGAAATCATTCACATTCGGCGCGTTGGCGAAATTGACCCACGCCGATACCGTCAGCGCGGTGCGGGTGGCTGACACATCGAATGCCCCCAAGTCCACCCATTGGGTTGCGGCAGCATCTTTTACTGTGCCGTTATCCAGGCTCACGGCACTTCCGAACATCCCCGTGACAAATATCGGACTTCCTACACCGGATGCTGTTGGCCCGGAACCGACACTCTGTGCAAGGTTCCCATCGAACTTGTTGTAAGACGCCAAATCCGTGCTCACCGCCGCCGAGGCGGTGCCGATGCCTGCTCCTGCGAGTAACAGACCCACTGCCGCTGCTGACACAATACTTTTCCGCATGACTCGATCTCCTAAAAGGTTTCCAACTCTCTGTTGCCTGGGCCAAAAAGGACCACGCTCTGAAATCTGTGTTTGTGATACGAAACTGCGAAGACGACGCTATTCCGGGTGAATATCTAGCCGTTGGGTGGGGCGGAGGAATATCCATTCTCGAACTTGAAGTCGATGGTCTGGGTGGGGAAGTTGCGATGGGGCGTGGCCATTTTCTGGCAGAGCATTTCGACGGCTGCTCGGCCCACGCGGCCGTAGAGGGCCACGGCTGCTGAGTAACGCGTCACAGCGCTTTCCTGGATCTGATCCAGGAAGGTCAAGATGGAGAGATCCCGTGGTATGTTTAGCCCCGCCAGAAGAGCAGCGCGTTCCACCATGCGGGGGTCAGCAGCGACGATGGCGGTGGGGCGGTCGGGCCGCGCCAGGAGCTGGCTCAGATGTACGGCCCAGAGTTCATCGCTCTGCGGCGGGTCATCGCAAATGAGTTGACCTGTCAGACCGGCTTGGGTCATGGCCTGGACATAGCCCTGGTAGCGATGCTCTTTGCTGTAGTGTCGTGTACCGGTTGCCTGGGAGACATTCCAATTCGCATCGTGAAAAGCGATGTGACGATGCCCCAGTTCCAGCAGATGCTCGGTGGCCAGTTGCCCGGCGTGGAAGTCATCGAGGCGGACGGTATCGTGGGGGCGGTCGGCATTCATCCAGACCGAAGGGTGGCCGGCTTCTTCCAAAAGCTGGGTCATGCGGGGGGGCATGTGGTCGGTGTAATTGATAAGCAGGCCGTCACAGCACCACTGGCGCAGAATTAGGGGGATGAACTTGGGATCGGTAAGTTTGTCATCGGCGACGGGTTCGATGGTCAGACGCAGGTTTTGCTTGACCAGATTTTCCGCCACGCCGTAGAGCAGGGTGGACGGGAGGTGGCTGCGGATGCGGGTGGTGCTCATGACCAGGGCCACAGAGCCGAAGCGACGGGTGGCCATGGCCCGCGCCATGGCGTTGGGCTTGTAGCCTAAGCGGTCTGCGACCCGACGGATACGGGCAGCCTTGATCGGGCTGACCCGGACGTTGCCGCCCGTACCGTTTAGGACATGGGTCACCGCCGTGCGGCCCACCTCGGTCATTTCGGCGATTTGTTGTAACGTAATGCGAGACATCGAATGCCCCAGTTCCGCGTCGGCGATGGACGCCGCTCACGCGTTTGTGCTACGATCCTCCATCATCAGTGATGACGCGCGCCATCATACCACAAGATTTTCTCGAGTCAATGGTTTACCTCAATCCACCAAAAAAAAATATCGCAGCGCGTCGCGGATCGCACGGTACGCGCCTGTCCACATGCAGCTGACTATTTTTGAAATGATTCAAAGGCGTTATCTTTACTGAAATGGATGCTGACCCACACGAAGCGATATATGACAGATTTGCCCAAATCCACAGTGAAATTGGCCTATTTACTTGGTGT
Organism: Phycisphaeraceae bacterium; assembly: GCA_041736565.1. GTDB lineage: Bacteria > Planctomycetota > Phycisphaerae > Phycisphaerales > Phycisphaeraceae > JBBDMX01. The sequence goes on along the minus strand of JBGSTK010000093.1, from coordinate 492 downwards.
GCTGTTGTTTTTGGGTGGCGGGGGGACCGTGTTGGGCCGCCGAGGTTTCCCCGACGCAGCCAAAAACCGATGAAGAGGCTGGCGCGCCAAAGCCCAACTGGGTCTCTGGGAGACGGCGTGCGGGGTGGCGTCCTACGCCAAAGCCACGGCTCACCACCCGGTTTTTGAGGACAAACAGCTTTGGCCGGAAAACGATGGCAGGCCGGCTTACAAGGATTATCAATGGCCCCCCGGCGCGACTGTTGGTGTGGGCTCATCCGGGCCAGAGCGGCAACACCAATGAGCCGGGCAATTGGCTCGAGGATGGTCAACCCGCCAAGACCGCTCCCAATGAAAAGACCGATGTGCTCCTACCCCCGCTTCCAGCAGCGTGGCTGGCACATCGGCTCAGGCCCCACCGAGGCCGCCTGCAAGCACATCCCCAAGCGTCTCAAAGGCTCGGGCATGCGCTGGGACCAGCGCGGCATCGACGCCATCGCCCATCTGGCCGCC
>JBGSTK010000076.1:0-9385 GCA_041736565.1 Phycisphaeraceae bacterium | reverse complement strand
CAGGCTTTTCCGGGCACCACGGATCAGCAACGCTCCGACCTGGGCTTGACGGTGCGCAAGGCGCGCACGCCGATTCCCGCGCCGGAGTTTCCGCCCAGCATCGACATCGTCAACGTGGAGGGGCGCACGGTCACGGTGCGTCTGCACGATGGGTCGCCCTCTCGCGCCAAGCCGGATGGGGTGGCGGGTGCGACGGTGCTCAGCTACGTCGGCGCTGCCGCGCCGGATGAGACGGGCGCCTGGAAGTTTGAGGGCGGCACGACGCGGACGACGTTCACGGTCACTTTCTCCCCCACGCTGGAGCCGGGAACCACGGTGTGGCTGGCGGCGTTCTGGACCAACCCGCGTGAGGAATCAGGCCCGGCCTGCATGCCCGTGAGCGTGACCTTCGGTGCTGCGGCTCTCAACCAGAGCGGCACGCTGAAGTTGGCGGCTTGATCGATTCGACCCCGCAGACGGGCGCCATGACCAGCGCCCGTCTGCTTAACTCAAATACACGGTGGGTGGCTCGCAGGATCACGCAGCACTGGTGGTCTGGCTGTGGCACGCAGAGCCTTTGCCACAGCCACCCGCCGTACCATTGCCAACGAGTTTTGCCTCGCCGTTCAGATCCCCAATCGCATCGGCTGGCTTCTTAAAAGTCTCGCCTATTCCCTTTGGGGCTAGGTCTTACTCTGCCCACAAGTAACCGTCTATATCTAGTCCTCCATGATACATTGCTATGGCTTTCAGTAGTTCTGAGGGGACGTCAAGCGCTGGCACCTCATCATCCAAATGCAGTACACAGGAAAATTCGACGTGATGTACCTCACCAAGGGACCTAAAGACATCAGCAACCGGAGCAAGCCTCTCAAGCAGACATTTCAGGTGATCGCTAAGCCCCATCTCGCAACCAGTTGATCTATCGGTAACTATCTTCCAGCACCCTTCCTTCCGCCTCGCTGGGCCTCCTCTAGGTCCCTTAGGATCTCCCTTCCGCCAGCCAGCATCTGCTGGTAAGCCAAGCACCCCCGAAATGTGATCTGGGTCAACATCTGCACCATAGATGCTTACCTCCGCAAACATTGTTGTCGCCATTGCCGTTACTCCTGAAGATCTCTTACGTTATAGCCCGTCGGCTCACCTTGACCAGAGCCGCCCTTCGGCATCTCGTAGATATCTCCCGTATCTTTGTCAACATAGAAGTCACGTTTACCGCCACCCTTGCCCTTGTAGCCGTGTATGCCACCATCTTTCTGCATGGCCTTTTCAAGAGCCTTCTCCCTAGACTTGCCGATCTTCTCAAGATTTCCCTTCTTTGGGGCCTCCCCCCAGTTCATTGGTTGGTCTTTGTGCGGCGTGCCAGGCCCATATCCATTTCCCGGCGGGTGGCTGTGGCAAAGGCTTTGCGTGCCACAGCCGGGGATGGTTAGCTGCTCTCTGTGGGCCGTGCGCGACCCGGCGAACCGGCGGTCGGGAAATGGTCCCCGGCCGTGATTGAGAGGTTACCGAAACCTTCGCACCGCGACAAGGCAATCCATCATTCAGGTGGCAGGGCCCATCTTTGGCTGCAATGGCCGACTAGTTGCCCCGTTTGTCCCATGCGTGTAATGTGGGCCTTCCTCGTGCGTCCTAACTATGGAGTCACCATGCATCGATACCGCGTTGTTGCCCTGGTTCTTGTTTCATTGTTGCTCATGGGGCCTTTGACGGCCTGGAGTCAGGACATCGCTGCCCCGGCGGTGGAGCCCCCAGCTACCGGTCAGACCGATCCCGCCGACGCTTCAGCCCAGTCAGGGCTTGATGCGACGGGCACTGCCGACGACAAACCCGCCTCACGGGTTGATGAACTCATCGCCAAGTTTAAGCAGGGCGGCCTGACGGTCTGGGTGCAGTTGGCGCTCTCGATCCTGGGCATGTCAGTCGTCATTGAACGCATGGTGAACCTGCGGCAGTCGAGGATTGTGCCTTTGGCGTTGGCGGATGAAGCTGATCGGCTCTGGAAGCAAGGCAAATATGACGAACTGGAAAAGAAAGCGGCCAAAGACGGCAGCGTGCTGGGGCTGACCATCGCCAGCATCGTCAAGCACCGCCATGCCGATCCCGCCATCGTGTCGTCGGTGGCAGGCGACGTGGCATCGCGCGAGCTTCGTCGCCACATTCAGAAGCTCTATCCCATCGCCATTGTTGCGACGTTGGAGCCGTTGCTGGGCCTGTTGGGCACGATCATCGGCATGATTGGTGCGTTTGACACGGTGGCGAGGCTCGGGTCGATGGGTGATCCCTCAGCACTGGCTGATGACATCGCCAAGGCGTTGGTGACGACGGCTGTTGGTCTGATCATCGCGATCCCGGCCTTGTTCCTCTACCAGTACCTCAAGAGCCGAGTGGCTTATCACAGTGCTGCTCTGGACGAGGAAGTGAGCGATATGATCAGTGACTGGCTGGTGTTGGCCAAGCTGTCGCCCATTGCGGCGGGCGTCTCGGCCCCGTCGACCAAGGTGGTCTCGGCAGCTCCCCAGGCGGGAGGCACCGGGAAGGGGGCTGACCATGCGAAGTGAGATTCTTGACGATGACAATGTGGAAGTGCAGATGGCGCCGTTGATTGACTGCGTCTTCCTGCTGCTGATTTTCTTCCTCGTCGCTTCGCAGTTAAAGAAGATCGAAAAGGAATTGCCCATTACGCCGCCCGAAGCGGTGTATTCGCAGGCGGCGCAGCGGGACGACACCACACTGATCATTGGTGTGGACAAGACGGGCCGACCCTACCTCCAGGGCGACCCGGTGCCCTACGGCGTTTTGTTGTCGCAGCTCAATGACGTCGCCCGGGACACGCCCCAGCGAAAGGTGCGCATCGCTGCGGATCGCGATGCTCGCTTTGAAGATGTGGTGCAGGTTCTGGCGGCATTGGAAGTTCGCGCCCTGCGGAACGTGACCGTTCACGTGGGCGATCCTAAGAATTAACTGACCCCAGGAAAGGGTTCGATCATGCCGGACATTCAACCTTCCCGCCGTGAACGACGCCGACGTTACGACCAGCCGATCTGGCTGCTTCTGAGCATGTTGCTCCACGGCCTGTTTCTCGGCCTGGTGGTGGTCTACGTGATTGTGTATCACGTTGATCCGGCGTTGCGTCAACAGCAGGAACCGGAGCCGGTGGTCAACGCTGATCGCCTGGAGGAGTTGACCGACATCATTCGTGATCGTCGTGAAGAGCTGCTGCGCGAAGAAGTAGCGGTGTTGCAGGAAATCATGGAAGAGATGGAGAAGGTCAAGGAAGAGAAAACAGAGGAGTATCAGGAAGCGCACAAGGAAGAGTTAGCCGAGGCCCCCAAGCTGGCGATGGAAGAGGCAGCCAAGGCGTTAGAGGCTCAGAAGAAGGCGTTGGAGAAGCTTGAGGAGGCTGCGGCGAAAGAGAAGGAGGCCCCGGTCGCCGACACCCAGCCCGAGCATGCGGAAGCAGCCGCCAAGCAGTTTGAAGCGGAGGCGGCCCTGGCTGAAGCGATGGCCAAGGCGACCGTGGCGCCGGTGCCGATTCCCGAGGCCAAGCAGGCTCTCCACGAGGCGCAGCAGACGCAGACGCAAGCCAGCAAGAAGGAATACGAAGCCCATCAGGCTGAGAAGGCGGCCACCGCGACTCAGAACGATGCGGCCAAGAAAGCCGAAGCCGCCGACAATGCCGCCAAGAAAGCTGAGGAGGCCAAGGCTAGAGCGGAGGATCGCAAGAAAGCGGTGGCTGATGCCCAGGCAGCGGTGGAAGCCAAGCAGGCTGAGATTGCCGCGGCGACTGAGAAACGTGACGCTGCTCAAGCAGCGCTGGAAGCAGCCAAGAAGGAAGCCGCTGAAGCGCCGAAGACCAACTCGGCTGAGGACCGCAAAGCGCGGGAAGAGGCTAAGAAGGCTGTGACAGCCGCGGAGCGGGACGCCAAAGCTGCCGCCTCTACCGTTAGCAAGGCTCAAGCTGATCTTAAGCGTGACACATCCAACGCCCAGAAGCGCGATGCCGAGGCCAAGAAGGCGGAAGCGGAAGCGAGCAAGGCTGAGGCGGCCAAGGAAAGCACGGAATCTGTTGCGGCCAAAGCGGCCGAGGATGCCAAGGCCAAAGACGCGGCGTCCAAGGCCAAGCTCGCTGAGGCCATTGAAGCACAGAAGCAAGCCATCGCTTCTCAGACCAAGGCTGTGGAATCATTGGCCAAGGCTGCCAGCGAAGCTTCGGATCCCAGCGATGCCGCGCCGCCGGAGCCGACCCAGGCGTCAACGCCCGAGTCGCCCAGTGATGCCAAGGCCCCTGAGAAGTCGTTGGCAGAAATGGATGCTGATGAGCTTTACAAGGCGGCGGTGGAATCCGAGAAGCAGATCGCCGCGGACTTCAAAGACGTTCGCGCTACGGAAACGGCGCTGGTGCGTGAGGTCAGCCTCGGGCAGGCCTATCGCATGGTCGACGTACCGACCCCGCAGCGGCCGGAGTTGAACTCGGAGGCGCTCAAGCAGGCGGCGCGGAGCAACCAACAGTTTGAGGAAACGACCAAGGCATTGGAGACGGCGCAGGCGCAGGCCGAGGCGATGGTAGGTCTGGCGTCGAGCCTGCTGATGCAGGCCAAGGACATGAAGCGGGACGGGTTGGCGATCAACTTGGAGGAGGCGCGAAGCCAGGCTGCTGCGGAAAGCCAGGCAGCGCATGAGGATATTGGCGGCAAAGTCGCGGATGTGGCAGCGATGATGGCGGCGGCGACGTCGCCGTCGGCACCATCGGCCCCAAGCTCGCCCTCAACGCCATCGAACCCCAGTTCACATGCGGCCCCGTCGACCTCCGGCGACGGTGCCGTGTCAGCTGACCCCGCCACTGCCAGCCGTCAGTCCACCAGCTCAGGGCACGGCAGCCCCGGTGCGCCTCCCAAGATTGAGAACCTCAAGATCACCTCTGCCGGCCGACGCATTGTCACCGTGGGTGAAAAGGCAGCCGACTGGATCTTCGTGGATTCGTGGTACACCATCGGCCCTTACCCCAACCCCGATCGCGTCAACATCCACAGGCAGTTTCAGCCCGAAAGCGTCGCTGATCTCAATGCTTCCTATCGCGATGGCAAGAACGGGCAGACGCTTCGCTGGCAGTTCCTCCAAAGCCCCCGGGTCATGGTCGAGCCGGCCAATGCTGAGGCGTACGGCATCTGGTATGCCTACACGGAACTGAACTTCGACAAGGCACGCGATCTGTGGATCGCGGTGGGCAGCGATGATCGTTCTGATCTGTGGATCAACGGCTTTAAGGTCTGGTCCAGCTCGGATTCCCTCAAGGGCTGGAAGGTCGCAGAGGGTCTGCGACGCGTGCATTTCAAGGAAGGTATCAACAGGGTGCTCTACCGTATCGAGAACGGCCACCATGGCATGGGGTTCTCGCTGGGCATCTACCTCAAGGAGGAATGAGGCATCCGGCGCGATTTGGGCGGCTAAGATGAAGTATGAACGGGGTGCAGACCATGCAGAGCAGGCCCACGGCAGTGGCGGGGCGGTTCTACCCGGCGCAAGCCGATGAGCTTCGCCGGACGGTTCGGGCTCTGCTTGCCGATGCTGCCAGAGCGGCTCAAGCGGGCGACACTGATCGTGCGGAAGCGGCAGACGCGGTCCAAGCGGACGATGCGCCTGTCAAGGCCTTGATCGCACCCCATGCGGGCTACATCTACTCCGGTCCCATCGCGGCGTCGGCTTATGCGCGCCTTTCACGGCAACGCGAGAGCATCACGCGCGTGGTTCTGGTGGGGCCTTCGCACCGTAAAGGCTTCGTCGGACTCGCGACCAGTGCCGCCAGAAGTTTCGCTACGCCGCTTGGCGACGTGCCCTTGGATGGTCAGGCGATCGAGGAGCTTTGTCGCCTGCGGAGCGTGACTGTCGTGGAAGCGGCGCACGCCACTGAGCACAGTCTGGAAGTGCACCTGCCGTTTCTCATCGAGACGCTCGGGCGCTTCGAGTTGGTGCCGCTGGTGTTTGGCGACACCTCGGCTGATGATATCGCGGCGGTTTTGCGGGCGGTCTGGGGAGGCCCCGAGACCCTCATTGTCATCAGCAGCGACCTTTCGCATTATCACGACCATGCCACCGCCTGTCGGCTGGATCGCGCCACAGCCGAGGCCATCGAAGCGATGCAGGCCGATGCTCTTAACGAGGACGGCGCGTGCGGTTGCCTGGCGATTCAAGGATTGCTTCAGGTCGCGGTGGAACGCGGCCTGCGGGTGCGAACCGTCGACCTTCGCACCAGTGGTGACACTGCGGGGCCTCGTGATCAGGTGGTGGGATACGGCGCCTGGGCCTTGACCCAACCAGCCAATCAACGCTGAGTTGGCCAAGCGAAAACATCACATGCGTGATCAACACCCGCATTCTGAGGCAACGCCGCAGGAGTCCGCACTGAGCCAAGCGGATCGCGATGAACTTCGGCAAGTCGCCCGGCAGGCGATTGTCCATTTCCTGGAGACACGCCGGGCGCTGATCGTGGAGCCGGTGAATTATCCGCCGAGTCTCAGGCTGATTCGCGCCACCTTCGTGACGGTCCATGTGGGGAGCCAACTTCAGGGGTGCATCGGCACGCTGGAAGCGACCCGCCCGTTGGTGGTGGACGTCGCCAGTCACGCCAAGGCGGCGGCATTCGAGGACCCGCGTTTCAAGCCGCTCCGGCCGGACCAGCTCGACGCCATGACGCTGCATATTTCGATTCTCGGAGAACCAATGGAGATGCACTTTGCCGATGAGGCTGACCTGGTTGGGCAGCTTCGTCCCGGTCTCGACGGGCTGATTCTTCGGGCTCCGGGCCCCGATGGGCAACCGCGTCGCGCGACGTTTTTGCCCCAGGTCTGGGACATCCTGCCCCAACCTGATCCGCAGCAATTTGTGACGCAACTCAAGGCCAAAGCTGGGCTGCCGGCCTCATTCTGGTCGTCGGAGGTTCGCACCTGGCGGTATACCACCGAATCCGTATGAGTGCCGGAATCCCGCGTTCTCCTGCTGCGGAGCGGTTGTTAAAAACTGATGCTGTTAAAATGACGCCGCGTGTGATGACCGGCCCTACCATTGGCCCGGAACTTTCCAACGGACCAATCGCGATTGAAGACGCTCCTTTCACCACGACATCTGGCGCAGGCCATCGGCGTCAGCGAATCAACGGTCAAACGCTGGGCCGATGACGGGCTGCTCAAGGTCGCGCGTACGGCAGGCGGGCACCGTCGCATCCCGATGCCCGAGGCCTTACGCTTCATTCGTCAGATCAAGGCGACCATCGTGCGGCCCGACATGTTGGGCATGCCCGAACTGGCGGAGAGCGAGCCCGAGGTTTGGTCGGCCGGGGAGCCGCCCCTGGGCGATTCACTATTCAACGCACTGGTCGCGGGCGAAGTCAATCGCAGTCGGGGGCTGGTCGTGGGCTCGTACCTGGCGGGACGTTCGATGGTCGAACTCTGCGATGGGCCGATCCGCGAATCACTGCATCGCCTCGGGGAGTTGTGGCACGAGGATAAACGCGGCGTGATGATCGAGCACCGTGCCGTCGATATCATCGTCCAGACCCTCAACCAGCTTCGTGGGTTGATCCCAGCGCCCGAGCCTTCGGCCAACCTGGCGCTGGGCGGGGCTGCGGAGTTCGATCCCTATCTTGTCCCGACTTTGATGAACGCGCTGGTCCTGGCGGATGCGGGGTGGCGGCAGATCAACTTCGGGCCTCACACGCCCACGCATGTGTTGCGCCATGCCACCGAGGACTATCAGCCGCGATTGGTTTGGTTGAGTTGCTCGGGGCTGGTTCCCGACGCCCAGGTGTTTGCTCAGGAGGTGGCGGAGTTGGGGCAATGGACCCAAGATCGGCAGGCCACGTTGATCGTGGGGGGGCGAACCCGTCCCTGTGAGGGGATAGCCCAGACCGGTTACGCGAGGCAGGGTCAGTCGATGGCGGACCTTTTGAAGTGCGCTGATGAGATTGGCAGTGTGAATCCAACGCCATGATTCCGCTAAACAGCAAGCTATATTGCATGAGCGCGTGACGAGCCGACATGGTCTAAAGCCTGTTGCGGCTATCATGCCTGCCAATGTCGGCCCTTGGCTTTGAAATCCTGCATCGCGACTCCACCTCGCTGGCCAGAGCGGGGCGTGTCACTACGCCGCACGGCAGCTTTGATACGCCGGCCTTCATGCCTGTGGGAACGCAGGGCACCATCAAAGGCCTGATGCCTGACGACGTCGCCGCCACCGGGGCGCAGATCGTTTTGGGCAACACCTACCACCTGCTGCTGCGGCCGGGCTCGGAGTTGGTGGCACGCATGGGCGGGTTGCAGGCATGGTCGCGCTGGGGCGGGCCCATGCTCACCGACAGCGGCGGATTCCAGGTTTTCTCGTTGGGCCACATCAATCGCATCGACGACCACGGCGTAGTTTTCAGGAGCCACCTGGATGGATCGCGCATCGATCTGACGCCTGAACATTCGATGAGGGTGCAGAACGAACTGGGTGCTGACATCATCATGGCCTTTGACGATTGCCCGCCGCTAGGGCCGAAGCGCAGAGCACCGGGCGTTTCGGAGGAGGAAGCGGATACAGCCGAGCCCGTTGCCGATTCCGATCAACGCGAGCCCGAGCTTGAGCCGGCTCCTGAGCCGACCGTCGATCACGCGGATCCGCTACGCCTGGCGCAGGCGGTTGAGCGCACGCTTGTCTGGTTGGATCGCTGCGTCAAGTCGCACGCCCGTCCGCAGGATCAGGCTCTTTTTGCCATCGTGCAGGGCGGGACCGATTTGGAGCTACGCAGTGCCTGTGCCGCCCGGGTCACCCAGCACGACTTGCCAGGGTTTGCGATCGGCGGGGTGGCGGTAGGCGAAGGCTATGACCAGATGCGTCAGGTGGTGGAGCATACAGCCCCGCTGTTGCCCCTTGAGAAACCACGGTATCTCATGGGCGTCGGGTACGAACGTGACATTCTCATGGCGGTGCGGGCGGGGGTGGACATGTTTGACTGCGTGCTACCCACTCGTAACGGTCGCAACGCCAACGCTTTTACGCGCCAGGGGCCGATGCGGCTGCGCAACGCCCGCTACGTGGATGATCCGCTGCCGATTGATCCGGACTGCGACTGTCAGGCGTGCGGGGGCGGTTTTTCGCGGTCTTATGTGCGGCATCTGTTCATGGCGGGGGAAATGCTGGGGCCGATTCTGGTGAGTCTGCACAACCTGCGACACTACCAGCGGCTCATGTTGGACATCCGGGCCGCAATTCGGGACAATGACTGGTCTTTATTCAACCTGCACTGGCCGGTTGCGCTTGGCTAGGCAAACTGTGGCCGCCTGATGCGGCAAGGAGTTTCGAATGTTCGATGCAACAATGTCGTTCCCGCTGATGCTGGCTCAGGAAGCCGGGACGGCACCACCACCAC
>JBGSTK010000223.1:0-64864 GCA_041736565.1 Phycisphaeraceae bacterium | reverse complement strand
CTACCCCCCACCATCCCGCCCCTATCCGCACCTATTCGAAACTGATGCGAAAAACCCAACCCCTCAAAAACCCCGCGGTTTTGGCACTTGTGAAATTCGACGATTTTTTTGCGCGCACTCGAGGTTCCATTCAAGTCGCCGCGTTGCAGGGCCTCGAGACCTGCGGCTACTGGCGGCATACCCATCTACATATCGGGGCCATCTCCCAGCTCAAAGTTCCTAAGCCCCGTTGACCGCGCAGCCAGAGGCTGCGTAACCGCCAGCGATCCCGCCGGGTGCTTTTCACGCGATCCGTAGCATGGCAAGACGCTAACCACCCCCGCCCCATCTGTCACTCATTGGACCCGTCCCGCTTTCTGTCCTTGCCACCGCGCAACGCGATGCCGACGTAACGGAGCAGCGCCCTGCCACCACGCAACGTGATGTCGGCATGACCAAGATGTCGCGCAGCATAACGACAGTACGCCTTTGCATACCGAAAACGTTCCTTTGCATAACGAAAACATTTGTTCGCATAACGAAAACACTTCTCCGCATAACGAAAACATATCTTCGCATAACGGAAACACATCGCCGCATAACGGAAACACTTGTTCGCATAACGAAAACATTTGTTCGCATAACGAAAACATATCTTCGCATAACGAAAACACTTGTTCGCATAACTAAAACATATCTTCGCATAACGAAACTACCTGTTTTCGTTATGCCAACACATCTTTTCGTTATGCCAACACACCGCTCCGTTATGCCAACACATCATTTCGTTATGCCCATTGATCATCTGGTTATGCGAGCGCATGGAGGCGTGGCGTTAATCATTGTGGCAGGGCCGCACGGAGATGTTTTTGTGCCGGTTCCATGGGATTCCGAGGCATAACCCTTACAATCGCTTTGATCCGCTCAACCCTCGCGCCGGGCAGGACGATATAACGTTCATGACGCTGCAAAGAACCCCCCCGATGTCCAACACCGAACGTCAGAGGGGGAAAAGGGGACATCCACAATTGCGTGAGCATGATGCGTGGCCCACCGATGCCCGAGCGCCGCGTGGCATGCCGTGAATCTACCACCGCCACAGCCCGCAAGTCAAAACAAACTGTGGATGTCCCTTTTTTCTCCATTTGTTCTCTAAGCAAATTGTGGATGTCCCCTTTTCCCCTCTTTTCCCCTCCCTGGTGTTGATGGGAGGTTTCTAAAGAGGATTCCTGACACCTCTGCTCGTTGAGTGCCGCACGGAATCCGAACATCCCACCACGACGAGCTTCTGGGCCGCTACACGCGGATCACTCAACGCGCCGCACCGAATCCGGAGCCCTTATCTCCTCCTTTCAGGTCCCCGAGTGCGACCACAACTCCCGGTACCTGCCTCTGAAGATGTGCGGCCCCCGCTGGCGTTATCTTCGTTCCTAACGCACCTACATAGCGCAGGTTTGGAACATTTTTGAGGCATAGCAGCCCGACATCTGTGACTTGAGTTCCATCAATCATCAGCACCATCAAGCTGGGGTGGCCCGCAAGCGCGCGCATGCCATCGTCGGTGACCCTTGTAGATGCTAATGACAAACCAACGAGTCCTCTGTTGGCAGCAATGGCGCGCAATCCTTCGTCTCCAATGGATGTACCGTCTGCATCGATATGCTTGAGATGTTTAAGGTTCTGCAACGAGGACAACTCGTGGTCGGTAGCGTTAGCTCCCTCAATCTCTAGAGTATGCAGCCATGCACAGGATCGGATGCAGCCCCAATCGCTACTGCTAAGGTTCTGATATGATGCATCTATGATGACAACATGCCCATCGTTGTCCCTAACAACTGCTTCATCATGTACATCGTTTAGCAATCGCGATAGAAATGGATCACATCTATTGCTAGGTTTGCACCCGGGGAGACACATGATATTCGCTAGGACTACCGCGATACCGAGAAGAACGGTCATCCGCAATGTCGAATTAGGCGAGCGTGACATGTTATTCCTCCCATTTATCGTTTACATACCTGCAAAGATCGAAGGTTGGTACCCCCAGGGGCGGAAAAGGGGACATCCACAATTACGCGGGCATGGTGCGCGCCTTTTTCGGTCGGCCCCGGCCGCGCAGGGTGTGCATCAGGTCCAGGCGACGTGCCGTCCGCGCAGTTCTGCTCGCCGGTGTCGGCTGGATCGTCGTTCATGGCGATCTGCACGAGTTCGTCGATGTACCGCAGGCCCCAGACCTGTTGTTTGAGGGTGTTGTCTGAGCCATCGCAGGTTTCGAGGATGCTCCAGTCGTCTTCGCCGGAGGCGGAGCCGTAGTAGGGTGACGTTGGGGGGGTGGGTGAGGGGGTGCTGGGGATGTTGGGGGTGTTGACTAGAGCGGGGAAATCCGGCCCTGAAGGGACCGGCTTGAGAGGTGGGTTTTGGGCCCCGATGACCATTTGTGCCCCCGATGGTGGTGGGGATTGTTTGACAGGCGGTGGGGGGTTGGTCAAGGGGGATGGTTTGCGGGAAGGGCGGTTGTTTGCGGGGCCTTTGAGGGCGATGTCCGGCGCTTGCGCTTCTGGGGCGTTGAGCTTGGAAAAACACCGGGGGCGGTTCTGACCAGATTGGCGAGAGGTTCGCTACAATGGGGGACTCGGCTGATGCGGGTGGTTTGCGTGCGTTGGCCGGGGTTAATACCTGACTTAGGAGTCTGTCCGTGGCCCAACCCATGACCATGACCGAAAAGATTCTCGCTGCTCATGCTGGTCGGCTCGACCAAGGCGTCAGTCCCGGCGATAACGTCTGGGTGGACGTCGATGTCCTGATGACCCACGATGTCTGCGGGCCGGGCACCATCGGCATTTTCCAGGAGCAGTTCGGCAAGCAGGCGAAGGTCTGGGACCCCAGCCGGGTGGTGATCATTCCCGATCACTACATCTTCACTGCTGATGAGAAATGCCATCGCAACGTGCAGATTCTCCGCGACTTCGTGCGGGAACAAGGGCTGAAATATTACTACGACCCGGAGTTCGTCAAGAACGAGCCGGGCATGCCCAATCCCTACCGCGATCCGACCAAGACGAACTACAAGGGCGTTTGCCACAAGGCTCTGCCCGAGGAAGGACACATTCGTCCCGGCGAGATTTTGCTGGGCACCGACAGTCACACCTGCACCGCTGGTGCGTTTGGTCAGTTCGCCACGGGCGTGGGCAACACCGATGCTGCGTTTACGCTGGGCACGGGCAAGACCTGGCTCAAAGTTCCGCCGACGATGAAGTTCACGTTCCACGGCGAAATCCCGGCCTACCTGACGGCCAAGGATTTGATCCTGGCGGTCATCGGCGAGATCAGCGTCAGCGGCGCGACCTACAAGACGATGTATTTCAACGGTGAGGGCATCGCATCCCTGACGCTCGAAGATCGCATGACGCTGACCAACATGGCCATCGAGGCTGGTGGGAAGAACGGCGTGTGCGACGTTGACGAAAAGACGCTGCAGTACGTGCGAGCGCGCAGCAATCGTCCCGACTGGACGGTCTACCGTGATGATATCGGTGCGCGTTATTGCTACGAGCATGAATGGGATTTGGGGATCATGGAGCCGATGGTCGCCAAGCCGCACAGCCCTGATAACAAGGACACGGCCCGCAATTGCTCGGACGTCAAGGTGGATCGCGCGTACATCGGGTCATGCACGGGCGGCAAGATCACCGACATGATCTTTGCGGCGTCGATCCTCAAGGGCAATAAGGTCAAGGTGCCGACGTTCGTTGTGCCCGGCTCGACGGAGGTGCACGCGGACATGCTGCGGATGAATCTTTATGGCGAGGTGGTCGGCACGCCCGGCCCGTCGGGTGCGGATGCGTGGATGAGTAAGTCGATCTATCAGGTTCTTCAAGATGCTGGATGTCAGATGGGGCCGTCTGGTTGTGCGGCGTGTCTGGGCGGACCAGCCGACACGTTTGGTCGGTTGAACGATCCGATCACGTGCATCAGCACGACCAACCGCAACTTCCCCGGTCGCATGGGACATAAGGATGCGGGCGTGTACCTCGCCAGTCCGTTGACCGTGGCTGCCAGCTCGCTGCGTGGCAAGATCACCGACCCGCGCGAGTATGTGAGCGAGCCGATCGCCACAGGCACCGCGGGGTTGGTGTGATGCAACGGCGGACGCGTGAGCGTTAGGGGAGGATCGCTTTCCAGCGGAAATGAAGGCGTTTTTACTCCCTCTCCTGCGCGAGCGGGGGAGGGTTGGGGTGGGGGTGCGAAGTAACTTGTACTTCCGATCTTCGCTGGCTACATCAATGGATTGCCGGCAGCATTGCCCCCACCCAACCTCCCCCGCGGCGCGGGAGAGGAGTGGAAACGGGCGCGGTCAAGTTGTTTGCGGATTGATTGTGGGTTGTGACTCGACGGTCGATGGCCCGAGTTTGGCGCCGATTCGTTTGAGGTCATCGAGCAGCACGTACAACGCGGGGATGATGATCAGCGTGATGAACGTGGCGAAGAGGATGCCGAAGCCCAGCGAGATCGCCATCGGGATCATAAAGCGTGCCTGGCGTGATGTCTCGAAGATCATCGGCGCCAACCCGCCGAATGTGGTCAGGGTCGTCAGCATGATGGGTCGGAAGCGGCGTACCGATGCTTGATGTATCGCATCGTATGCCGACAGATTCTCATCACGCATCAAGTCATTGGCCAGACTCATGAGCACCAATGCCCCGTTGATGACGACGCCCGCCAGCGCCACGATACCCATGACGCTGATGATCGAAAGGTTGTAGCCCATCATCACGTGGCCAAGCGCGGCGCCCACAATTCCAAAGGGAATAGAAAGCATGATGATCAGCGGCTGGAGGTAGCTGCGGAACGGTATGGCCAGGAGTACGTAGATGCCCAGCAAGGCAAAGCCCAGGCCTTTCATCAGCGCGTTAAATGATTCGGCCATATCGGCCTGTCGCCCTTCGTAGCCATAGGTCAAGCCGGGGAACTGCTGGGCGAGCTTCGGCAGTATTTCGGTGTCGAGTGATTTTTGTACGCGGCTGATCTCGCCCTGCGGTTCCACCACGGCTGTCACTTGCACGGTGCGTCGGCCATCGCGGCGATCGATGGCGGTGTAGGCTCGGCCACGCTTCACGTCTGCGACGTCCATCAGCGGCGCCTGCCCGCCGCCCGGCAGGTTGATGATCATGCGCTCAACGTCGTATTCATTGATCCGTTCAGCTTCCGGACGGCGCACCCGCACGGTCAGTTCGTTGCGACCACGCTGTTGTTTGAGGGCTTCAAGTCCCTGGAACGCATGACGCAGTTGATTGGCTAACTCGCGGGCCGTGAGCCCCATGCTTTGACCATCGGCGGTGATAGTGAAGTCGAGTTGCTGCTTGCCGGGCGAGTAGCCGGAGTCGATGTCCTTGGTCACGGCGAACTCCGACAGGCGATCCGCCAGTGCAGCGCTGGCCTTGTCCAGCGTGGGGATATCGCGGTGGGAGAGTTCAACGGTGAGCGACGGGCCGCCGCCTGGTCCGCCTCGGTCGGATTCGAATCGCACGGATTGCGTGCCCGCGATGGGTCCCACACGTTGACGCCACAACTCGGTATAGGCGGAGGTTGAGAGCGGCCTCACTTCGGGCGCGGTGAGGAATACGTAGACTTGGCAGACGTTCTCATTGATGTCCGCCGAGACGCCGTATGAAAGTTCCTCGCCGCCGTTTTCATTGATGATCTGCTGCGCGGCGGCGATGAGCCGTTGCTGCACCTCTCGAGTGCGTTGAATCGGCGTGCCATAGGGCAGCGTCGCGGTGACCACTGCGGAGTCCGACTCGACCTTGGGCATGAGAATGAAACCCAGGCGATCCGAGGCGATATAACCGATGGTCAAAACGAGAATCATCCCCGCAATGGAGAGCGTCAGCATCCGATGGTGCAGGCAGGCATCGAGGAATGGGCCAAATACGTTGTTAATGAAGCGTTGAATCTGCAGCGCAAGGCCCTGTTGCCACGCATGTAGTTTGCGTGTCAAGGCACTGCGGGCTTCACTGCTCGTGTGGGCGAGCTGGGCGGGGAGAATCCACAACGCTTCGATGATCGAAATGACAAACACGGTGCAGACAACCAAAGGCACGACACCCCAAATCTTGCCCATGGTGCCCGGCACATAAGACAAGGGGATGAACGCAACGATGTTTGTCAGCACGCTGAAAGTGATTGGAACAGCGACATCACGGGTCCCCTGAATCGCGGCTTCAACCATCCCCATGCCGCGCTGGCGATACTCATAGATGTTCTCACCGGCCACGATCGCAGAGTCCACCACGATGCCCAGCGCAATGATGAAAGCGAACATCGACATCATGTTGATGGACACGCCCATCGTCGGGAGGAAGAGCATCGCTCCCAGGAACGAAATGGGAATGGACAGCGTCACCCAGAATGCGAGCTTGAACTCGAGGAACAGCCCCAGGACCGCCAGCACCAGCAACAATCCCAGTGCGCCGTTTTTGAGCAGCAGTGTTAAGCGTTGGCGATAGACATCTGAACTGTCCCGCTGAATGACCCAGTTTATTCCTTCGGGGAGGTCGGCTTCAATTTCCGCCATCGCTTCTCGCGCTGCGCTGGCGACGCTCAGCGGTGTCTGGTCGCCGATGCGGAAAATCTCAATGCCGATATCGCGCATGCCGTCGAATGTCGCCTCACGATTGGCGTCCTGGAAGCCCTCATAAACCTCGGCGATATCTTCGAGAAGCACCATCGTCCCAGTTTCGTCGGCGATGATGGGAATCTGGCGGAACTCTCGGGCCCATTCGCGTCGCTCGGTGAAACGCAGGAGGATTTCTCCGCCTGCGGTATCGATCTTTCCGCCGGGGATCTCCACCGCGGCTCGGGCGATCAGTGACGCCACCTCGCTCACACTCAGCCCGTGGCGTCGCAGCTCTGATTGTGACAGTTCGATGTGAACTTCATAATCCCGAGCGCCTTTCAGCTCGATCTGTGTGATGCCCGGATGCTGCAACAGTCGGTCACGCACCTGTTCGACAGTTTCACGTAACGCCAACTCGCTCACGTTCCCGTAAAGGTGAACTTCCAGCACGTCGCGCTTTCGCACGTTCAAAGTCACCTGGGGATCTTCCGCGTCATCGGGGAAGGTGTTGATGCGATCCACGGCCTGTTGGATGTCCTGATAGGCCTTTTGCCGATCCGCGCCGGGGAGCAACTCCACCTCCACGTTGCCTGAACCCTCTGAGGCTGTGGACTGTACTTGCTGGACGCCCTCCAAGCCTCGTACCGCCTCCTCGATTGCCAGCACGATTCCTTGTTCCACCTCCTCGGGACTGGCACCCGGATAGGGAACGCGCACGGTGAAGGTGTCCTCCTCAAACTCGGGGAAGACCTCCTTCTTGATCTGCATGGCCATGATCACGCCGCCGATGAGGAACATCAGCATGAGGATGTTGGGGGTGACGCGGTTGTGCACCATCCACGCGAGGATGCCACGCTCGGTGTCGTTGGGCTTGATCATCGCGATGCTCCTGCCTCGGATGTCGGTGGTGCCGAGGTGGCTTCAGTGGTGGTTTGATCCTGGGTTCTGAGCGACATGTTCTGCACGGGGGCTGATAGTTCGGTGGTCACCACCTGTTGGCCCGGCTCAAGTCCTCCGGTCACGAACACATGGTCGCGATCACGGTGAAGAATATCGATGGGCCGGATGTCCAGGCGATTGTCCTTCGTCATCACCCACACCGAGCGGCCATCGCGCACGTGGTCGCGTGAGAGCATGACAGCGGAGTCGATCGTCCTGCCCTCGATGACTGCGCGAACGTAGCTGCCCGCCAGCAATGGTGGGTTGTTTGGATCCTGGAGCGAAAGCGGATCATCGACGGCGACAAGCACGTGAGCCATGCGTCCCCGCTCGCCGACCGATGCCAATCGCCGCACCACTTTCCCTTCGCGATAGGTGTTGGCGGGCCATGCCGTGGGGTTGGACAGCTTCACATGCGATCCAACCACACCTCGTGCCTCATCGGCCACATCCAACCATTGCAGGTCGGATTGTGGCAGCGCTACTTCCACCCAGAATTGGTTCGTGCCGATGATCTCGACCAGTGGTGATCCCGCGCCGATCATGTCACCCAGATCCGCCAACTTGCGTTGCACGACCATGTCGAACGGTGCCACGATGGTGGTGCGTTCCAGGTCAAGCTGCGAACCGCGAACTCGTGCCTCGGCGGCTTCCACAGCGGCCTTGGCGGATTGCACGGAAGCTTCTGCCGCCTTGACCTGCGCTGCCGCCGCCGCCAGTTGAGGGCGTCGTAGCACCAGGTCCGAGTTCTCAGCCTCGATTTCCTCGCCCAGCGCTTCGTACCCATGCTTGGCCACCGCCTGGTTGCCCATCTCGATCATGAGATTGGTCTGGGCGTTGGTCAGGCTGCGCTCGGCTTCGATCACAGCAGCCTGGGCTCCGTGCAATTCGCTTTCGCGCTGTTGCACCGCCAGTTGGTAGTCCTCCTGCTCGATGCGCGCCAGGGTCTCGCCTTGGGCGAAGTGAGCACCGGGCTCCAGATTCTCGGCCATCCACGCGATCCGCCCGCCGACCTGCGGCTTGAGTTCTACATGACGCGATGGTGTCACCGATCCCATGCCCTCGACGATCACCGCTTGCGTCACCGTTACCGCCGGGGTCACTTCCACCAGGACCGCGCCGCGCACGGGGGGGCGACGTTCCGTGGTGGGCGGATTGTCCATCATGTACTTGGCCCCACCCAAGGCCGCTGCCAGCAGGACCAACGGCACGAGAAGGTTCAACACGATGCCGACGATGCGTCGGGCCATCGATGGCTTAGGTGATTTAATGTCTTTTTGCGGGGCGTTCATGGGGTGATTTCCGGCTGTGGGACTCGGGCCGTGATGGCCTGAGGGCTGGGCATGGCAGGTCGATTCAGGTCCAGACCCCCGGCAAGCGATCGGTAAAGTTGGATGCGGTAGTCGATGAGCTGACGCTGGGCGGTCAGGGCTGTGCGTTCCAGCGCCTGTCGAGCCTGCAGGGCGTCAAGGACCCGCAGGTAGTCGAGTTGCCCGTTGAGATAGTTTCTACGCGTCTGGTCGATGACTCGATCGGCGGTGGCCAGTTGGGCCTGCAGGTTGGCGAGGTACTGTCGCTGGTGAACCTCCAGTGCAATCGCGTCCTCGACTTCGCCAAGGGCTGTGACCACGGTTTGACCATACTCATGGAATGCTTCAGCGAGCGAGGCTCGTTGTCGATCAGCATCGGCCTCCAACTTCCCAGCGTCGAAGAGCGGATGAACAACGTTGGCCGCGAGGCTCGCCAACCAATCGTTGAAGAGATCACGAGTGTGGGCCCCGCTGGTCTGCAACTCCGCGCTGAGACTCAGACGGGGATACTGCGCGGCGATGGCGGAGGCGACACGGCGATCTTGCGCCAACACGTCGAGCATAGCGCTGAGCACGTCCGGTCGCCGTTGCATCAATTCAGCGGGCACGCCCGTGGCGGGAAGGTCACCCACATCGGGGAGCACGGGCTCGGGCAGACCCAGTTGGGCTTTGGGTGGTCGTCCAAGAAGCGCCGCCAGTTGATGCCGCAATACAGCCGCACGCTGCTGCGCGAGGATCGCCAGTCCCTGCGTGGACTGAACCTGTCGTCGTTGGGTCAGGACATCGGACGCCAGGATCTGCCCCTGTCGAAAGCGCTCCATGATGAGATCGAGAACCTGTTGATTGGTCTGTGTCTGCTTTTGGATGACGCGATACTGCGCCTCGGCCTCGGCCAGTTCATACCACGTTGTAGCTACCGAGGACGCCAACGTGATTGCCGCAGCTTGCACGTCCTGTGTGCTGGCCGCGACGTCAATCGCAGCAGCATCGTGAGCGGAGCGAATGCGGCCCCACAGGTCAACTTCGTAACTGACCGCCAGCCCCACGAGGAAGCGATTGGCGTCTCTGCGTGCTCCACCCACTTCGGACTGAGTTCGTCCGACGGAACCTTCCGCATCCAGCTTGGGCCAAAGTGCAGCACCTTCGCTGCGTGCCACAGCTTCGGCCTGCGCCAGCCGATCCCATGCTGCCGACAAAGTGAAGCTGCCTTCAAACGCCATGGCCACTGCGCGGTCCAGACCAGGGTCGTTGAAAGAGGTCCACCAGAGCGAGGGAACATTCGCATCGCCACTTGCAGAAAACGTCGTGGGCAGGTCGACCGGTGCGGTGACCGAACGCTGCGAGGGCGTGCATCCGCAGATCGCAATCACGCAACCCATCGTCAGCAACTGCATCAACACGCGCGCACTCCGATTCCCCATGACGCGGAGATTTTTAGCGTCGAACCGTTTCATCACGTCGCTCCGCATAGGGCCGTCTCCTGCCTGCGCACCGCACGAATGCCACCGAGGCTAAAGCGGTGAACATGCTCGATCAGCTCGTCGATTTCTTGTTCCGTGAACGGGCCCTCGCCCAAACTCGGCGGCTTTTGCCCCCCGCGAAATCCGATCGTCAGGCACTGGTTGACCACGCTCATGACGCATAGCCGCACGCTCTGATCGCTAACTTTAGGCCCCAATAGCTCGCGAACGGTTAGTTCGAGGTGCTTTCGCACTAGGGCAATCGCCTGTCGCCGCACCTGTCGGATACCCTCGACGGGGCGCGCCATTTCCTGCAGTAGGATGAGCCCGGCGTGACTGTGAGGGCCGTGTCGCAGAATGCGGGACAACAGGCTGTGGATGACTGCACGCAGTCGTTGCGTGGCTGGGGCAGTGGCGGGCAGGCCACCATCGACGGGATACGTCCGGTGTGCATCGGCAAACGCCAGGGCCCAAACTTCCGCGTAAAGCTGCTCTTTGCCGCCGAAGTGGTAGTTGACTGCGGCGATGTTGGCCTCCGCAGCCTCGCATATCTCGGCGACGGTCGCGTCGTGGAACCCCTTTTTGGCAAACACCTCCATCGCCACGTGGAGGAGGCGGTCGTGCTTGAGCACGCCGTCACTGCGAATGGCCATGGTTTCGCTCCCTGTGAATCAAACGATTCATTGCCTTGGATCAAACCCATATTTTAAATGGTTGTTTCAATTAGTCAAGCGGTTTGAGCGCGAGACTTCAAACAGAAACCCGGGTCAAGCGGGATGGATTTGCGATGCGACTTAGCGGCACGGAGATGCAGCACGTAACGAGATGCGTTACGCAGGGTCCCCGGCGGAAGTGTAAACCGGCGGCGGGGTTCCGCTGGGCGTCGTCACGGGCCCTGCCAAAAGCGGATCGTCGATGCGTCGCATCCAGTCGGTCAACTGCGTGTGCAAGGTCTGCCCCACGGCAGGAAGCGCCTCGGGCTTCGCCGCGATCCATGGCTTGAGCTCATGCGGGTCACTGGCCAGATCGTAAAGCTCGAATCGTGGGGGAGTCAGTTCGTTAAACGTCCGTTGGATTTCCGCTGCAGCCGCACAAGTTTCGTAGAAGTCGCGTGGCAGAGCGTTTTCCGGGAAAGCGTTAAACCGTTGGATGAGCTTGTGACGATGGGTGCGCACAGATCGAAGCGGTCGGTACATATCGTGCCAGGTCTGCTGGGCAAAGATGGCGTTTCGGGGCTGATAATCTCCGCCAGCGAGCAGGCCAGCAAAGCTCGACCCATCAGCGTCGGCGGGAGCGGTCACATCGGCGAGTTGCAATAACGTGGGCATTAGGTCCACGCCGCTGAGCAGTTCGGAGCAACTGCGGTTGGCGGCCAGTGCCTGGGGCCAGCGCAGAATCAACGCTGCTTCGAGGCCGGCGTCGTGCAGGTCACACTTGGCGCGAGGCAGGGGCAGGCCGTGATCGGTGGTGAATATCACGATGGTATTGGCCGCCTGCCCGGATCGCTCCAACGCTTCGAGGATGCGGGCCACGTTTCGGTCCGCCTGATGAAGCGACTCATCGAAATTGAGCATGTCCTGTCGCAGGGCTGAGGAATCGGGCAGGTAAGGTGGAACCGTCTTGCCCGCGACGTCAGCGCCCGTCGTGATCCGTCGAGGCCAACCCAGATGCGTTTCATAGAATCCCACCGCCGCAAACCATGGCCCGTCCGGACTGCTTGCCAACCATTCCGCACAACGAGGTCCCACGTAATCAGCCAGGATCTTGTGGACTTCGCCACGTTGGTAGTTGATTGGATCGTGCTGATACCCAAGGGCTGCGGGACTGGGGTGCTCGTGCTGAAATCCCCACAGCCAGGTGCCGTATCCCGCACCCGCCAGGACCTTGGCCAGCGTCGGCACGGATTCATGCATCTCCCAACCCCACTTGCCGACCAGACCCATCACGCCGGTACGCTGCGGCCATCGACCGGACATGAGACAAGCGCGGCTGGGTGAACATTGCGGGGCGCATGCAAAAAACGAATCGAAACGAATGCCCTCCGCTGCGAGTCGATCAATGGCTGGGCTCGACGTGGGCCGACCGTAACAACTAAGTTGTCGGCCAAGGTCGTGGCAGGTAATCATCAGAATGTTCGGACGCTGCTGCATGGGTGCTTGTCTCGAAATGCATAGTGTCAGCGACTCAACTCGATCACGAACACGGGCACATCGGCGGAGATCACCACCTTGCCGTCTGGCGACACCTTGCCCTCGCCGACGATCTTCCATTGCCAGTCACGCATCTGGTAGGTCATGCCCGCCAACGCTGGTGCGGTGATGGTGCAGTTGACCCGCGAGACGATCACCGGCGTTTTCCACGCACCGGCCATGACCTTGGATCCCGCCCAGACGTGCGGCGGGCGATCGGGAGCGGCTGGATCGCGACCGACCACCAGACCTTTGTTGTTGCTGGTGCTCACTGCGGAGATCACCGCCGTCTTGCACTCCGCCAGCGGTTTGCCATCGGTGCTGGTGATGCCCACCGAGATGTAGTTTTCCTCGGGTGTAATCGGGTAGGGGGCGTCCGGCGGATTGCTGACGCTCACATCACTGATTCGTACACCGTTGGCGAACTCCACGCTGTCGGCACCATATTGCGCCAGGAAGCCCGTGTAGGCTGCGGCTGAGGGCGAGTCGATTCGCAGGTAGCCCTTACGCCAGTCATAGGTCATTTGCTCCGTGGGCTTGAGCGGGTTGGGATGTGCCCAGGTTTTCTGGGGTACGGATCGGCCGATGATCTCATCATCATCGCGGGTGAGATCGATTTCGATACGCGTGCCGTAGCGGTAGGTGGTGTTGAGCATGTCGTGGCCGTTCTTCCCATAGCTGCCCGCGTAATCCATGCTCGCTGGACCGAAGATGGTATTCCGCCCGAAGATGAACTTGGTGGGCTTGGGTGCCGGTGCCAGCGACATGCCCGTGAACATGGCCCCGGCAGCGCGGATGGCGGAGATGAGCACCTCATCATGCTGGAAGTTGAACTGCACCGCCGCAGGGCCGGGAGAGGAGATGGGACCGTCGAAGGGATTCTCACGATCCCACTTGTACCCGCCGCTGAGCGTATGCCAGCAGACGATGTCCCAGTCCTGAATCGTCGCCAGGAACAGCACGCGATAGGGGAACTCGGTGCGGAACTTCGCAGGTGAGCCGATGTTGATTTCGTAGCAGAGGAAGGGCTTGCCTTCGACCTTGTTATTCTCCAGCCAGGGCACATCCAAGCAGATGCGTGGGGGCTCTTCCAGACCGCTGAAGAAGGGATAGCGACCATTGGCTTCATCGTGCGTGACGCCGCCGATGTAGGCACAGTGCGACACAGCGTCGGCGTTCTGGTGGATCAACTGGCTGATGCCGTCGTAGCCGATGCCCGTATCCCACAGCAGCGAACCCAGCCGCGTGGATTTGCCAAGGTTCTTGAATGCCTCAGCCTGACGACGCTTTGAGTTGAGGATCAATGAACTAAAAAACTCGTTGACATCCCGGGCGCGATGGGCGCTGAAATCGTCCCGACCAAACTCCATCAACACGCCCTCAAACTTCGCTTCAGCGTTGGCGTTGGAGTCGTTGAGCGCGCCGACCTTCGCAGCATTGCGCAGCGGTGCCAGGAGAATCGTGCCCTTGGCAAGGTCCTCGCCCGGCAATAACCCGCCCCATTTGGTCACCAGGGCTTCCTGCGTGCCATACTTGGCCCTGAGAAACTCGTGCCAGCGCGCGATAAGCGAGTCGCGGAAATACTGGGGCAACTTCTGCCACTGCCCGCTGACCATCTTGACGATCCACCACTGCTCGTTGGTCAACTCCCAGACCGCGAATACCGGATCGTCAGCCAGACGAAGGCCGGTGTGCTGATTGACACGGTCGAGCATGTGCTGGGTGTTGCGGATGGTGATGGCCTCGAGCCGCGCATCCCATGCCGTGGCCATGTGGAATCCCACTCTGTTGATCCCCTCTCCGACAGCGTCCTTCCATGCCTGAGCTGTGGTTGGTTCGTCGATGATGCCCACATCCTGAGCCGTGGCATTGCCGCCATCGCCCGCGCTGCCGACCCACAGCTTGAGTCCGCGCCGCTTGGCCTCGGCGATAAACCAGTCATAGAGATCGAGTTTGGAGCCGTCGCCCTTGGTGTAACCGTCGGGCTGGCCTTCGTACGCCTTGTTCATCCCCCAGATGCGCATCATGTTGAATCCATAAGCCTCGATGCGGTCCACGGCCCGGCGGTTGAACGCATAGGGATCGTCGCCCGGCGCTTTGCCCGCAGGAACCGAGCCGATGCCGCCCCAGAAGCGCACCCGTTGGCCGTCCTGATAAAGGTGACCATCCTTGACCACCACATATTCGCTGTCCGGCGGGAGCTCCTGGGCTTGCGAAAATGCCGCAAGGACCGCCAACGACATGCACATGCAAATTGCGAATCGCATCATAAGAGGGGACTCCATGTTGGGGCTGGTATTGTAAGCAGAAAGGGTGACAGCCCGATAGCGTGTCCGACGCCGATCATGGCCGCAACGAATACAGCTTGGTGTTGCCGCCCGCAGCCTGATCGAAGCCCACATCCTCCAAGCTCTGCCCATTGGCAAAACGGACACTGCCATCGAACCAGAGGATGTTGGCCCCGGCCATGTCCGAAATGCTGGTGCTGCGCAGGCCGGTGTCGCTGATGCGATCAGTAGCGGGCACGATCTTCAGTCCTACGCCATGATTGAAGCGGTAAGACCCACTGGACAGGCTGAGTTCAGCTTGTTCCTGCATCAGCACATCTTGCCCGCGGGCGTTGCGGAAAGTGGCGGGGTTTAACGCGTTGCCGGTCCGATCGAATCGCGGGTGCCAATTGCCCGGCAGGTACGAGTACGGCGCGTAGCAGGCAACTGCACGGGTGTTGCCCGGATCATCCCACGGCGCATTGAGGAGCGACGGGCAGGTCGTAACCCGCAGAGTCCCATCCAGATAGGGACGAAGGAACTCGCCCAGCCGCCAATCCACGCCTTTGAGCGGAGCGAAATACGTCGAGGCATCCACTCGGATGACCCGCGTGCTAAACGGGTCGACCAACCCGGAGTTGTGCGGCATCGTCGGCAAACTGTCGTTGTGGTCCAGCGAATAGGAACTCCAGGCGAGACCCATCTGTCGAAATTGATTGCCGCACGAGATGCGACGGCCCGACTCCCGCGCCGACCCCAGCGCCGGCAGCAGCAGCGCAATGAGCAGCGCGATGATGCTGATCACCACCAGAAGCTCGACTAAGGTGAAGGCGTGTCGTCGCATGGTGCTGCCTAAGCCCCGCATTCGCATGACGGGGCTGCGATGAACAACGATGAACAAAGCGCATCAGCCTTCGTCAGAAGGCCGATGCGCGGGAGAAATCAAACTTACGCCGACAGCCCCGCCCGCCGCCGGGGCAGCATCAGCAGTCCGCCCAAGCCAAGCAGCGCCAGTGACGCTGGCTCGGGAATCAGGGCGACCGTGCCGTTGATCACGATGTTGTCAAAGCGCAGGTCACGGTTATCTGACCCCTCGGCCCGGGCATAGAAGCGGAAGACAACCGGGGTGGTCACGTTGGTCAGGCCGATGTTGTAGGTCTGGCCAATGTTCCAGGCAGTGCCACTGCTGTTCACCTGTTGGCCGATTTTGGTGCTGGTGGCGAAACCGTCGGTGCTGGCATACACGTAGATGCCGCGAGTTCCGTCATTGCCACCGCGTGCCCAGTCGAACACGACGGTGTTGAGTGAGGTAAATGTGTAGCTCGCACTCGGGGTCAGCGTGAACTCGAAGTACCTGTTGTTGCTGATCGCCAGCGCTTCAGAGGAGAGTTGCGTTCCGCGGATCGAGAGGGCGGTATTGGGCTGCCCGCCGTTCCCGATGAACAGGTTGTAGTTAGCAGTGGTAATACCGGCCCCCTTGCTGGTACTGGTCGCCGTCAAGTTGGCGGCGGTGAAATTGGGCGCAGTCTGGGCGGCGCTCGGATTGTTGATGGCGCCCGTGGATTCAGCAAACGTGTATTTCACCAGCATCGCCGCATGGGCGACGGTGGACGAGGTGGCGACCACGAAGGCCACTAGAGCAATGATCGCGATGCTTGAATTAAGTCGCATCTGTCGCATGAACATTCATGAACTCCTTTAAGGAAAAATCAGTGAGGTCACAGTCGAGCGCACGGGGATCAACGTAGCCGTCGCTTCACGCCCGCCGCCGGGGCAGCATCAGCAGTCCGCCCAAACCCAGCAGCGCCAGTGATGCCGGTTCGGGGACGAGGACGACGTTGAAGTTGTCCACGACGAAGTTGTCGATTCCGACAGGCAGTTCTGAATTGGCGTTATTAAGCCCCCGCCAATAGAAGCCCACCGTTTTAACCAAGGCAAGTTCGGTGGTGCTGAGTGTGATATCGGCGTCGGTCAAGACAATCCGGTTGGGCGGCGTATTGGCACCGCTGATTGCCAAGGTGTCCCATAAGGTGCTGGCACTTATGGAGGCCAAGGTGAACGTTTTGATTCCGTCCAGACCACTACTTGCAACAGCGGTATTGGATACGTACCAGTTGTCGTTGGCTAGTTGGATGACGAAGCTGCCTCGACCTCCGTTCACGCCATCGCCGCCGTCCCCAGTGCCTCCTTCGAGCTGAAATGAGGCGGTAGCGCCGACCATATTCATCGTCGATCCGCTGGGCTGACCCGTCAGCGGCTCGCTGGTGTACCACAGACCTTCAAGAAAGGCTGGGTTGGAGGAATCGGCGCTGCCTGTGTCCATTTCCATGAAGGCGTAGCGGGTGGTGAAATCGAGACCAGTGGCGTACTTGCGGTTTGCCACCGATATCGAACTGCCACCCGAATGTCCCGGGTTGCCATCGGAAAGCGTGTCGGCAAAGTTGCCCGTACCGTTGTCGGTGAATGCGGTCCATCCGATCTCAGAGGGACTCCTCGGGTCGCTGGTGCCGAACGCGGCACTGTTGGCGATGCCGGTGGAAAAGTCTTCGGTATAAATCGCCGCCTGAAGTGGTGCCGCCGCCATGAGCGTCACGGCCCCGCCGGTGATAGCGGCTATTAGCATTCCAAGGGTTGTTCTGCGTCGCATCATCGTGATTCTCCTTTTCGAGAAGGGTTAAAGCTGCTAAGGGCGGGGCGGCGCCGTTGAGCGTCGCCCCGTCCGGAAGTTTCGTTTCACGCCCGCCGCCGGGGCAGCATCAGCAGTCCGCCCAAGCCAAGCAGCGCCAAGCTGGCGGGTTCGGGGATGGCGGACAGGGTGATGCTGCTAGTGTTATAGTTGACTTGATAATTCGCATCCAGCCCGGCTACGGTGGTGAAGACGCCTGCTCCCAGCAGCGAACCGGTGAAGGTCGCGACGGTGTAGGTGCTGCCATCCCACGCTCCACTCAGGGCGATCAGATCAAGCTGCGAACCAGCGTTCAACTCCAGGTCCCCGATCACCGCGACACGATCAGATGCAGTGGCGGCACCGATATCGATGCGGAGGATGCCCTTGTCGTCGACCACCAGCTTGTTGCCGTTGCCATTGGTTCCGATGGTAAGCGTATCAGTGTCGGTGTTGTTGGCTCCGGGATAAAGCACGCCACGCGAGCCATCAAGCATCGTGCCGCCGACGGTGAAGGTGGCCGCGTTCTTGAGGCCGATCGCGCCGATCCCGCCGAGTGTGCCTGTCTTGGCCACTCCACCATCCGCCGTTGATGCTGTGCCGCGCACCAGGTAGTTGCCGCCGCCGGTGTGTGTGCCGTTGACCAGCAGGGTCCCCTGGTTGACGGTGGTGTTGCCGGTGTAGGTGTTGTTGCCGCCGAATATCTGCGTCCCATTGAAGTTGCTTCGGCTGCTCTGGCTATTGGCGGTGGTGGTGGCGCCGAGTTCGACGTTCAGCAGATGCGCGGCGTTGGCGTTGCTGTCGGCGAGGGTGCCGGTGAATGTGGCGAGACCCGTGCCCTTTCGTCCAAAGGCGGCGGTTCGGGTATCGCCGAATGCAGCCAGGGTGCCCGAGCCGTTGAGCAGCGCTGTGCTGTCCGAGTTGTTGCCGCCCGTGACGCTCAGGTTGGACGTGATTTCGAGCCGCGCACCCGAATTGATGGTGATGTTACGCTGGGCCTGATTGTTGTTGATCCAGTTGAGTCGGGTAGTCCCGGCCCCATCAAAGACGGTTCCCGCGGCGCTGTTGACGCCTCCGCCGTATTGCATGGTCAGCACTTGCGTGGCGTCGGTGACGGTGAGGGTGCGCGAGGACTGGGTTCCCAGCAGCCTCCCCAGGTTGAGATCCCCCGCGCCTGTTTCCAAGGTCACATGGCGTCCGGTGATCTGTGTGTTACTCGCGCCACTTCCCAGGGTGAGGTCATTGGTTTGCGAGGATCGGATGAACAGGTCACGGATCGTCCAGTTGCCTCCTACCATGTCGATGGAAGCCGGAGCGATATTGCCCGAGAACTCCACATCTGTCGAGTTGTTGTTGGGCACCACAAGCGTGTCCCAGTTGTTGGCATCGCCCCAGCTGACGTTGTCGCCAACCCCCGCTCCTCCCGCACCCTCCCATATCGCCGCCTGGAGCGATGCTGTCGCCATGAGCGTCACGGCCCCGCCAGCAAAAGCCGCTGTCAGCATTCCAAGGGTTGTTTTACGTCGCATCATCGTGATTCTCCTTAAAAAGAGTGACTCAAAAATGTCCCGTGCCATCCTTTGTCACGGCAGACAACTGCAGCGACTGGCCGGGGGCCAAAGAAAAAGCTAGTGCTTGTGAGGCCAGCCTTCGGCGCGGCTGGTCGATCTTGTTCATCAACATGGCTACCGAGTCCCGGCCCAGTTGCGTCTCGGGCAGGACCAGCGTGGCGAACTTCATCCCCAGGTCCTCATGCGGGTTTTCATCGAAGCAGAGAATCGACAGGTCGCCGGGCACGGTCAGGCCTACCAGTTTGGCCGCCATGAAGGCGGCGCGGGCCTCGGCAGCTCCATAGGTCATCACTGCTGTGGGACGATCCTGCCTGCCGAGAATCTCTCGCAGCGACTCGACAATCCGCCCCTGACCCAATTGCATACGATCGCCGAAGCGCGGTAGCGTCAGCCCCGCAGCCTCAAGGGCATCGCGGCAACCTTGCTGCCGATCGATTTGGCTGTAGTGACTAGGGAGGTAGGTCGTAGAACTTGTGAAGTCCACAAACGCGATGCGGCGGTGCCCTAACGCCAGCAACCGCTGGGCGCCCATGCGACCCGCACCGTAATCATCGGGATACAACGCATCATGATCCTGCTTGCTATTGATCCAGATCGATGGCACCGAGTAATCGTCAATCAATTCCACCATTCGGGGTGGAATGTTGGCGTTGTAGTTGATCAGCAGCCCATCAACGAGTGATTGGCGGAGAATCTTGGGCACGAAGGTTTCATTGGTTAGTTGCGCATCGGTCATCGTGCTGACGACCAGGTGTTGTTCCAACTTATGCAGCGCCGACTGAATGCCCGCCAGCAACCCCGGCGGCAAGAGGCTCCATGTGCTGGTGCTGCTCAGGAGGAGCGAAATAGCGTTGTAACGGCCGGTGCTCATGGCTTTGGCAGCGGTATTGATGCGGTAGCCGAGTTGAGCCGCGGCTTGATGAACCTTTTCCCTCACCTGCGGACTGACGCCGGGCAGGTTGTTGAGGGCTTTGTTGACCGTTTTTTGCGACACCCCGACCAACGCCGCCAGATCGGCTTGCGTGTGACTTTGCGTTGGTGCGGGACTGGTCGTGACGGCCATCAAAGGTTCCTAAATGGGCGAACGCCCCAATCGAAAGTATGCGCATACCATACCACAAGATCGCGGATTGTCAAGGATTTTTTGACGATAAGACTTCCCATTTTTTCATATTCACGTGGGGGTAACCTCGGGATGGAAGGGATGCACCAACCATCGCCTGCGACTTAAGTTACAATCATCATGTCTAGACGTACGAGTCGAAAACAACGTTCGTCTTTCGTTGCGTTCCAAGCCCATCGTCGGGGATCGGCCTCGAAAATCTCAGAGGACTCGACCGTTGCCTCATCGCCCGCACATCTTGGTCTTCATGACCGATGACCACGCCCAATGGGCCAGCGGGTGCTATGGCAACCGCGAACTGCAGACGCCCTCGATGGATTGGCTGGCGCAGACGGGCGTCCGGGCCAGTCAGGCTTTCACGCCCTGCCCCGTCTGCTCGCCTGCGCGGGCATCGTTCTGGACGGGCAAGATTCCTTCGGCCCACGGCATCCACGACCACATCGGCCTGGAGGACCATCGCGGCATCACTGGGCAGATCACGTTGGCTCACCGTCTTTCTTCAGCGGGCTACCGCACGGGTCTGAGTGGCAAATGGCACTGTCACGCCTATGGCAGAAATCCGCAGCCAGGCTTCGACTTCTGGTTTTCGCAGTGGGGCGGGACAAACGCCAAGGCAGGTCCACAGCCCTTCTGTGACAACGGTCGGCGTGTGGATTTCGTTGGCCAGCAGGCACCGCTGATCACAGATGCAGCCGTCCGGTTCCTCCGCGATCATGCTGCCCACCATGGCGAGGAGCCGCTGTTTCTCTTCGTCGGCTATTGCGATACTCACTCGCCCTTCGCCACGCTCCCCGAGCGGTTGGTTTCCCGTTATCGCGGCGCAGCGCTCGCCGACATTCCGGATGAGAAGGCCCTGCCCGTCCACGGTCAAGCGCGGTCGACGCTTGGTCGTCGAGACGCACGCTTCGTCGAAACGTTGGCACAGTATTACGCTGCGGTGAGTTTGATCGACGAGCAGGTGGGGCGTGTGCTTGATGAAATGCAGGGACTGGGGCAGCTCGACGACACGCTGGTTGTCTACACTGCGGATCACGGGCACATGAATGGTCATCATGGCCTGTTGACCAAGGGCAACGCGACGGTGCCTCAGAATTTTCTTGATGAGTCGATCCTTGTGCCGTGCCTGCTGCGCCACCCGGGGCGAATCAAATCCGGCGGCGTGCTGGATGTTCCGGTGGACCACTGCGACCTGTTCGCCACGCTGCTTGATGCTGCGGGGGTGGCGCTGCCGGAGGGTGAGGGCCTTGCGGGTCGATCGTACCTGCCACTGATGGCGGGCGGCGCTGTCGATGGTTGGCGTGACTGGCAGATCGTTGAATACGGCAACGCACGCATGATCCGCACGCGGGCCGGGTTGAAACTCATTCGCCGGTACCCGGGCCCCAATGGGCATTTCGCCGACGAATTGTACGATCTGCGCCAGGACTCTCGAGAGACGCGCAACATCCTTAGTGACCCGACGTACGCGCAAGACGTTCGGCAACTTGATGCGTTGCTCGACGCGCACTTCTCGCAATGGCAGTCACCCGCACTGGCAGGCACGGACATTGCAACGCTGCCGAGGTTCAACAACGCGGAGCCGTGGCGAATCGTCACGCAAGCTGCGGCGGAATGAACGTGTAGGTAGACAGCAGTCCCCGATAACGCAGCCGCGAGACGATAAACGCCACCAAGCATCCGCCATCAGTCGAACAGCGGCGAATCCGACCCCGAACTACCAGGTGCGAGTTGGGCTTCATCTTTGGGCAGGTGGCGGCGATGCTCCGCAAGCACCGAGGCATGTTGAGGCGCCCCCGCGAGGTTGTGCCATTCATGCGGATCGGTGGTGTGGTCGTAAAGCTCTTCGGAACCGTCGGCATAACGGATATAACGCCAGCGATCCGAGCGCAGTGCGTGGTTGCCGGGCCCAAAAGAACTGAGCGTGGCGAAGCGCCAATCCGCTGACGCATCATGGATCAACGGCTGCATGGATTGCCCATCGAGCCCCTCGCGTTTGGGCAGGCCGCAGAGGTCCACCAGCGTGGGATAGAGATCGATAATCCCCACGGAACGCTTGCATTGGCCCACGGCAATGCCCGGCCCCGCCAGGATCAACGGCACGTGCGTGGATCGCTCCCAGAGCGAACGCTTTTCCCAACGCTGCCGCTCACCGAGGTGGAAGCCGTGGTCAGCCCAGAACACGACGATGGTGTTACGTGCATGCGCGCTTTGCGCCAGCGCCTGGAGCAACCGCCCGACCTGATGATCCATGAAACTCACCGAGGCCAGGTAAGACCGCACGGCATGCTCCCACTGGTCGATCTCGACAATCTCGCTGTGACGCGGCGCGGTGCCGGCATGGGTGAGTTTCATCGCGTACTCGGAGATGCCTTTCATCTCATCTGGGTGCGTGGGTGGCATCGTGGTCTTGCCGGGGGGATAGAGATCGAAGAACCGCATGGGCGCGTACATGGGCACGTGAGGCCGATAGAAACCCGCTGCCAGGAAAAAGGGCTTATCGTATTCACGTTGGAGTCGCTGACTTGCCCAGTCGGCGATTTTGAAGTCGGGCGTGATGGTTTCATCTTCGGGAAACGCGCCCCAATCCCACAGTGGATGGCCTTTGGGGTAGCTGATTTTTTCGCTCGGTCGCGGCCCGTAGCCCATCTGTCCGCCCAGTTCATCAAACGACTGGGCGTCTTGACGCTCGTGAAAGACCTTGCCCACGCTCATGGTGTGGTAGCCGTGGTTGCGGAAATGTTCGGGCAGCGTCACCGCATCCGCCGTCGCAGGCGTCTGGCGAAATAGGGGCGAGAGAAAGTGGATGCCCGTCCGGGTGGGATGAAGCCCTGTCAGCAGGCTGGCCCGCGCGGGGTTGCAGATGGGGCCCGGACAGTGGGCGTTGGCAAAGAGCATCCCGCTGGCGGCCAGCGCATCGAGGTTAGGGGTCTTGACCTGCGGGTGACCGCCGAGGCAGCCGATCCAGTCGTTGAGATCATCGACCGCAAGAAACAGCACGTTTGGTCGCTGCGCGGGCTGCGCTGAGGCCCATTTCGACATGCCGCTTAACGCCATGGCGCCGGAGATTCCCATGATCAGCGCTTCCCTTCGTGAGATCATCGCTCAATCCTTCGATCAATCCTTGGTGACGCTTGCCGAATTCTGAACGACTCGCGAGGCAGACGTCTCTTGCGTGTTGCGTTGGTCCTCGGCCCGTCGTTGTGCTGCCTCATCGTTGAACAAGCCGCCGCGGATAAACCACGAAGGTGTGCAACTCCACGCGTGGCAATAGCTGTTGACCAGGTGGCTGGCGTAGGGGGAGCAATGGTCATCGCTCGGGTCGAAGACTTCCCAGAACGTGCTGGCGCCTCGGTCGAGCATGCCGCCCCAATAGCTGCTGAGCGTCTGCCTGGCTTCGTCGATCATGCCGCAGTGCCACAGCGCATCGACGACGTGGTGGTAGAGGTAGGGTGTTCGCGGTGCCGTGGCGGTCGGATCGCTCATGACGCCTTGCATCGCCCGTCGTCCGCGTTGGGCCGATGCAGTGCCCGAAAGAATCATCCACACTTGCGATGCCCACGACACCTGCCGCTTGGGCCCTGACACATAACACCCGCGTGCCTCATCCCACAGCGATTCAGCAGCTTGCTGAAGTTTATGATGCAGTTGGGCGACCGGCCCCAACTCGCTGTCGGGAACCCCGAGTCTGCGGCCCAGTTCCATGGTGCGTCCCAAGCCGTAGATGAACACGCCCTGCATCGGCGCTTCCCGGTTCAGTTCGGCACACCAATCGATGAAGAGCCAGCGATCGCCACGATCGCGCACCAGGCCTTGGTCGTCGATCATTAACGTGGGCAGCGTGGCCTGATGGAGAATAAAGGGCCAAAGCTCGCGGGCGGTGTCCCAGTCGCCGCTGGCTTGCGCGTAGTCGAGCACGGTGGGTGCAAAGAGCAGGGTGTAGTCGGGAATGAACTCACTGGCGTGATGCCATTGGGGCTTGGCGAATACGCAGGCGGGCACGAAGCCATCAGGCCGCGCACAGGCCGCCAACAGATAGAGGCATCGCCGCACGAGGTCGTGGCCGCCCAGCGTCGGGTAGGCCGCCAGCGCCTGGAGACGCAGGTCACCCAGCCAGAGGCGTCGATCGCGCTTGGGGCCGTCCTCGAAGACGTCCTGCATGCAGTTGCGCAGGGTTCGCATGGCGACCTGATCCATGTGCCGCAGTCGCCGGGATTGTTCATCGCCGTTGGGCAGGTCCATGACGGGAAGGTTGGGGCCCGTCGCCGCCACAGCTTCCATCTTCGCCAACAGAATCCGCAGTGGACCTTGACACTCCATCACTTCGAATCGCACATACCGCAGCGCTTGCCGCCTCGGCAGCACCAGTTGATGACGACCCGCCGCGACCGCCACCGCCTCCGGCTGCCAGCGAGCCTCCAGCTTGCCGGGGTAGCGCTCGATGGGATCGACGAGTTCTGCAGGCACTTCAGCGACCATCGGCCTGAGAATCGCCTGGCCCGGAGAATCGACCTCCCAACTCAACGTCCCGACCAGATGCTCGCCGAAGTCCAGCACGAGGTTTTGGCCCGCGTCGAGAACCGTTTCCCCGGCCGCCTTTGCAGATGCGATCGACCGAGCACGCCAATTCTGAAACGCCGAGGGGTCAGCCTCCACAACCACCACGTCCCTGGCTTCCACGACCCACGGCCGCAACTCTGGCGTATCCTGCTCCGCCAACCTCAACCAGGTATCACGATTCTTTTGAAACATCGCTACTCACAGTATAAAGTCGAATCCGCTGCCTTATCATACCCTATACACATTTGTACGCAATTTGTTTACTTCGAAGACGAATCTGCAGCGACTCCCCGTCGAGTCCGGTCAATATATCGGTTTTGGCTGTATTATTCGCTACATATGCTTGACAACAAAAACAATACAAACGCTTGACAAGTCGGACGGTTTGTGGTAAAATCGCCGGTTCAAGCAGGTCCAAATCCATGATCGAAACCGTAAATGCACCAGTTTTGCCACGCGTGCCCACCAGCGGACAGTCCCGCGTGGTGTCGGCTGTGCAGACGTGGATCGCGCGAGGCGAGCTAACCTCGGGCGAAGCCCTCCCGCCCATGCGGCACCTGGCGCAAAACGCTCTCGGTCGATAAGGCCACCGTTTGTCGAGCACTTTCCTCGCTTCAGAATGAAGGCCTCGTGCATCGACTCGGCCGACGACTCCACGTGAGTCCTCAGGCGGCGTCGGATGCCGCAGTCCCGGGCGTGCTGGGCAACACCGTGTTGCTGGTTACTGCCGCCGATCTTAAGAGCCAAGGCATCCGCGAGGGTTGGCTGGGGCGAGTCACCGAGAGCCTGCTGGGCGAGGCCCGGGTCAAGGGCTGTCACACCATGGTCGTTCACCCCTCCCGGCTCGATGCGGACTTGGGGCGACTCGTGGCGGCACATCCTTTGGGCATCGTTCTCATCGGTGCCAACGCCAGCCGGGAGCTGATGGCTCGCCTTGAAGAGGTGCGCCTTCCGCTGGTGTTGTACGGCGACGAATTCGAGGCCCACGGCCACGACATGATCACGCCCGACCACGTCCAAGGCACCGCCGACCTCACGCGTTGGCTCATCGAGCGGGGTGCCCGCCGCATTCTCCGCCTCTGGCCTCACCGCAGCAATACACCCGAGCGTCCGATCTGGCTGGGCCATCGCGACCGTGGCTATGAGCAAACCGCCGCGGAAGCAGGCCTCCCCGTGCTGCCCGCCATCGAGTACCGTCGCACGGAGCCCGGCAATGCTCAGGATGACCGTTTTGAACACCGCGTGCGCGAAGTCGCCGGCAGGCTGGTGGAACACATGGTCGGGCCCGATTCGATTGATGCCATCCTCCTGCCCTCCGACAGCCACGTCCCCGAAGTCGCCGCCGCCTGCCGACTCTTCGGCAGGATTCCCAATAAGGATGTGCTCATCGCCGGGTATGACAACGATTGGGAGTACGCGCCCTACCGTGACCGTGAACCGACGCGGCCGATGGTGACTACCGAGCACGACACCCTGCATCTGGGCCAGTCGCTGCTCCAGACGCTGCTGCAGCGAGCCAAGGATCCCGCTTCGCCGCCGCAACGCATCGCGTTGCCGCCGCGCATCATAGAAGTCGGAGTTGTGCCGAAGTCGGCCAATCCTATGGAGACTAACCCTATTGTGGAGGACTCAAAATGACTCGCAGCAGAATCAATAACGTTCATGGACTCACTACTCATCCTCTTTTTAAGGAGTTCTCGATGAAACGCTTTCTGATTCCCGTTATCGCCCTGCTCGCCTTGGGTTTGTTTGCATTACAGCCCGCCTCGGGCGCGTTGATATCACGTTACGAGTTCGCTAGTACTTATGCACCGACGGTTTACGCGTCCAATGTGACGGTCAGCAGCCTAGGCGTCAGTGCTTTTGACATCAAGCAGAACAACGAAACCGGCAAGGAGATCGACCTGTCGAGCGAAAGTGGCGCCCCCCATTTGGTCTTGCGCGATCTGGTGAGCAGTACTTCTACTCACTACACCGGCACCATCACATTCAATATCACGCCTACTAGCAGCTATCAGATCAGCTACGACACACTCATGCTGTATGCCTCGATGGGCAACTCGGATGGGATCACCATGGTTCTTTCTTACAAGGTGGGTTCCGGCAGTTGGGTAGAGGTGGGGACTCATACGCCCACAGGCGTAAGTTCGCCGGGGACGCAAACGGTTGCCAAAGATAGCTACAACATCTCGGCCTTGCAGAACGTTTCCGAGACGGTGTATTTTGAAATAGCTTTGGCTGGTAACGACGGCGCTATCGGCAACTATGACGATATCGCCGTCAATGGCGCGGTGTCACTCATCCCCGAACCCGCATCGCTGGCGCTGCTGGGGCTGGGGGGCCTGATGCTGCTGCCACGGCGGCGAATGTGATCGCGGTAGCCCCGTCATGCCAATGCGGGGCTGTGCAATGCCACGGAAATCCAAAAAGCCCCGCATTGGCTTGACGGGGCTGCAGGACAGCACTATGCGACGACACGGCTTCACCTTAATCGAGCTCCTGGTCGTCATCAGCATCATCGCGTTGCTGATCGCCATTCTGTTGCCTGCGCTGGGTAAAGCGCGTGACTCGGCCCGGCATGTGACCTGCCTGAGCAATCTCCGGCAGATTCACATCGGGATGATTTCCTACACCGTGGACAATCGAGGCACCATCGCGTCGAGTAGCTGGAGGCAGTTCGACACCGGACGAACCGACTTTTCCAAGTGGCCAGTATGGACGGGGCCCAATTTCTACGGCGGCGACTGGGTTGTCCATTGGCTTCGCCAGACCGGCTATTCCTCTGAAATCCTTGTCTGCCCCAGCAATGAATACCCGGCGGATGACAAGCATCCCACAGCCGGGTGGACGATGTACACCAAGGGCAAGGACACCCTCGAAGGACATTCGATTCTCAAGGCTAACAAGATCGCGCTGTGGGGTTCGTACGCGATGAATCAGCATCTATGCAGCGGGCCCATCGGAATACCGAGTTGGAAAGGTCACGACAAGATCGACAACATCCGCAGGCCAAGTGAAATCATCATGTTTGGCGATAACTACCACAACTACATGCTACCGCCATGGTCCGGCCATGCGTACCACTATCCCAACCACCAGGCCAGCGCCAATTCGACTGCACCACCAGGCCCGTCGCGACATCACAGCAAAGAGATCGGCGGGATGGTCCGCATCGACGGCAGCACCGCAGCACTGCCCATTCACCAACCCGCCTGGGGGGTAGCCAACCCGTACTGGGATTGGTTTAAGCCATGAAGTCTTTCTGCATCGCTTATCGTTTAGCTGTTCTAGATTTGGCTTGTCGCCATGTGAACCAAAGGTTTCTCAACACTTGTTCTTTTAGGAGACTGCAATGAATCGCTTCACGCTTCCCGTCGTCGTCGTTGGTACTGCCAGCCTACTCGTCGCGCAATCTGCCTCGGCAGCGCTGCTCTACAACTTCGATGCCAGCGATGGCTATGTGACGGCCGACCGGCCGCTGCGCAACGCGGGCGGGACGGATTACACCGTTGGCGACGGGCGAGCGTTTAGCACTGATGCCATGCAGCCCGGTAGCGGATACACCGGCCCGGTGTTCTCCGGCGGGTTCTATATGCAAACCAATGCGGTCAACGTCGATATTGCGACCGCGGTCATAAAGAACAACAGCAACGGGGGTGACCCGATTCAGATGGTGCTGGGGTCCACGAATAATGCGTCAGCATTTAACGCGCTTGTTCTGACCGATGTTACGGCCTCTGTTCTGGACGCGACGAGCAGCGTGAGATTAAGGGCGATACGCACCGATGCTCAAGGCGTCCCCGTCGCCAGCGCCAGGCTAGTATTTGGATCGGGCGGCAGCTTTTACGCCAGTACGTCGACGATTCTCTCACTGCCCAAGAGCAACGAGGCAATGGGCGATGTCACGCTCAACTTCGCGGGCTTGGACGCGCTTTCGTTCAACACGTATGACCCGACCAGCAGCTTGGCCTACGGTGGTGCCGCCTCGACGTTCGATCCGACTACATCAAGCTGGGATTACGTAGGCGTACTGATTAATTACACCAATACCGGCACCAACCGCAGCAACCTTGGCATCCAGTTGCACCAACTCACTGTCAACGCCACACCCATCCCCGAGCCGGTGTCGTTGGCACTGCTTGGTGTTGGCGGCATGCTCTTGATCTCCCGCCGACGGAGATGAGCATTGAGAAGTATTCGCGTCGGCCGTGGAAGCACGGCTGACGCTCTTTAAAGCGTTGTAGCCCCGCTATGCCAATGCGGGGCTCTCCGCACGACGTTCACCCAGAGCCCCGCATTTGCATGACGGGGCTGCGAGATAGCACCATGCGACGACACGCTTTCACCTTAATCGAGCTACTGGTCGTCATCAGCATCATCGCGCTGCTTATCGCCGTACTTCTCCCTGCATTGGGCCAAGCCCGAGAGGCTGCAAAGTCCATGGCGTGCCTAAGCAACCTCCGGCAATCGGCCATCGCACTGTCCACTTACTCGGGGGATCAACGTGGCAAGATTTACAAAGATGTCAATAACTGGGTCAAGCCTTTACTGACGGGGAGCTACATCACCTCAGGCAACATGGGCTTGTGCCCCGCCTGGGCACCGTTCAAATACAACGGCAATGCCGACATCT
The DNA here is from genome assembly GCA_041736565.1 of Phycisphaeraceae bacterium. Classification (GTDB taxonomy): domain Bacteria; phylum Planctomycetota; class Phycisphaerae; order Phycisphaerales; family Phycisphaeraceae; genus JBBDMX01. The sequence continues at coordinate 35,555 of JBGSTK010000223.1, read as the reverse complement.
ACGGCATGCGTCTGGACAGTGTGACGTGGGACATCGTGGGTGGTACCCAGCCCTCCAACTACCAATACCAGACCTCGCTCTACGACATGGAGTTAAACGAGCAGCCCACGGAGTTCATGTTGCTTTCTGATACGGTGCAGTTCAATGGTGTCGGCTCGACGATGGTGCAGACGGGCCAGTGGATGCCGGGGATTAACAATCCAACGCGACGGCCGATCTCGCACCTGCGTCATATGGGTTCTTCGAACTTCATGGCGCTGGATGGTCACGCCGAGGGCTTCAACGAGTCCAACCTCCAGCCCCACGGGGTGAACCTGTGGGTCGGGGCCGATGGCATGCGCTACTTTAAGGGCACCGCTTCGCCCTGATGCCTCGCGTTGGCCCCGCGTTTTACGTTACTGCGGGGCCTAATCGCCACAAACACTGTCACACCCACCGGGCTTATGCCTTGGGCCAACTAATGCCACGTAATCACACCTTCACGCAATTAATCAATCAGGGAATCGAGACTATGAAACCTATACACGCGACGTTGACTACCATCTTGCTGGCGATAAGCGTGGCTGCCTCGGCATGGGCCATGCCGGTTTCCCAGAAGCCAAAGATCGACGTGTGGCGCGGCGGGCAGCACCAGCAGGCGGGGCGGTACGTGGACAACGGCGCTAAAGGCGTGGCGTTGGAACTGACATGGCAATCGGGCTCCCGACCGTTGATGGAGGTGATGCTACCGACCCGCCCCGCGGCTGCCGACTGGAAGCCGGGCATGGAGGTATCGCTGTGGGTTCGCGATCAGCCCGTTGGCGGCGTCAAAGCCATGGCGCTGCGCATCGTCGATGACAAGGATGAGGTCTATCAGTTCGGCGCCAAGCTCGACGCCAAGGCCGATGGCTGGCAGAAACTCACCTGGACGCTCAAGCCCGCTGCCGCCGAGAATACCTATGGCGGCGACAGTAACAAGCAATTCGATGGCGACGCACGTTGGTTTGGGCTGGTGATGGTCACCCGCGAGAAACCGGAGGCACCTGTCACATATTGGATCAGTCAGGAAAAGGGCGGCGAAGTCGAAGCTCAGGCGGCCACGGTTGAGGAAGCCCAAGCTGTACAGGTTGCACCGGCTGCCCCGGCGACAGGCGGCGGCAAACCCCTGAACAATGTGAGCGTGACGGCATTGGAGAAACTCCCGGAGCAAGGCGGCACGTTGCCCGAAATGTTCGTGGACCTCACCGTCGGGCGGGGCATCAGTCTGATTGCCGCGGACCGCAAAAAGCAGTCGCTTGCACCCGTGGTCAAGGGCGTGCAGGTCCGCGAGATCGTGTGGGCTGCCGATGCCGCACCCCTGGCGGAATTGACCGTTGGTGGCGGTAAGGACCTGTTGGCCTTTGACAGCGGAGTGACCCTGTCGATCCCCGTCAATGCCGTGGGCTACAAAGGCTTTTCCAAGATGGCGCTGCGTGCTGTTGACGCCCAGGGCGAAACATTCCAATGGCCCATCCGCGTTGACCCCCAAGCCACCGGTTGGCAGGACGTGCGCATCACGCTGGACCCGGCGAGCGTCGAAACGAGCTATGGCGGCCCCGCGGAATCCAAGGGCAAAATCGATCTGCCCGTGCGCCTCTCCACGATCATACTCCTGGCACCCGATAAGCAAGGCGGGTCGGTCAAGCTCGGCCCCGTGAGTCGCAACGCGTTTGACCCCCAGGCCATCTCCGCCGCGTCTCGCTTAGGCCGGGTCAGCGTTGACCTCAAGCGCACCGCCAACATCCCGCTTTTCCGCGCTGACAAGAATGAGCCTGTGACCATCACCGTCAACAACGGCGGTGCTGCTCCCGCGAACTTTGATCTTGTTGTTACATTCACGCACTTCGATGGCTCGACCGTGGAGTGGACGGGCCCGGGCATTGAAGTTGCGCCGGGTGACACCAAGAGCATCGAAATCGCTGGCATCCTCAAGAAAACCGGGTGGTACAGCATGAGCCCGGCACTTAGATCCGGCGATGCGTTGACACAGAAGCCGTCGGTGAGCCTGGTGTATCTCGTACCGGCGCAACGGCGGGATCATCCACCGGCCGAAGGGTTCTGGCTGGGGATCGACGCACGCATCGGAAACCCATCCGCCGGGCGATGGATGGCGGAGTTGGCGTCGCTTATCGGTGCGGATTATCTCCGCGTCGGCAACACTTGGCCCGGGATTCAGCCCAAGTCCGCAGACGAGTTTCAGTGGGCGAAGCACGACGCCGAGTTGGCGCTGCTTGAGCAGTTTGGCCTTAAGGCGATCTATGGATTGACGTTCACGCCTCCCTGGGCCGTGCTGCCCGGGGCGGTTGAAGATTTTCAGAAACGTGTTGAGGAGCGGCAACTCGGCGTGAAGATGGGTGGCCCTTCGACGTTTCCGCCGCAGCCCCAAGCGTGGCGTAACTTTATTGGCGAGGTGGCCAGGCACAACAGCTCACGCAACGTGATTGCTTACGAGATATGGAACGAGCCGGACCTTGCGGGTTTCTACCGTGGTACCACGGATCAGTTCATCGAGATGATGAAGATCGCCGCTCAGGAGGTTCGAGCCAACCATCCGCAGGCTACTATCGTCGGCGCTGGCATTGCCACCATGGGCGGCCACGGTGGGCAGAACCTTAACCCCGACCTCATCGAGCGCAGCATCGTCGAAGGATTCCCATCTTACGATGCCATCGGCCTGCATCAGCACGGTTCCTTCGCGAATTTTGTGCAGGGCGTGGATGGCCGCCTCGCCGTACTCAGGGCACGCATACCGCAGCCCAAGCCGCTGTGGTTTACCGAGACGGGCAACGCGCAATCCGGTGCAGAGGGACGACTACTTCAGGCTGACATCCTAGTTAAGAAAGTCACCTTTGCCCGTGCCCGCGGTGCCATCGGAATGACTTGGTTCGTCTTGCAGATGGGCCATGAGGATGGCTACGCGATGGTTGGCGCCGGGAAGAACCCGCAACCCTTTCCGCAACTGGCTGCCTACAACGAACTGGCCAAGATGATGCGAGGTCGGGCGTTCGTCACCCAGCATGAACTGGGCACCGGTGCCTGGGTGCTGGAGTTTGCGAGCAACACAGATCGCCTGCTTGTGCTCTGGGCTGAAGAAGATGTCGCGGTGGGTCAGTCGATCATCGCCAGTGTACCTGCGGGAGCACAGGCTCAGCTCGTGGACTTGATGGGCAACGCCCAGCCGGTGGTCGCCGAAGGTGCACTCGTCGAGGCGAAGTTGAGTCGCGATGTTCGCTATGTGGTTCTGCCGTCGGCGGCGAAAGTGGTGGCATCACTGGCGGCCTTTGATGGCACGGTTACGGGCGTGCCCGGTCAGAAAGCGGACGTGGCGGTCAAGCTTTCCAACCCACTGGCGCAACCCGCGGTCTATCGACTGGTGTGGTCCATCAGCGGCAACACCGTGTCGCCCCAGGAAGTCAGTGTGCCTGTCGGTCAGACGCTGCAACATAGTGTGGCCGTGACAATTCCACCCGCTGTAAAGGCTGGTCAGGCGGCACCCGTTGTGGCGCTCGCCTACGAACTCGTGGGCACCAGTCTCAAGGGTAACCTCAAGACCTCTATGGGCGTCGCTCAGCTTCTGCCTGCCGGGAATTTCGACGAGCGGGACCCCGACTTCGTGCTTGATAAGCTCGACGAGACGATCATCAACGTCAACCAGGCCGACCCCAACCGCGCGCAGTACGTCTGGAAAGGTGCTGACGACCTGAGCGCCAGGATATGGTTAATGCGTGAAGAGCGCGGCCTGCGAATGCGGGTCGATGTCCGTGACGATATTCACCTCCAACCCAACACGCCTGCTCTTCTCTGGCAGGCTGACTCCGTGCAGTACGGCCTGCAGTTCCCGGGGCAGACCGGGTTCTGGGAGTTTGGTCTGGGGCTCAACCCTGATGGCAAGCAAGCTGCGACTTGGATGAAGCCCGCCGGCTTTGGCGATGCACATGAGCAGTTCGACTTGCAGATCACGCCGATCCAAGGCGGATTGCGATACGAGGTGCTCATGCCGTTTGCAGCTTTGGGAGTAGAACCCGCGCAGCTCAAAGGCCAAGCCATCCGCTTCAATGTCGTGGTCAACGATGAAGATGGCGGCAAGCGTGAAGGATGGGCGCAGATTGGCGACGGTATCGCACGCAACAAGAACCCCGAGCTCTTCCCCCTGGTGATTTTCGAATGACACACCCGAGCGACGCGACAGCGGCGATTTCAACACGCCAACAGTATGCGTTCACGCTTCGGTCGATGCGACGGTGATATTCAGGTCGCCGCTTTGAAGGCCATCGACATACTGGCAGTCCATACCCTCGCGGCAACGGATGCGCAGGCGATGGAGGCGGACGCCGCTGATGCCGTGACCCTGCAACCCGTGGAGGCGGATGGCGGTGCCCGCGCCGTCGCAGTCAATGTCGTCAATGGCAATGTCGCTGATCGCTGTGACCGCAAGGGTCGGATCGATGGGCGAGGTGTCGTGCGGGTTGCCGTTGTAACGCTGTGTGATCAGCACAGCTTCACGCCTGATGCGATGCATCTTCAAACGCTGGGCCACGATGCCTCGGATGAAGCCGCCGCGGCCGGGCTTGGTTTTGATGCGAATCCCGACATCGGTGCCGTCAAAGACGCAGTCGTGGACGTGGACATTTTCAACGCCGCCCGACACCTCGCTGCCGATGACGAAGCCGCCATGTGCGGCCAGCACGGTGCAGTTGCGGATGACCACATCCGCGCAGGACCTGCCGTATGCCATGCCGTCCTCGTTCCATCCGGATTTGAGGCAGATGCCATCATCCCCGGTATCGACCTGGCAGTGTTCGATGAGCACTCGGCGACACGCATCAGGATCAATGCCATCGGTGTTGGGTGCCCCTTTGGGGTTGCGCACCGTGACGTGTCGAATCGTCAGGTCGTCGCAGCGTACCGGATGGATCGTCCAGGCCGGGCTGTCGATGAACGTCGGGCCGTCGATGAGCACGCGCTGACACTCGATGGGTTGGACGAAGTCGGTGCGCACGCCCGCCTCTGGCCGACCGAAGATCCGCTGCTCGATGGGCACGCGTCTGGCGCACATGTCGATTAATTCCACCATCCCGGGCTGAGCCTTCTTCCAGGGCCACCAAGCCTCGCCCCCACCCACGCACAAGCCCGGCCCGGTGATGGCGATGTCCTGGCAGCCGCGGGCGTAGATGAAGGGCGAGTAGTTCATGCACGCAATGCCGCCACGCTGCGTCAACACCACCGGCAGGTAGTCCGCGGGGTCCTGACTGAATCGCAGCTCGGCTCCTTGTGCCAGATGCAACTCGATGCGACTCCGAAGATGGATCGGCCCGGTCCGCCACACGCCCGCGGGGATCAGCACCCGGCCACCACCAGCCGCCGACAACGCCGCGATGGCAGCGGCAATGGCAGCCGTGCAAAGCGTGACGCCATCGGCGATGGCACCATGACTGCCGATATCCACCACGCGATCAGGAATCGTGGGCAAGGCTGGTGGGGGGATAGATCGATCATCGCTCATACTTACACGGTCCTAATCAAGCTTGATTGCCAGAGGCCCAGCCCGCCACGGACGCACGCCTCAGACACGCGTCGGCATGGTATCACCCGGTAGTGGGCATGCTGATAACGATGGTTTCAAAGAGGTCGAGGCGCGGGAGGGCGAAGGTAATGGCCTTGCCGGTGTGGGTCCATTTGAGTTGCTGTTTCGACCACAGGGCGCGGATTTCGCTGACGGGCGTATCGAGCTTGAGCGTGACCTCAATGTCGCAAATCGGCAGCGGCTCATGAAACGCGGAGCGGTTCTGGCCTGAGTGGTTGACGAGGCTCAGGAGTTGCCATTGGCCATCGCGCCGGATTTGCGAGCGGAACTCCACGAGGGGCGAGGCGTTGGTGGTGAGGTTCGATTCGAAGCCCAGCAAGTCGCGCAGGGCGGCGACGAAAACCAGGCGATGAGCGTGGTTGGCCATCTGCTCGTAGTGCCGGCCGATCTGCCAGGGGATGATGACAACCCTTCCACCCCCAAAGTCGCTAAGTAGAAGTCCGGGGATGGAGGTTTCATCTTTGTAGTAGCACTTTTCGGGTGGGCCGAACATATAGGGCGGGATGTAGCCCAGCAGTTGTTGAGCGGCGCTGGAACTGCAATCCACGAGGTCGCCGTCAAGGTAGGCGATGTCAAGATCGTCGAAGCCTTGAATGATGTGTTTGTCCTGCGAGCGGATTCGTAGGTAGGCGCCTCGCTTGGCGGGAATCAATTCGGCGCGTGTAACTTGAGCGCATTGAAGGGAGATGTGACCTAGCCACGTGCCATCGTCATTGTGCGTGGCGGTTAGGCCGGTGCAGAGGAGTTTGCCGCCGCGGGCGACGTGTTCATCGATAGACTTGCGCAATGGCTCGGTGAGAATGCGGACATCGGGCAGAATCAACAGGTCGTAGTTTTGCAGTGCGTCGGGAGCTGCGGCAGCGGATTCGGGAATGAGATTGAAGAGTATGTGTAGTTCGGTGAGTAGTTGGATGATGCCGCGTTGATCGCCTCCGCCGTGGCGTCCGCTGGGTTGAATGACAGCGACAGGCGCGGCTTGGGCGAGGTGCGTGTACCAGTGCTCGTGTTCAGCGCCGAACTGGAAGAGAGCCCGGATACTCTCCATGCCTTGGCGGTCGTCGAGCTTTTCGAGCGGCCCAATGGCATAGAAATCCAACCAGGCGGCATTGGCGAGATTCTCAGCCAATCGCAGGCAGGTCAGATGGGGCGACACGGCTGCATGCCGATAGGGGAAGTCGATGAAATGGACCGCGGCATTGGCGACGACCTTGTCGGGCCAAGGCGCAAGCACACCGTTGACATTGGCGGTGGCGGAGTAGGTCCACTCGGGTTTGGGGCGGTCCAGGCCGGTGTTGGATTCGTGCCGAACGATATCGACTCCGTTGCTGGCGTAGGTCATGATGGCGATGTCGGGATTGCGCGCCTTGACGAAGGTATTGATCTTCTCGAACTGCTCCTGGATGGTTGCTTCTCTGAATGCCAGGTAGCGGAGAAAGGTCGCATCGATGCGGTCGGCCTTGGTCGGCAGGGGCGAGGCTTTGACATCGAGTTTGTCAGGGAGACTCTGGACATACGCGGCGAAGCGCTGGCGGCAACTGTCGCACTGACATATGCCGTGGTGATTGCCGCTGTAGTCGTACTCGACGTAGCCGATCATGTTGAAGAACACGCCATCGATGGGATAGCGGTCGATAACTTCCGCCAGGATGTCCAGGCTGTATTGCTGTTGATATTTGCCGTTGATGCAGGTGTGGACCTGCCCGTTGTAGTTGATGGTCTGCCCGGCAACGCTCTGGTAGAGCCATTGCGGATGAACGGCCGCGAGCACTTCATTGATCTTGCTGAAATCGAAGCGGGCGATGAAGCGAATGCCCTCGGCCTTGGCGCGTCGGCTCACCTCGCCTACCAGATCGCTCGTCAGATGAGGATTGCGGTAGTGGTACTCGAGGTTGGTAGGGTAGTTGGCCAGAATGCCGCCGACGTTGAAGAGCAGAACGTTGGCCGACATGGCCTTGAGCTGGGCGAAGTAGCGATCGAGTTGGATGTCGGCGTCGATCTCGCGCAGATTCGTCTGCACCATCCGCATCGGTTTGGCAAGCCACCATTTCATCGTGCGATCCTTTGGTTGGTGTGGGCGGCCACGGAGAACGCGGGAGCAATGGGTGTTAATCAATGGGTGTTGTGCGTTCGGTTGCGGGCGATGTCAATATCCTCCCGCACCTTGTCTGTCAGCGCTGTGATATCGACGTAGCCAACCCGCGTGAGCAATTGGGGGATGTATTGCGCGGAATAGGCGGCAGCATAATCCTGCCAATGCTCCAGCGCCCTTTGCAGAGCGTTGATCGTGGTTTGTTGGTGAGTTGCTTCGCCAGTCTGGTCGAAGCGATGGAGACTCACGGCGGCATCAATCTTGGCGGCGTAGTAATCCCCGAGATGGGCCATGGCGACGATGTCACCCAGGGTCTGGCGCAGTTCCGTGTCGCCGCCGGGGGTTAACTTTGCCGCCAGTGTGCGCGCTGCCGCGGCGTGGTCGCGAAGTTTTTGAGCGACCTGGGGCGGCGTGATCTTCTGCGTTGCCGCGCCGTCGGGCATCGCAGTGACATGCTCCTTGACACTCAGCAGGTTGCTCTCGGGCATCGTCTTGCCGTTGATGAAATGATCAATGGTATGGAAGCCTTTATAGCTATCGCGACTGATACAGGCTTCGGGGAACCATTGGAAGTCGAGAGCTTCCCAATGGAAGCGGTTGACCAAAGGGATGATGCGCGAGGCTTCCCGCAGGGCGTTGAACAGCACGGCTGGGTCGGTGCGGACAAACCGAGCGGCAAGGACCCGCGTGAAATGAGTGTCGTCGAGGTTGGGGTTGTAGCTCAACCTGCCCCAGAGCATGAAGGTATACCACTGTTTGTGCACGACGAGTTGGCGCGGGGACTCGGGCTGAGTACTGAGGAACTCGCGTCCCCACGTGTAGCCGTCGGGCCCCATGTAGTAGCCAGCCAATTGATCCTGCCCGGGCAAGGCCAGCACGAATGATCGCACGAAATCGGGATCGCCCCAGCGGAAGCTGTAGATATCATCGTTGCGCACAGTCATCCACATTCGCATGTGCCGGGGCAACTCGGACAACGCTTGGCGTGCAAAGGGCGGGGCAGGTTCGGAGTACATGTGCGCAATGGCGTACTTGAAGCTCAGATCAAACGGGCCGGGGTAACCATTCCACTCGTCAAGAATCGACGAAAGGGCGGTCTGGTGATAGCGATGAATCATGCGGACCTGCCGATCGGGCTGAATCCGCTGGGCATCGACAACACCTTGGCCGTAGGCCTCCCACAGCCATTTCTCCTTCGAAAAGGCATCGTCGCGATCGTCCATGCGTTCGCCAGCCGTGATGCCCAGGCCCGCCAGCAGGGGGTAGGTCAGGATCATCTCGCGGACACTGGCGCGGAAGTAAGCGATGGTCTGAGCGTTGTCCTGTTCGTGGGTGATGCCGTAGTGGCCGTCGGCGCCGAAGGTGAAGATGTTCCAGGTAAAGACATACACCTCGATGCCGCGGTCGTGGGCGTACTGCATGACCTTGCGCCAGAAGTCGATCTTCTCGTCGATGGTGATCTTGACGACGGTCTCGAGCGCATCAAGCGTTTCGGGTCGCACCATGTCGTGGCCGCAGAGGCTAAATGTGTCGTCAAACTTCGCACGCGTCCGCATGACGTCATTCAGCGCCACATCAGGATACTCAGGCACCTTTACCATCGAGGGAAAGGGGTGGAGGCTCCAGAGCGACAGGACATTGAAACGACACCGCGCCAACTCATCGAGATAGTCATGCCAGAAGTCCATGCGCCAGACTTCGGGGATGTTGTGCTGTGCCGAGTCTGAGGCATCGGAATAACTGGGCGTGCGGGCATCAAGGGGGATGTTGAACTTGATGCCGCGTCGAAGTATGTGCGGCTCAAAGTCGCCATCAGCCGAATCAGCCAGTTCACCGATGTCGATGCTCTCGGCCACATCAAGTCCGCCATACATGGCACCGATTGCGTCGGCGGCAAGGACCGCGATGGTGGGCGGCTCGGTGCGGACGATGCGAAGGGCATAGCTCTGGGGCACCGTCGGTACGACAAGATCAAGCTCCAGCGCAGTCGCCAGACGCTCCGACTCGTCTATGGATGTTGCCAGCGCCACGCACAAGCCCGTGTCAGATGCGGTTAACAGTTGCAACGACTTCCGCGTGCAAGAGATCCCTTTGCCGATGGCCGCACGCTCGATTTCCGCAAAGGCGAAATCAACTTGCGGGTGGTCGTCGCTGCAGAAGACTGTGATCCGCTGGTGGGCTTGTGACATGGCTAATCTCCGGTGCGCTTGGTCATTGCATGGTTGTTCTGTCGCAGGTCATTGCTGTAGGGCTTCAAGTTGCGCCCATCGTTCGTAGAGGCTGGCGACAAGTGCCTGGGCCTCGTGTAGGTCGTGGCAACAATCGTCCATGCGGCGGTGGTCGGCCAGGACCGCTGGCTCATTCATCCGCGCTTCGAGCATCTTGACCTGCGTCTCGGCGACGAGAATGTCATCTTCAATGCGGTCCCACTCACGCTGCTCCTTGTAAGACAGACGGCGCGGTTTGGCGGCCGCAGCGGTGGTGGGGGCTGTCGGAGAGACTGGCGCAGCATCGGGGGCATCGACCTTTGCCGGCGCGGGCTTGGTCTTGGCCGCTTCCTGTTTCGCAGCTTCACGCTGACGCACCGCCAACCACTGCGTGTAGTTGGGCGCGAATTTCACCGCACCGTCTCCCTCCAGGCTCAACACCTGTGTCGAAAGCCGATCGAGCATGAAGCGGTCGTGCGTTACCAGCACCACAGCCCCGGGGAAATCCGCGAGGCTTTCCTCCAGAACCTCCAGCGAACCGATGTCGAGATCGTTGGTCGGCTCGTCAAGGATCAACAGGTCGGCAGGGCGAAGCATGAGATTGGCAACGAGAATCCGCGCTTGCTCTCCACCGGAAAGGTCGCCGACGGATACCTTGAGTTGCGCGGTTTCGAAGAGGAATCGCTTGGCCCAGGTGTTGATGTGGACAGGCCGATCACGGAAGAAGACCGTATCGCTGACAGGGCACAGCGCATCACGCAGCGATTGGCGGAGGTCCAGGTCCTGACGGTGCTGGGTGAAAGCGACCACACGCAGGCCCGCAGCGCGTTTGATGGTTCCGGTGTCGGGTTCCAGGTCGCCTGCCAGCAGGCGAAGCAGCGTTGTCTTGCCGCTGCCGTTGGGGCCCAGAAGGCCCAGACACATACCCGGTGAAAGAATCAGGTCGAGGTCTTTGAACAGCGTGCGGCCACCAAGCGTCTTGCTCAGACCGTGGCCTTCGAGGAGTTTGCGCGTCTGTCGGCCGGTGGCGGCAAATGCGATGTCAGCGGAGCGCGTCGGCGCGTTGCGACGGCGAAGATCAGTCAGTTCCGCCAGTCGCTCACCCGCATCCTGAATGCGGCCCTTGGCTTTGGTGCGACGAGCCTGGGCACCTCGACTCAGCCAAACGACATCCTGCCGCACCTTGTTGGCCAGCGATTGCTCTTGGCGCGCTTGGGCATCTAAAAACTCGGTTCGCCGTCTCAAAAATTCGCTGTAAGGACCATCGACCGTGAACGTGCCCTGCGCATAAGCACGACTCAATTCCAGCAGGCGGGTGGCGGTGGTCTCGAGAAAGTAGCGGTCGTGGCTCACCACAACGACCGCAAAGGTGGCGTCGGCCAACAGCTCTTCAAGCCAGTCGATGCCTTCCAGATCCAGGTGGTTCGTCGGCTCGTCCATGAGTAGCAGATCGGGTGCCTGTGCCAACTCACGCGTGATCGACAGCCGCTTGCGCCACCCGCCCGAAAGTTCGTTTGCGGGCTGATCAGCGCGAAGGAAGCCGGATCGCTCCAAGAACATCGCGGCACGGGTGTGAGCTTCGTGCTCTTCGTAGCCCAGCGGAGCCAGGGCCGCCGCCACTACACTCAGCGCTGTGGCACCGGGCTCGAACGTGTCGGCCTGTGGCACGTAACCCAGTCGCATGCCCTGACGGCGCGTGACCTCGCCGGAGTTGGGCGTCTCCAGGCCCGCCAGGAGTTTGAGCAGGGTGGACTTGCCCGAGCCGTTGGGCCCGATGATGCCCAGGCGCTCGCCTGCCACAACGTCCAGCGACACTCCCTCAAAGAGTGGCCGGGCGCCAAAGGATTTACTCAGGGATTGACAACGTAGGAGCATCGACACGCTGCGGAAGTTTAGCAGAGATCGTCCCGTCCTCGCGTCCGAGTCGATCGACTCACTGGAGGTACGCGATACACAAAACACTACAATGGCTGCTCAATCACGGTCGCGCGTGTCCGGAATTGCTTCGCAGGTTAAACCTCGCCCGTCAGCCGCCTCGCAATGGAAAAATCATGAGCAGCCCTAAGAACGTCATCCTCATCATGACCGATCAGCAGCATTACCGCACACTTGGCTGCACCGGCGCTTCCGAAGCACGCACGCCCAACATCGATCGGCTGGCGCAACGGGGCGTCGTCTTCCGCAATCACATCGTCGCCAATCCCGTCTGCTCCCCCAGCCGCGGATGCATCATGACCGGCAAGCACACCACGGAGCACGGCTTGTGGTTTAACGGCTGCACACTGCCGACGAGCCATCAAACCGTTCCCACCGCCTTTAACGAGGCCGGGTATCAAACTGCGGTCTTTGGCAAGATGCACCTGGTCCCCATCATCCGTCGCACCCAGCCGCACCCGCCTTACGGCTTTCAGACTGCCGAAGTCGCCGAGGGCGATCAGCAGTTAATCGACGACGCCTATTTCCGCTGGCTTCGCACCACCAACCCCGACCTGTTTGTGCAATACCTGGCTGAGATGTACGAGGGGGGGCACGCCGACGGCTACAAGAGCAAATTGCCTGAGAAGTACCACCTCTCCCGTTGGGTGACCGACCGCAGCATCGATTGGCTCAAGAACCGCCGCACGACCAAGCAGCCGTTCTTCATGAAGGTCAGCTACTTCGACCCGCATCACGCCTTCAACCCCGTGGAACCCTACGCCAGCATGTATGACGACATCGATGTCCCCGAGCCGGTTTTCGAGGATGGCGCTATCGACAGCAAGCCTCAGCATTACCGCAACTACCTCAAGAGCTGTCAGAACATGACCCGCGACTCCAAGAGGATGACCGCCATCATCAAGTCCTATCACGCCATGGTGGCGCACATCGACGCCTGCGTGGGCGACCTGATGAAGACGCTTGAAGATCAGGGCTTGGCGCAGGACACGGTGGTGATGTTCACCTCAGACCACGGCGAACTGCTGGGGAATCACGGCCTGCTCTGGAAGGGGCCTTACATGCTCGACGACTTGCTGCGCGTGCCGATGGTTGTGGGTATCCCGGGCGGGCCGGGCAAGGGTCAGGTCACCGATGAACTGACCAGTGCCGTGGATATCTTCGCCACGCTCGGAAGTGTGGCTGGCCTCGCGGATTTCCCCCGCCACAGCGGCCGCCGTTTTATCGACAGCGACCTGAACCTATTCCCCGATCAACCTCACGAGTATGTACTGACGGAGTGGGAGCACCCCAAGGCATCGAGCAGCGATTCACTTCGTTGCCTGCGAACCAAGACGCACAAGCTGGTGCATTACAACCACTCCGATGAGGGCGAGCTCTACGATCTGCAAAACGACCCCCACGAGTTCCGCAACCTCTACGAGGAGAGCGCCCACAAAGCCCTTTGCCATCAACTCACCGACCAGCTCGCGGGTCATTACCTGTCACGTCGCCCGCCGGTGCCCTACGAAGGCGGATGGTGAACCACGCCGCCACGATGCCGGGCCAACTACATTGGGCTCGATGGTAGAAACCAGCGATGCTAGTGGGCGATGCTTGTATAGAAAAACCGCAAGTCACTGATTTAGAGCGACTTGCGGCTTCTTAACGGAGAGGGCGGGATTCGAACCCGCGGTACAGAGAATACCCCGTACGACGGTTTAGCAAACCGTTGCCTTCAGCCGCTCGGCCACCTCTCCAGGTTGCAGCGGACTGATCCTATGGTGGCAGACAGGCGTGGCTCTGTCAAACGACGTATGCCGGATCGAGATTGCATCATCCGCCTCGCCGACCGGCGGCCCACAGTCGTTGCGGTGTGGGTCGTGTTACACTGGCGGGCTTGATTTGACTGGAGATGCGTGATGCGAATCGAACTGCCTGACGGAAGTGTGAGGGAATATGCCGATGCCGTGAGCCCGGCTCAGGTGGCGGCTGACATTGGCGCGGGCCTGGCCAAGGCTGCCATCGGCGCCAAGGTCGATGGCCAACTCTGGGACCTGCGCCGGTCCATCCAGCGCGATGCGAAGATCGAGATCATCACTCGCCCGCGCCTCGACAAGACCAACCGCACCAAGGGCCCCCACAACCCCGATGCGCTTTACATGCTCCGCCACTCCACGGCCCACATCATGGCCGAGGCGATTCAACGTCTCTGGCCCGAGGCGCAACTTGCCTATGGCCCACCGCTTGACAACGGCTTCTACTACGACATCAAGCTCGACACGCCCATCAGCAGTGAAGATTTCCCCCGCATCGAAGCCGAGATGAGCAACATCATCGCGGAGGATCGGCCGTTTATACGTTACGACCTGCCCCTTGATGCAGGGTTCCGGAAGTTGAATGAAGAACGAAACAAGTACAAGAAAGACAACGCCGAACGAGCCCAGCAGGGCGGTGCTATGGCGCTCAGTTGGTACATAACCGGTAAGCCGCAGGTGGCGATACGCGCGCATGATGGCAAACGGTTTCTCCATGTCTACGGCGCTAGGGAACAGAGCGGCTTTATGGTCCCAGAGGAAAACCTGACGGGTTCGGTTCTGGATGTGTCAGTTCGGACTTTCGAGACCGGCAACTTCGAGGGTGGCCACGGGGCGCGTCACGTGTGGGAAGACCTCTGCATGGGCCCGCACGTGCCTACCACGGGCATCGTCGGCGCTTTCAAAATCACCAGCATCGCCTCCTCGCACTGGCATGGCGATGTCAACAGCGACCGCTTCCAGCGCGTCTATGGCACCGCGTTCTTCACCAAGGAAGACCTCGAAGCCCACGTGACGCAGCTGGAAGAAGCCAAGCAGCGCGATCACCGCGTCATCGGCCAGAAGCTGGGCCTGTTTGCCATTGATGAACAGGTGGGGCAGGGGTTGATTCTCTGGAAGCCGCGCGGTGCGATGGTGCGCTCGATCCTTCAGGACTTCATCCAGGGCGAGTTGCTCAAGCGTGGTTACGACGTGGTTTATACGCCGCACATCGGCAAGATCGATCTCTACAAGACCAGCGGGCATTATCCCTACTATGCCGACAGCCAGTTCCCGCCCATCCGCATGAAGGATCACGGCTCGGGCAGCGAGGAAGAATATCTCCTCAAGCCCATGAACTGCCCGCATCACATCAAGATCTACGACAGCGATAAACACAGCTACCGCGATCTGCCTATTCGACTCGCGGAGTTCGGCACGGTTTATCGCTTCGAGCAATCCGGCGAGCTGACGGGCATGACCCGCGTCCGCGGCTTCACTCAGGATGATGCCCACATCTTCTGCACCCACGAGCAAGTGCCCGCAGAGTTCCGCGCTACGGTCGAGCTGGTGCAGTTCGTCTTTGCCACCTTCGGCTTCAACGATGTGACCATTCGCCTGTCGCTGCGCGATCCTGACCCTGAGAACAAAAAATACGGCGGTGACCCCGCGGTGTGGGACCGCGCCGAAAACGAACTGCGACAGGTCTTGCGCGAGATGAACGTGAGCTTCGTGGAAGCTGCAGGTGAAGCTGCGTTCTACGGGCCTAAGGTCGACTTCATCGTCCGCGATGTCATCGGCCGATCGTGGCAACTCGGGACCGTGCAGTTGGATTACGTACTGCCCCAGCGGTTTGCCATCAGCTACGTCGGGCCCGACAACGCTGAGCATCAGCCGGTGATGATTCACCGCGCGCCGTTTGGGAGCATGGAGCGGTTCATGGCGATCCTCATCGAGCACTACGCCGGGGCGTTTCCGTTGTGGCTGGCTCCAGAGCAGGTGCGCGTGCTGCCGATCTCCGACAAGTTCGCCGACTACGGGCAGAAGGTTTTAGCGATGCTCAAGGATGCAGGGCTGCGAGCGACGCTGGACGACTCCAACGATCGCGTGCAGGCCAAGATCAAGGTGGCGCAGGACCTCAAAGTGCCGTACATGCTAGTCATCGGCGGGCGTGATGAAGCCGCCAACACCGTAAGCGTCCGCGACCGCACCCGTGGCGATCTGGGGGCGCTGCCAGTCGATCTATTCGTCGAGCGTGCGAAGAGTGAGATAGCGACCCGTGGCGCGGAGATGGTGCGGGTTTAGCATCCAGCGGAACTCGGTCGGGCGAGTCCTCATGGACGAGTACCTCCGACGTGCAGGTGCGATTGATGTCTGACTTGTCCTTCATCGAGAAGTGGACTTCCCCACATTCCGTAGGCTCACCTGGATCGCCTTCGCGTCCTTCGTGTGCTTCGCCGCTTCGCGGTAAAAATGAATGCCCCAGGCGTTCGAGACCTTGCGCTGGCGGCTCGTAGACATGGGGGCATCGTATTGCGGTCACGCATCACTGGTGGTCCGACTGTGGCACGCAGAGCCCTTAGCCACAGCCACCCGCCGACAGATCAATTATTCATCGCGGGCATTGCCACCAGCTTCTGCGACAGGTACATCCACCAGTAAGACAAGCCATTCCCACGCAGCGGGATGTATCCGCTGGCGATAACAAACACTCTCGACCTTCGAACGTGCCAAAAGCTTCCCGGAAATCAGCGCATCACGCGCGCAACAAACCATTCCCGCGCCTGCACGCCTTGTTTGGGCAGCCCACACAACAATTTCCAGCCTCCACCGACTTGAATCCTTCTCTGCTCATCGTCTTTCCTGCCCGCCCACTTCAATGCAACGTGAAAAATCCACGGATTCCGCCCCCGCATCCACGGATTGCCGCGAGGAATCCATGGATTTAAGCGAGCAATCCATGGATTGGAGCCAGGAATCCATGGATTTAAGTCAGGAATCCATAGATTGGAGTAAGGAATCCATGGATTTGCGCCGGGAATCCGCGGATTCAAACCAGGAATCCACGGATTTGCGCCAAGAATCCACGGATTGAAAGGAGGAATCCACGGATGGCCGCCAGGAATCCACGGATTCCTGCTCCCCATTCACCAAGTGCGGCCAAGACAGCATGACTACCAACCTCAATCGTCATCGCGTCGTGAAGGAATGAAAGGTATCCGGCACCGAAAGGTTTAACTACCGGCTGGAAACGATCAGCTTCTCCGCGAATCGATTCCGCTGCGAGGAGTTAAGGACCTGCGGGACCATTAACACGATTGTCCCGGCGCGGGAGTGGGTAGTGTCGTTGTTGTCACTACCTCGCTCAAACCTCCAATGAGCACATTGGCCTTCCCCACATCCAGTAGGCTCGCCTGGATCGCCTTCGCGTCCTTCGCGTTCTTCGCCCCTTCGCGGTAAAAATGAATGACCCAGGCGTCCGAGACCTTGCGGTGGCGGCGCGCACACAACCACCCACCGACACATGTGGATTTCCAAGGCCCCCGCACGTGCGATGTCGCTGGTACCTACAATGATTTCTGATGAACAAAGAAGCGTCACGACGGCGACGTACTGGGGCTGCGCCTTCGGCGAAGGCGGACGGGAAGTCTGTCGCTCCCGATGGAGTTCCGCCCATGCGGGTCGTCGGCATCGGAGCGTCGGCGGGGGGGTTGGGGGCGCTTAAGAAATTGTTTGCCAATGTGCCCGAGCAATCGGGCGTTTGTTTTGTGGTGGTGGTGCATCTTTCTGCGGATCACGAAAGCCATCTCGCGCCGCTGCTGCAGGCCCATATTCGTATCCCGGTTCAGCAGGTCACGGGCGCCACGCCGCTGGAGGCCAACCACGTTTACGTCATTCCGCCCGGGGCCAACATTGACGCCATCGACACGCACCTGCGGCTGTCGGACCTCGAAACCAAGCGGCTGGAACGTGCGGCCATCGACCACTTCTTCCTTACGTTGGCCGAGGCGCACCAGGAGCAGGCGGTCGGCGTGGTGCTCACGGGCACAGGTTCCGACGGCACAGCTGGCTTGCGGCGAATCCGCGAGCAAGGCGGGCTGACCGTCGTGCAGTCGCCCGATGAAGCGGAATACGACGCCATGCCTCGCAGCGCCATCACCGCTGGCGTGGCGGACCTGATTCTGCCGCTCGATGAGATTCTCGACCACATCATCCGCATCGGGCAGGCCTCGCCGGAGATCACGGTGTCGGACGATGGCCCGCTGTCGGGCGAGCAGGCCGAGGGCACACTGCAGAAAATCCTCGCCTATGTGCGCACCCACACCGGGCATGACTTTGCCCTTTACAAGCGGTCGACCATCCTCCGACGCATCCGCCGACGCATGCAGTTGCACCGAGTGGAAAAGCTCGACGGCTACCTGAGCTTGCTGCGCGAGCAGGATCAGGAAGTGGGGCTGTTGTTCGAAGATCTGTTGATCACCGTCACCGAGTTCTTCCGCGATCCAGAAGTCTTCGCCCTCCTGGGATCGCAGGTCATCCCGCAACTGTTCAAAGACATGGGGCCCTCCGACCGCGTGCGGGTATGGTCCGTCGGCTGCGCGACTGGAGAAGAGGCTTATTCGGTGGCCATGCTTCTGATGGAAGAAGAAGCCCGCCAGGACATCAAACCCAAGCAGATTCAGGTGTTCGCCAGTGACCTGCACGAGTCGGCGTTGCGCAAGGCGAGGCAGGGGATCTATCCATCATCCATCGAGGCTGATGTTTCGCCGCAACGCCTCGAGCAGTTCTTCGTCAAGCAGAACAGTCACTACCGGGTCAGCAACAACGTCCGTGAGCGCATCGTCTTTGCCGTGCACAACATTCTTCAGGCCACGCCGTTTTCGCACGTCCAGTTGATCACTTGCCGCAATCTGCTCATTTACCTGCAGCGTGATGCGCAGCGTCATCTCGTGTCGCTGTTTCACTACGCCCTGGAAGAGGACGGCTACCTGCTGGTGGGCTCGGCTGAGGGGATCGAATCCGACCTGTTCGTGTGCGAGAACAAGAAGCTGGGCCTGTACCGCCGACGCAGCGTGCCGACTCCGCGGGGCAGGCCATCCACCTTTGCCCTCACATCCCGCCGTCATCTCTCTGAAGTACAACCCGTCGCGCGGGTCGAACTGCCGGCGAGCTATGGCGTCCTGCATGAGCAGATGGTCGAGCGGTATGCTCCGCCCAGCGTGCTGATCAACCCCGATGGCGAGCTGGTGCATTACTCGGCTCGCGCGGGCCGCTATCTTCGACTCGCCGGTGGCGCGCCGACCCACAATTTCTACCAACTCCTCCCCGAGCCGCTGCGCCTCGAGCTGCGCGCCGCCATCCACATGGCCCGCGGTTAGGGTGACCGTTATCGCTCCAGGCCCATCAGCGTGTCGCTCGAAGGTGAGCAACGTCAGGTGATCCTGCGAGTCCAGCCGATCGACCAGCCGCAGATGGACGGCTTCTTCCTGGTGATCTTCGATGAGATTGAGGACACAGAGGTGGGCGGTGGGGGGGGCGTGACTCCGAGCAGTGAAAGTAGCCGCATCGACGCGAATGTCCACGCGTTGGAGGTGGAACTGGGGCAGACGAAAAAACGCATGCAGTCCCTGGTTGAGGAGCACGAGGAGGCTCAGGGGCGCGCACAGGCGTACAACGAGGAACTGGAAAGCAGCAACGAAGAACTGCGCTCGACCATGGAGGAACTCGAAACCTCCAAGGAAGAGATGCAGAGCATGAACGAAGAGCTCACGACGCTCAACCAGGAGATTCGCCAGAAGGTCGAGGAACTTGATGAGCTTTCCAGCGACCTGCACAACCTGCTGACAGCCACGGATATCGCCACCGTCTTTCTGGATCGCGACATGCGCATCATGCGCTTCACGCCCAGCATGGCGGAGTTGCTGCACATGCGCGAGAGTGACCGCGGCCGACCACTCGCCGACATGATGCACGGTCTGGCCTACGAAGAGCTTCACGAAGATTTTCGGCGTGTGCTGGACAAACTGGCGCCGATTGCGCGTGAGGTCCGCAGCGAACAGAACCGATGGTACATGGCACGCCTTCAACCCTACCGCAAGGGGGACGACCGCATCGAAGGCGTGGTGATCACCTTCATCGACATCACCGACCGCAAGTATGCGGAAGAGCAGATTCGCGAAGCCAGGGACTTGGCTGAGAAAATCATCAACACCGTCCGCAGCCCGATGCTCGTGCTCGATGACGATCTGCGCGTGCAATCCGCCAATGAAGCTTTCCACGACTATTTCGCCGTGCAGGCGGCGACCATCAAGGGCACACTGGTCTACGAACTCAACGATGGGCAGTGGAAACTCCCGCGCCTGCGCGAGTTGCTCGAAGATATTCTTCCCAAAGACAAAACAATGGAGGATTTCGAGCTGGAGTACCAGTTCGATTCACGAGACCGTCGGTCGCTGATCCTCAACGCCCGGCGAATCGATCACGTGCAGCTCATCCTGCTGGCGATCGAGGATGTCACCGAGCAGAAGCAGGCTCGGGAAATCCTGGAGCGATCCCGCGACGATCTGGAGCATCAAATCGCTCAGCGCACCGCGGAGCTTCATCAGCAGGCTGCACGCCTCCAACTTCTGGTCCGCGCGCTGGCCACAGCCGAGCAACGGGAGCGTCGGCGGATGGCGGCGATCCTGCATGACGAGCTTCAGCAGTTGCTGGTGGGCGTGAAAATGCAACTGGGCATGACGCGCAGCCAGAACCATGACGAGTGCGCTGCCAAGTCACTGGAGGAGGCGATTCGCACGCTCGATCAAGCCATCGAGACGACACGCTCGCTTGTTCGAAGAGTAGCGCCGCAGACGTTGTACGACGATGGGTTGATCGCGGCGCTGCGTTGGCTCGGCGAGGAAATGTCAGTCCGGTACGGGCTGCATGTGCAGATCGAGGCCGGCAAGAAAGAACCCGCCATCGGCGACGAAATCAAAACGCTTCTTTTCGAAAGCATCCGCGAGATGCTCTTTAACGTCGTCAAGCATGCGGAGGTTAAAACCGCCACCGTCACGGTTCTCAAGGAAGACGATCATCTGCACGTCATAGTGAGCGACGAGGGCGTCGGCTTCGACGTCAAAGCCAAGGCGTTGCAGAGCGACAAGTCGGACTTTGGCGTGTTTTCATGGGGCAATCGCATCGAAGCGCTGGGTGGCCGCTGGTCGATCGACACCAAGCCGGGACAGGGAACTCGCGTTCATGTCCACGTTCCCCTCGGCGACCCCACCCCCGACGTCTCGGCAAGCCAGCTCAAGGAACTCGTATCGCCCACACTGCCCCGTGCCCGCGCCTTGGGGGTGAAGGCGGGAAGGGTTCGCGTGCTCGTGGTGGACGATCACACGCTGGTTCGTAACGGCATCGTCACGATCCTGAACCTCGATGAGCGGGTGGAAGTGGTTGGTGAGGCCAGCGACGGGGTGGAGGCCATTGCCGCAGCTCAGCAGCATCAGCCTGACGTGGTGCTCATGGACGTGAACATGCCGCGCATGAACGGGATCGAAGCGACGCGTGAGATCGGCCGACGCTGGCCGGAGATGATCGTCGTAGGCCTGTCGATGCAGGACAAAGGCGATGGCCCCGCGCGAGCCATGTCCGACTCCGGCGCCGCCGCATTTTTGTCTAAGTCGGATGACTCCGAGCAGATGATCGAAACGATCCTGCGCCTGACGCACGCCAAGCCACGCGAGAAGCGGTAGCGTCGCAATTAAAGCACTGCAGTCCCGCAATCAACTCGGGATGGAGCACTGACTATGGGTAAACGAACTATCAGCCCCGACGAGGCCCGACGCATCGGCGATTCACTTCACATCCTTTGGGGCACGGTTGATCTTGCTGAGTTCCGACGCGGGCTGGAAGTCGAGTTCGAGCACGGTTTGCGCGATTCGGAAACCAACGTCACCAACGATGACGAGTTGCTGACCGCCAAGATCGCGTGGGCGCACCTCAAAGAGTTTCCGGATTACTACACGCGGCTGGATAAGCTCGAAGCCGAGGCCGACGCCTATTGGGCTTCACGCCGGTGAGGTGGGTTTTGTATTCTTCGAGGCCTTTGTGTCCTTGGTGGTTCCTCCTCCCTCCGCTCCACGCCTTACTTCGCGACCTTCCCGACCTTCGCCACTTCGCGTTGAAAACGAATTGGAAACATCCGTCGAACTGGGTGGGTGGAATCCGTCGCTAACGCTTCCGGCTCGTGGGGGCGGCAGTGGCGGGCATCGATCCCACCCGATAAAATAGGCCGTTATGATCGGATATCTGCAAGAGGTGTTCTCAAGGTGACCATCTTTGTCATCAGTGTTGGCATCGCGCTAGGCATTTCGTTTATCTGCTCGCTGATGGAGGCGGCACTACTGAGCCTGACGCCCAGCCAGGTTGCCAACCTCTCGTCGCGCAACCCCAAAGTCGGTGCCATCTGGCGAGGGTTCAAGACCAACATCCAACGACCCATCGCGGTCATCCTGATCTTGAACACCGCGGCACACACCATCGGTGCCTCGGTCGCAGGATCGAAGTTCGACGATGTGTTTGGCGATCAATGGATCTGGTTGTTCTCGCTGTTGTTCACGTTCGCCATGCTCCAGTACACGGAGATTCTGCCCAAAACTCTGGGGGTTCACTTCAACCAATCGATTGCGATCTGGATTGCCCGGCCGCTGTCCATCGCGATCCGCATCTTCACGCCGTTGATCCATGTCCTGCATGTGCTCAATCGACCTTTCGAGGGGCGACGTACCGCCCGGACAACCCCGGCCACGCTCGAAGAGATCACCTCACTGGCCATGATGGCCAGACTCTCCCAACACATCGGCCCGCACCAGGAGCGGATCATCAACCGTGCGGCCAAGCTTTCGCAGACCAGTGCCCAGCAGGTCATGATTCCCATCGAGCAGGTGTCGATACTCTCCACCGCTCAGACACTGAATGAGGCATTGATCTCGGCACATATCGACGCCCATACCCGATTCCCCGTCTGCGAGGGCGAAGACAGAACCCGCGTGTTGGGCTACGTGAACTTCAAAGAAAGGATCTACTACATGAGCACCAATCCGAGCGATCCGAGTCTCAAAGGGATCATTCGGCCGGTACACTTCGTGGAGCCGAAAAGCTGGGCGTCGGACCTGCTCAAGACCTTCATCGACCAGCACGAGCACATGGCCATCGTGCGTGATGCACAGGGGCGTGCCGTGGGATTGATCACGCTCGAAGACCTCATCGAAGAGATGGTCGGCGAACTGGAGGATGAGTTCGACCGGCTGCCTCGCCACGTCCATTCGCTCAGCGGCGGCACGTGGATGTTCGGCGGCGGTGTGCCGATCGCTGAGGTTCTCGCCAAACTTGACGGGTCGACTGTGACGGCTGGTGGTACTCTGGCGGCATGGCTGGAAAACCAGTTAGGCCAATCACCCAAACCGGGCCAGACCATCCGCCACGATGGCTTGGAGTTCGTCGTCCGACGCGTCAGGCGTGGGCGAATCTTCGAGGCCTCGGCCAGCGTGAAAAGCGCTGTCTGACGCTCGCACGTGTCGCGGCGGAAAGGCCGGACCTACAAAGGCGCGGTGCGACTCCCGTGCCCCGCGCTCCAGCGGTGCTCAGATCAAGCCGTTCCAGTTGGCGGGGCAGATGAGTACGGGCAGGTCGGCTTGGCGGATGATGTTGCCCGGGACATCCCCGGCGATGAGGCGTTTGAAGACGCCTTTGCCGGTCAGACCGACCACCAGCATGGTGCAGCCGCGTGCTTTGGCGGTGTTGAGCAGGGCCTTGGGCACATCGTCGCTAAAAAGCATGACGCCTTCGCCCACCACGCCCTGGGCACGCAGGCCATCGAGCAAAAGTTTGAGCGTCTGTTCGCCCCGCTGACGGCTCTCGGCTTCGGATTCGTCTTCGTCCTTAACCTCGGCGACATGGGCGACGAGGACCTCGGCGTCCATCCGCTTGGCCAAATCAGCCATGGGGGCCATGAGCTTTTCGCTGGCCCAGGGTGAACTGACGGCAATGAGCATGCGACTCTTAGTCAATCGAGAATCTCCAGTGCGGTCCCGGTCCCCGGTTATCCCCCTCGCCCCCTGGCCTCCCCGCCCCCCTCACGCCCCGTGCCTCCGGGTTTGGCCCGGCCTTGGCTGACTTCCCGGATCGGGGTGGCCAGCGGTGAATCGAACCCACCATCATAGCGGTTTACGCCCGTGGTGCAGGCCAAGGCACGCGGGGAGCCTCCAGCCGGGGGGCATCCATCCAGCGTCAAGGCGGGGCGTCGGACCCGGGAACGGTTAGATATTGCCCTGCCGACTCTTGACGATGTAGAGCGGGCGGGCTTTGACTTCATCGTAGATGCGGCCGAGGTACTCGCCCAACAGGCCGATGGCGATGAGCTGGATGCCGCCCAGAAAGAGCGTGAGCGTCACAAGGGTGGTGAACCCGGTGAAGGCGGTTTCACCGTAGGCCTGGCCAAAGAGGTAGGCCCAGAGCCCGACTCGTTTGGCGATGAAGTAAAGCGCGATGAGGAACCCACAGGCACTGACGAGCACGCCAGCCCAGGTTAGCATGCGAAGCGGCTTGTAGGAGAAGGAGAAGACGCCGTCGAGCGCCAGCCGCACCAGACGGCGGAGGCTGACCTTGGGCTCGCCCGCGGCCCGCTGTTGACGGTCGTATAAGACCACCCGCTGCTCAAAGCCGATCCACGCACGCAGGCCCGGCAGGAAGCGGTTGCGCTCCGGCAGGCGATTAAGCTCCGTCACCGCGGCGCGATCCAACAGGCCAAAGACGCCGGCATGCGCGGGAACGGGGTAATCCGTCACCAGACCGAAGAGCCGGTGAAACAGCTCGAAGCCAAGGCGTCGCAGACCCGTCTCCTGCCTGCTGCGACGTTTGGCCAGCACCACTTCGCCACCTTGGCGCCAGGCTTCCACCAGCGCGGGAATGGTCTCGGGCGGGTCCTGCAGGTCGCCATCCATGATGATGACCGCATCGGCATCGGCATTGGCCAGCCCGGCGGTGATCGCGGCCTGGTGGCCGAAGTTGCGGGAGAAGGTCAGCAGACAAAACCGCGGGTCCTTGGCGTTGAGGGCGTGGATCATGGCCACGGATTCGTCGCGGCTGGCATCGTTAACAAAAATCACCCGCCACTGGATGTCCGGAACGGAATCGCAGGCCTCGCCCAGGCGACGGGAAAGCTCGGGCAGGTTCTCCTGCTCGTTAAAAATCGGAATCACGACATCCAAACGCTTCATGGTCGGGGCTCAAGGTTCAATGGTCGGGGCTCGATGGTCAGCAGGTGGACGGTTCGGGGTTTATCGCCGAAGCTTTCGATGCGGTATCGCCGTCCATGATAGATCAGGTGCTCCTGGAGCTTGTTGACCGTTCCGCCGAAGGCCACCAGCGTAAGGCGGCCATCGGGGATCAACTCCAGGTGCGCCTCGCGAGGCTTTCGTTCAATGGCAGCCACGGGCAGCGGGGTGAGTTGTCGATCGCGCAGGCCGTGATACTCCAGGCCCACGATTTCGGGGTTGATGTAGTCGGTGCTGAAGCTCCAGTCCGCCACGAGCACGCGGTCGCCCGGGGCGGTGCGTTGCTGGAGCACTGCGGCGATATCGCGCAGGCCGGGGCGCGGGCGGGTTTCTTCGATGGCCTTGGGAATAGTAAACGCCAGCAGCAGTAACACCAGCAGCAGCAGGACCACGCGGTTGCGAACCATGAGGTAGGCAACGCCCGCCGTCAGCAGAGGCACGACCACAGGCACGGCATACCGGGGCACGAACCCGGGCTTCAAGATGATCGAAATCACCACCGGCACGAACAGGCCGAAGATGACGATGAGGGTGCAGAAGACCGCTCCCCGGCGACGTTGCCAGCTGATTCCGAGGGTGCCGAGGTGGTCGCAAATGCTGGGGTCATCGGGGGTAGATCGCGTTGAGGCATCGACATCCAGTGCGGTGGGGCCGGGCCAAAGCGCAGCCCCGAGGGGAATGACGCACAGGACGCCCAGTGCCTGGAGCCCCAGCAGATCGCCGAGTGTTTCAAAAGCTGCGATGGGATTCGGCCGACCGATCCACCACGCCCCGGGCATGCCGCTTTTGAGCATCCAGGCGAACATGATCAGAGGCAGCGCCGCCAGCACGATGCCCAGTGCCACAGCCACGGTCAGCGGAAGGAGCCGACGTCGTGCGGGACCACCCCACGCTGCATCGAGCACTGCAAAGACGATGATGCCCGCCAGATAGAACATGGCGTAGTAGTGGCTGTTCCAGAGCAGCGCCAGTGCGACGGCAGCCGCGACGATGTTGACCCATCCGCCTCGCTGCAGCAGGCGGTAGAACGCGATGGTCGCAAGCGTGGCCGTCAGGAGAAACAGCGAGTACGGCCGAGCCTCGCGCGCCTGAGCGATGAGCCAGGGGTTGACCGCCACGAGCATGACAACGATGATCGCCGTTCCCCGCCCAGCAACGCTGCGTGCAAACCACCACGCGGCAACGATCGCCAGGATTCCCGCGACCAGTGCCGGGGCACGCAGGATCAACTCGCTGGGTGAGCCGGGCACCGTGCCGCTGACATCGATAAACGGGCGAAGCAGGAGTTGGTAAAGCGGAGGCTGGGGGTCTTGGAAGTTGAAGAAGGATTCGCGCAGGTCCCGGCGGAGGGTGATGAGCGTGGTGAACTCATCGGTCCAGAGCGGCCGTCCCGCCACGTTCCACACCCGCAGCAACCCGCCGATGCCCAACCACAGCGCCAGCCACAGCCACTCACCGATGCCGGGACGCGGCCCGGACGACAGGGGGGCGGGCGGATTGCTGGATGGGGGTATTTGGGCGTCCAATGCACCTATCTTCGGCTATTGCCGGGCCTGTGCATGATCGCCGGAGCCGCGCATGACCTTAGGGCGCTGTTAACGACGCTGGCCGAACTGGCTCAACCCTGATCGCGGTAATCGCTGGGGCTGGCACCGACCACGCGGTGGAAGGTGCTGGTGAAGTGGCCGTGGCTGGAAAACCCGGTGCGGGTGGCGATTTCACCGATGGGCACGCCGCCTTGGCGCAGGAGCCACTTGGCCTCCTGCAACTGCTTCTTCTGCAGGTAGTGCTTGGGGCTCACGCCCACCTGTCGCGTGAATAGCCGGTGGAAGTGGAACGGGCTGATGTGCACCTTCTTGGCCACCTGCGCCAGACTCGGCGCCGAGTGGAAGTTCTCGTGAAGATACGCCAGCGCCAACGCGATGCGCTCGTCTTCTACCACGCCCACCGGAGGCAGGTCCTGATCGTCCAGCGGGTGGAGTTCCACATACCAATGCAAAGCCCCGTCGGTTTCGACGCCTCGGGAGCGACGGACGTAAGCAGCAAAGGTGCGATCGTTGAGCCGCACCGCGATGTCACGATTGGTGTTGTCGGGGAGCTTCGGATATCGCTGGTCGATGACTGGGTGAAGCACCGAGAGCAGCGGCTTGAGCAGATCGGGCGACTTGAGAAGCCGGGCCTGCGTGGCGATGTCGGCCAGCAGAATGCGGTCGTCCTGCCCCAGCATCAGCCGCCACATATCGCGATGGGGCACCACGTCAAAACGCGTCTGCCAGTGTCGAAGCATCAGGCAGGCCATCTGCACTTCGAAATGGCTAAACGCCTTGGCCCGCGCCAGCACCAGCCACCACCATCGCCGCGTCGCTCCACTCTCCGGCAGCACCATCATCAAGGCGTGCTGATGACTATCAATACGAATGTCCTGCGCCGTTTCGCAAGGCTCCGCCACGGCCGTGCCCTGGCGCAGCGCCTGCTTGAAGAGCTTGTCGTTTTGATGCCCGCCGTCAAACCAGTTCTCGAGTTGGGAGACGGAGAAGCCTTGGGCGACGAGCAACTCGTCGATGCGCGGCTCAGCAGCGGGAACCCCCACCGCCATCGCATCAAAGGGAACCTGACCTTGCACACTGGCTAAGAAGCCGTGTGGTGTCTCGTTCCAGGGCTCTAGCCAGGACGCAATGTCATCATGAGGTGGACGTGGCATGGCAAAACCTTCAAGGTCGGCAGGGGCCAAGAAGAGCATGCCCCCAACCACTGCTACTGATCGTAGGCGCTATCCCCGCCCAGCCAAGTCTTTTTTGTAAATCGGAAAGGAAAAATTGGGATTAGCCATTTTTGTCGCCCAGCCCGCGTCACAACGTCGCCAGGGCTACAACGTCGCCAACGCCATGCGTCGAGCATGGGTCAGGGCAATGGCAATGGCATCGGCGACATCGGGTGGGCTGGGCAGTTGCGCCAGGCGACATTGGGATTGAATTGCCCGCTGAATCTGCTCTTTAGACGCGTGGCCATGACCCGTGATGGCCTTCTTGACCGCCGTTGCCGCGAGGTGTTCGATGGTCAAACCGCGGGATTGGGCACAGAGCAGAATCACCCCGCGTGCATGGGCCATGAGTATCGCGGTACGCGGATGCTTGTAGTGGGCGTAGAGCTTTTCCACCGCCAGGGCTGTGGGTTGAAGCTGGTCGATGATCTCGCAGAGGTCGGTGTGAAGCTGGCCCAGCCGCGTCTCCACCGGCAGCTTGGGCGATAGACGAATGACCCCCGCCTCGACCAGCACCGGCTCAATCTCGCCGGGACGCAACTCGACCACACCGTAACCGGTCAATTGCAGGCCCGGATCAATGCCCAGGATTCGCGACATGAAACCATCTTACCCCGCGGCGCTGTCGGGCAACGTGCTGCTCATTTACCCGACTCAGACTTCGCCCCGGACTCCGACGCCGCATCCGACTCAGTTCCCGACCCCGCGCCCAGCAACGCATCCACGCCGTGACGCACATGCTCCGAGTCCGTCGCCTCACGCAACGCCGTCAACATCGCCCGGCCATCCTCATCGCGCCCCTGACGCAGCAGCGATTCCCCCCGCGCCAGCAATGTGAAATCGTGCTGCCAAGGATCGATCTTCACCGCGCCTTCCTTTTCACGCTTGGCCCAGGCTTCTTCAAGCCAGTCAAGCATCGCCGTCGCCTCAGCCACGCGGTCGAGTTTCACCATCGCCCGGGCCGCCAGTA
This sequence comes from Phycisphaeraceae bacterium, assembly GCA_041736565.1. Taxonomy (GTDB): domain Bacteria; phylum Planctomycetota; class Phycisphaerae; order Phycisphaerales; family Phycisphaeraceae; genus JBBDMX01. Next base: position 6,898 of record JBGSTK010000223.1, on the reverse strand, counting down.
GCCGTGCGTTGATGTGCTGCGGCTGCGCCACGATGATCTTCCCCGCCGCCTCAGCCGCCGTGCGGTGGTCACCGTCGCGCCAGGCGTTGGACGCGTTGATCCAAAGCTCTTGCACATCTACTGGGGGGGCGTCAACCACCGCCGCATTGGCTTTATCATCAGCATCCTTAACAGCCCCTTCCCCCGCGCCATCGCCCCCGCCCGGCAACAACCGCGGCGCTTCGCCCGTGTGCGTCATCGCCGCATCATGCCGACGCTCCTCGCCCTCAATCGGTCCCAACTCCACAAACGCGATGTCGTCATACCAACCCGTCCCCGCCGGCCAATACGCCCACAATAGCACGCGAACGTACTTCACCTCGTGCTGAAAATCCGAAAACACCTTCGCAGGTCTCACATCAAACTCCATGGAAAACGCCCGCCAATCCTTGCTCGTCTCAATCTCCTTTTTCATCTGATAGACAATCTCATCCTCAGTCTTCTCAACGCCATCGACTCGGCGAGTCACGCTGGCAAAGCCTTTGACAAAGAGAATCTGCTTGGGCCCAGCCGACCGCGCCCAACCACTGACGCGATAGCGGACGTTGGGTTTGATCTTGATCGGCGCCGAAAAGAGATCGGTCCCGTAGGTTCCCATGAGCCCCTCGTCGCCGGTCATCTCGATGCACAGGCCCTCGCGCCCCGCCGCCTTGATCGGCCGCACATTCTTGGGGTGTTTGGTCGTCCAGTCGCGCGGCAGCGCCGTTGCTTCATCCACGTCATTGAGATTGCCGTTGGCAAGCAGGTTGACGGGCACCGATTCTTCTTCCGCCGCCATCGCCAAGCCGATGACCATTGCCATCGACAGAACTACGCACAGGGGAACGAGGGTGTATTCGTGCAATCGCATCATTTCCAAAACTCCGTGCTGCCGTGCAGCCTAACTCGCATCCTTAACCCGCTTCCTTGAGCTTCGCTTCGCACAGCTTGATCTTGCTCTGCGCCTCGATGGCGTACTGGGTGTAGGTGAAGTCGTTGGCCACTCGCTTAAAGGCTTCGAGCGCCTGAGCGGGGCGGTCCAGCGCCAGCAGACAATTGGCGCGAAGCCACGCTGCCTCCGCGACGTGCAGCCCGCGCGGTGCGACTTCAATCGATAGCGTCAGATATTGCAGCGCCTGCTCGCCGGGGTGTTGAATGAAGCGAGTCTTGCCCCGAAGAAACAATGTCAATCCGTCGAGTTTTTCAAGCGGAAACTCGCGATCCCATTGGTCGAGCACATCGATGGCCTTGGCATGTTCGTCGCGCGCCAGAAGGTCTTCGATGGTGTAGGGATAGCCACCTCGCCGCGCCAGGCGTTTGGGCTCATCCTCCTTGGTTTCCAGCATGGCCTGTGCTTGCTGGTAGTGCTTGCGTGCCTCATCGAGTTTGCCTTGGAGCATGGCCACATCGCCTTGCCCGATGATCGCGCGCCGCTCCAACACCGCAGCCCCTTCGTGGGCTCGCCGCGCCAGCATCTGTCGTGCGGTCGTCAGGTGCGTCGCAGCGATCTGGTACTGCCCCATGTCCCATGCTGACACTTCCGCCAGTCGCAGCATCAACAGCACTTTTTGACGCAAGTTGTCAGCCTGCTCCATCGCCTTTGTCAGCAGTGCCGCCGCCGCCTTGGGGTCGTAGGCCTCGGGCTTCAGCGCTGCCTCGGCTGCACTGCGCGCCAGTTCCCCAACTCCGGCATCGTCACCGAAGCGTCCCACAAACGCGCGCGCCGCTCGCACCTCCTGCCCAGCCACCTCCAGATCGCGCCAGAACGCCGCGTACATCCGCAGATCTTCTTTCGCCATCGCCATGACCTCATAATCCGCCGCAGCCTTGGCGTACGTACCACGGTCGCCATAGGCGAAAGCCTGCTCCACCACATCGACCTGAAAAATCCGTGGGTGCATCGTCACGCTGTCGCTGCGACCCTTTTCATCCGTCACCGTCAGCGTCACGCTCGGTCGCCCCAGTCGAAAGAAGACATGCTCCACAGCCCCCTGCCCATTGGCCTCCGCACTGAGCCCATCGCCGAAAGTCCAACGCACATTTCTTATCTTGCCCTCGCGCGCGACGCTGTGACTGACGCAGCGAACCAGCGTGGCCTGACGATCCTGAGAGTCGGCGATCCAGTAGGTGTTGGCGATCGTCACATCCGCCACCGCCAGCACGTGGCCCTGGCGTGCCTCGTGTCGGCCGACCTTCGCGCTGCGCACCGAGAGCCACTGATTCGCTGGGATGGGAATGACTCGCTCGGCACCGGGCGGCCGCCACGCCAGATACGCCATCTGTCCGCCGTTGCCTTCCTCGTGGTAGTAGCGCACGCGCGCCACGCCGCGCTGAAGCGTGATCAGGCCGTGATGCTCCCCGCGTTCCCCGCCGCCGATGCCGTGCGCACCGGGCCAGGCCACGACCTCTTGATCGTTGATGACGACCCAACTGCCATCGTCGCTGACGGTGGCAAAGGCGTACTCGCCAGCCGTCTCGATCCGCAGCCAGCCTTCGTAGTAGCTCAGGTAGTTATCGCTTTGGCCAAAGGGATTGAAGCCATCGCTGATTCCATTGGGTCGGTAGCCAGCGCCCTGTTGCGAAGCCGCGGCAATACGCTGGCGAATGGTCTCGAGTTTCTCAGCGTGCGGCGCGTCTTTTCGATGGTAGGTTCGCAGCAGCACGCCGCGCTGCGCTTGCCACGGTCGCGGCAAGGCACCGGGTAGCGCCGGGTCCGCCGCGGGTAGACGTGAGTCAAACGCCTTGCTCGACGGGGCCTTGGCGTTGCCGTAGTACAGCCACGTGTTCGCCGCCTTGTGTGGCTCCACGAAAAAGCGCAGCGTCGTGGTGAACCCCGCATCGTGATGCAGCACCTCAAACGGTCGGCTGCGACCATCGGCATCCACCAGGCGCAAATCGCGCCCATCGCTCGCAGCCCGATCGCCCAGCGCCACCGTCACCCACGCCACATCACCCTCGCCCTTCTCGCTCGTCAGTTCCACGCGATACCGCCACGACGCATCGAACCACGGCTGCGGCGGCGCTGCGGTCGCCGATGCCACCATCTGTAGCAACAGCAGTGTCACGCATGCCCCAAGGGCCAGCCGCGCCGGATTGAATGTCGAGTGTTCCATGTCTTACTGGCTCAACTGCTCAAAGTATCGCCGCACTGCCTCGCGGTATTCGCCTGGCACGGGCTCATCAGCGGCATCCAGCACGTTGACCCGCGACCCCGGCGGGGCGGCATGGGCGCGATCCACACGCATCGTCACATCATGCGCCACCACATCCTGCGCCATCTGCAACTGCCCCAGCACCATCTTCTGCTTCTTGAGCATGTCCTGATAGCGACCGTCCTGTGCCGCAGCCTCCGCGTCCTTCATCAGACTCGCCGCTGCGTCCAGCTCCGGCACACTGATGCGCACCATCTTCAACTGACCCGCCACCTGCTCCGTTTGATTGCGGATCTTCTGCTGCCAATCCTTCATCAAGGCCATGTCTTTGTAGTCAGGCGGTGCGCTGCCGCCCTGCAGACCATCCTGCCCCTGACCTCGCGCCTTGCCACCACCTGTCGCGCCACCCGTCGCCATTTGCTGAAGCTCTTTGACCACGCCCTGCTCATAGGCGTCGTTGGTCAGCCGCGTCGGCGTGTCCCGGCCCGCCAACCCCTTGGCCGTGTCTTCCACCATTTGCCCCTGACTGCGACCACTCCGACCATCGCCGCTTCGCCCCGACAACTCCTGATTGTTGGGCATCTGATTCCCCGTCTTGCCCTTGGCGCTGAAGTTGGAGATCGGCCCATCACTGACGCCCCAGCCTGCAGCACTCATCGAATCCGCCCACGAACTCGTCACGTCATCCGCAGCTTCCATGAGCGCTTCCTCCTGCTCCATCAGATCGCCGATTAAATCGCTGAGCTGATCAGGCAACTCGGGCATGGGAATGTCCGGATGATCCAACGGCTCCTCCATGACCCACTTGACGTTGTCGGCACCGGGCGGAAGCCACATCTCCATATCCTCCGCCAGCGAAGTCGCCAACTCCCTGCCGCTCTGCTCGCGCGGCACCGCAAGCGTCACCAATTTCTGATCCAGCATCACAGCCGCGGCTTCGATCTGCTCAACCATCTCCTTGTAGTCGTTGGCGATCGAGCGATCCGCAAAGCCCTGCTCCGTGAGCTTCTTGATCTCCTCCACACCCGCAGCGAATACTTTGGCCCACTGATCCTCGGTGCCCTTGAGCGCTTCGATCTTCTGCAACTCTTCATCAGTGAAGTTGTCAGCTTTGCGCGCCAACTCCTGCGTGTCTTCGATCACCTTGTCCTGCTGGGCGGCAAACTCGCGAAGGCGAATGAGCATGTCGCGAATATCCGCCAGCGCCTGCTCACGCTGCTCGGCTGGCAATTGCGCGATGGCCTCGGCGGCGGCATCGGCGACCGCCAGCGAACGCTGCGCCAAACCGATTAGCGCTTCGAGACGACGGATGATCTCGTCCTCCAGCGCCAGCAGCGGCGCTTTGAGCGGGAGGCGCTGCTGATACTCGCCGCGGAAATCACCCAGCCGTTGCACGAGCTTGAGCATCGGCCCATCAGCCAGAGCCACCAGTTCGTCGATGGTCTTGACCGGCGGACGTAGCACCTTGCGCTGCCGATCGGTTAGCGCCGTGGTCAAACGGCGAATGTGCTGCTGCAGCCCCAGCAGTGTGCGATCCGTATCAGTGCTCAACCCCGCTTGTACACCCACCTCGAGTTGATCCATATCCAATGCCTGTCGCGAAGCCTTCTGCAGCGCCAGAAGTTCTTTGAGCGCGTCAAGAAGCTCCTGTGCCTGCTGTCGCAGCAGCGAAGCCTCGCCCGACGGTGCCGACAGCACCAGCGACCAGGTGTGCCCGACCCCGACATTGCCATCGGGGTGGCGGTAGTCGGTGGCGATGGCGCGGTAAAGCAGCGTCTGGCCCGGTTGAAGCTCGAGGTTGTGCTGGCGATTGAGGGCGGGTAGGTCCAGCACGGTTTCGAGGCTGTGGCTCCGAATACCGCGCGTGTTGATGGCCCAACTCGCCACGGGCGTCCACGCCCCGCCCGGCTTGCGAATCTCCAGCGACATCGACGCCAGGCCGATGTCGTCGCCAGCCGCCAACGTCAACGGCAGGGCGGTATCGATGGGCAGCACGAGATCGCGCCCGGGCTTGACCACCAGCGGTTGCGGCGCTTCATCAGGCACCGCCGTCAACGCATAGCGCGCGGAGTTCAACGATGCGAGCTTCTCCGGCGAGGCATCGAGAAGCTCCACGCTGTAGCTGCCGTCCCGGCGGAGGATGAACTGCCCGGTGGCACGCGTTGCATCAGTGCGCTCCAACTGCAGTGTCGTGGTGGCCCCATCCCCGAACCGTAGCGTCGCAGCCGACAGCGGCGCACTGGCGACGATGGCGATGTCCACCGTCGAGCCGACCAACGCGCGCACATCACCCACATCAGGCTTCAGCACGCTCACCTCAGCCCCGGCATAATCGGGGGTCGTCGTCGTGATGGCGACCGCCTTGAGTGTCGGGCGCGGCCGCACGGTCACGCGGTAAATCGGCGACACGCCTCGGCCGGCGCTAACGCGATAGTTCATCGAACCCCACACCGCTTCGAAGCGATGGATGTAGATCGGACCCGTGCTCTCACGTTGGCCCGCGACGGTGGTCACCCGCTGCCGCAATAACGGTTGCGTCATCCATTGACCATCACCCGTCTGATACTCCAGAGCAATCGTGTCGGGCGAATGACGGTCCTGAATATCCGAGCGAAGGCGGGCCTCGATCGACAGCGGATCACCCGCGATGAGCAGAACATTGCCGGGCGTGGCTGTGGGCGACAGGTCTTGAAGATGGGCCGGTGGCGAGAGCGGATGAAGCAGGCGTGACATCGCATTGATCGTCCACCCGGGTGCAATCGCGGCATAGACCGCCAGCACCAACGCCAAAGCGATCGCGACACCCAGCAGCTTTCGCACCGGGGCGAAATCGATGGCACGCTGCGGCGCAGTGGGGTCGAGGCGCGTGGCGTTTTCCAGCACCACCGCTGCCACCAGCGCATCGTGCTCCAAGCGAGGCGACGCGAGCATCTGCACCGCGTTGATGAGGCGATTGCGGTGGCCCGTCACCGCATGCTCATAGAGCAGCGCCAGGCGGTGGGGCGTCGGCCGATGCAGCACCGCGCGTTGAATCAAGCCCGCCACACAAAGCGTCAGCGCCGAGGCAAGCACCACCCACGCCGCCAACAGTGCCGCAGTGGGGAGCATCAGCACGTTGTCCAGCACGATGCACACCAGAAGCCACAGCAGCAGCGTGGCCTCGAACAAGGCGGCGTGGATGCCCAGTTCCCGCTTTAGCCAGCGGGCCTGCAACGTGTCGAGGATTTCTTGGATAGGTTGCATGGTGTTCTGGTTCGTGCTTTTCTCAAGGGTTCATCCATCAAGGCAGCCGAATACGTCGGCGTAGTATCCATTCTGCGCACAACGCCGTGAAGAAAATCATTGCCAGCATCGGGTGACGCCACAGCGGTTGCGCGCTGGCCTGCACGGTTTGAGTGGTGGTCGGTGACCACGTCGCCGCCAGACGTCGCGCCCAGACGTCGAGTTGATCTGCCGCGAGATGACGACCACCCGTCACCTGCGCCACCCGCGCCAGCCACGCGTTGTCCACCGCACTCCGCAGCGATTCAATATCCGGCCGCTGTACCTGCACACTCATGACCTGCGATTGCATCACCGCGACCTGCGTGCCCGTCGCAGCGCCATGCCCCGCGCCATGATCCGGCGGAGTTGCGATGACAAAGAGGTCCATCCTCCCCGGCGCTCGCGCGGGCAGTGTCGCCTCGTAGCCGCCGTCACTGCGCTCCGTCACCGCTGCCGCCACGCTG
>JBGSTK010000241.1:0-8971 GCA_041736565.1 Phycisphaeraceae bacterium | reverse complement strand
GGCGTCAAGCTCTGGCCGATGTAGCCGCGCATCCCGCTGACGCTGAGCATCAGCGGTGCCTGGCTGGTGGTGGTCGTGGTCATCTCCGTCTGCTCCAATTGTGGATGGCGATTGCGAGCCGTCATTTCAATCCGCGATGATCGCCTCGAACTCCATTTCAACGAGCCAGGCCGGGTCGATGAGCGCTGCGACTTGCACAAACGTGCAGGCGGGCCGAATTTCGCCGAAGGCTTCGCCGTGCGCTTTGGCGGCCAGTTCCCACTGCTTGATATCGGTGAGCATCACGCGGGTGCGGACGACGTCTTTGAGCGAGGCACCGGCTTTGCCCAAGGCACCGGCGGCGATCTCGATGCAACGCTTCGTCTGCGTGTAGGCATCGACGCCCGCCACCTTGCCGTCGGCACCGATGGGCGCGGTGCCCGAGACAGCGATGACGTTACCGACGCGCACGGCTCGGGAGAAGCCGATGGTCGGTTCGTAGCGTGAGCCGGAGCTGATGTTCTGGCGAGTGGTCATGGTTGGGTTCCTGTTGGTGGATGTTGGTGAGATGGAGATGATATCGCGGCGCTTAAGGGCATAGCTTTTGACGCAGCATGTCGCCCACAGCTTTGGGGTTGGCCTTGCCCTTGCTCAGTTTCATGACGGCACCGACGAGTGAGCCGATGGCGGCCTGCTTGCCGTTGCGTACGTCATCGGCGGCTTTGGTGTTGGCTGCGATGGCGGCGTCACACCATTGCGAAAGGGCAGCGTCATCATTGACCTGCAACAGGCCATGCTCTTGCGCCATGGCTGCGACATCGACTTCGCGCCCCTCATCGGCGGCGGCAATCACGAGTTTATAAAGCTCATCAGCGCCGCTGGAACTGACCTTGTTCAACCGTGCCATGTCGTCGATGGCCTGAATCTGCAGCGCGGTGATGCCCAGTTGGTCCACGCTGGTGCCTCGCTCATTAGCGCGACGAGCGAGGTTGTTAAGCAGCACGGCTGCGGCACGTCGGCCTTCGACGCCCAGCTTCACCACCGCATCAAACAGCCGCGCGACGCCGGGTTCCTCTACGATCTGCCGGGCCTCGCGCTGCCCCAATCCCATCTGCTCCACATACCGCGCCATGGCAGCCCCGGGCAGCTCCGGCATCATCGCGCGAACCTCGTCGAGCCAGGCATCACTCACGATTACGGGCACGAGGTCGGGGTCGGGGAAGTAGCGGTAGTCGTGGGCCTCTTCTTTTTCGCGTTGGAGAAACGTGCTGTTGCTGGCATCGTCCCAGCCGCGGGTGCTCTTGGAGCCGGACGTCATCTCGATGCCCGTTGATCGCCATACTTCGACTTGTCGCTGATACTCATACGTCACGGCACCATGGAGCGCCTTGAAGCTGTTTAAGTTCTTGATTTCAACGATGGGCGTCTTGAACACGCGGCCATCGGATGTCCGGGTGATGTGGACGTTGATGTTGGGTTCAAAACGCATGTGGCCGCGCTGCATGATGCCTTCGGTGACGCCGAGGTGCCGACAAAGCTCGCGAAGCATCTGCGCGAAAGCCACGCATTGGTCGGGCGTGTCAAAGTCCGGCTCGGTGACGATTTCCAGTAGCGGCGTGCCGGCGCGGTTGAGATCGACAATCGAGTGGTCGATGGCGTAGCCGCCCGGCGCTTCGTGGAGCAACTTGCCCGCGTCCTCTTCGAGGTGCGCCCGCAGAATGCGAATCCGCTTGGCGGGAGAGTCGCCCTGCGAGGGAAGGTCCACAGCCCCATCGTGACACAGCGGCAGATCGTACTGGCTGATCTGGTAGTTCTTGGGCAGGTCGGGGTAGTAGTAGCTCTTGCGATCCCACTTGGTGAAACGTGCGATCTGGCAATTGAGCGCCAAGCCCACGAGCATCGACATTTCCAGCGCCCGCTTGTTGATCACCGGCAGCACGCCGGGCATGCCCAGGACGACGGGGTCGCACAGCGAGTTAGGCGGCGCTTCGAAGTTGTCACGGTGGGCGATGTTACCCGCAGCGGTGAACATCTTGGTGCGCGTGGCAAGCTCGACATGGATCTCCATGCCCACGACGAGGCGGGTGGTGATGTCGGAGGCGGGTTGAATCATGGCTGGGATTGTATAGGCGTTGGGGCAGAAGCTTTGAGGCCGGGCATTTCCTCTTCGAGATCGGCCCATAGTTGCTGGGCGGTGGCGGGTCGCCCGTCGATGAACCCGCCGGGCATGAGCACGACAGGCAGGCGACGGAATTTTGCCAGGCCGTAGAGCCGCATGTTTTTGGCGAGTTGTTCCTCGATCCACGGTTTCGCCAGCGCTTCCTGTGCGGCTGCTTCACCGACGGTTTGCACCAGAAACGCGCGGGCATCCGGGACAGACGGGCGGGTATCGGGCGCCAGCAGCCAGCGATCGACGGTTTCGAAGTGGCGCGGCTCGACACGGTAAGCCGCCAGCGCGATGCGGGCGTAATCGCAGGCACCGACGTTGGGCGGATCGGTCTCGGTGTACTCGGGGTTGCAATCGGCATCCATGGGCACGGGCAGGACGATGAAGGCGAAAGCGTCGCCGTAGCGCTCGCGGGCTTGGAGCAGGAAGCCGTGGAGGGTGCGGCAATGGGGGCAGGTGTAGTCCATGACGAGGACGACGATGTGCGGTGCGTGAGCGGGTCCGATGATGGGGAGTGTGGCGGGATCGAGTCCCACACTTCCGCCGGGCAGGGCGTAGTGTCGCTGGTTGGCGGATTGGCCATTGGTCGTGCCAGTCGGTGTGCCGGTGTTCGGGCTGCCATTGGGCGTAGTGCCGGTGGGGTCGCCGGCGATGACGCGATGGGTCGGCGGGCTGTAGAGGAGTTGGCCGGCGATGAGCACGATGATGCCCAGCAGGCCCGGCAGGCAAAGGGCGGCTGCCTGTCGCACGCTGAAGCTTTGTCGGCGGTGGCTGACGTCGTCGGGATCGAGCGGAGGCTCGTCGCGTTCACTCCAGTCGATCGGTGCCGCCAGGACGATCAACGCCGCCAGGAACAAGCCCAGGATGTGGGTGGTGACGCACCAGATGCAAAACGCGCCGACGGCAAAGAGCTGCAGGGCCAGGAACCACAGCGCTGCCAGTTCGATGGTGACCGCCATGGGCAGGAGCAAGGCCCAGGCGATGCGTCGTCGGCGTGGCGAGGCGTTTGGGCCGATGTGCCAGAGGGCGGCGAGCATGATGATGTAGAGCGCCGCTGACATGGCGCTGGCGGGGATGCCCAGCCAGGATGCCCAGCGTGTGGCCAGCACTGCGTCGCACCCGCCGTCGGGACCGCAGCCCGCCAGAGCTGTGGTGCTGATGGAAGCCGTCAGCAGGTAGAGGCTCGTGCCCAGTGCCGCCAGCGCGAGGACGCGCATGAACAGGGGCAGCATCGGTGAGTCTTGGAACTTGAATCGTGACGGAGTCGGTTGAGTCACTTCGTTGATTCCCTTGTCCACTTGGCGAATCGCCGGAGTTCGACGAATCCCAGCGTCTGATAGAGTCGCATGGCTGGCGTGTCGGGCAGTGTTTCGAGGATGACGCTGGTGAATTGCGCGCGGGCGGCATGGTCCAGCAGGTGCAACAACAGCGCGGTGGCGATGCCCCGGCTGCGATGCTCGGCCAGCGTCTGGACATTGTCGATCACGCCGATGTCGCCGAGGTTGATCAGCGCGGCGATGGCGACCATCTGGCCGTTGACCCGCGCGACGAATGGTTCGAGGCGAGGCTCATCGAGGTGATCCATGAACGTGGCGGTGAGTTGGGCGGTCACATCGGCATCGGTGTGATAGGTGTGTCGGATGATGTGGGCGTGGAATGCGGGCAGGTCGCGCAGCACCGCGCGGGCGGGCACGATCTGCACCATCGCGGGCGGATGGCGCGGGGGCTGTGGTTGCTGCGTCAGGCGCATGATCGCGGCTTCGGGGGCACGCTGGTAACCCGCGTCGAGGAGCGGCTGTTCCCATGCTGCGGGCCAGTCCGCATCGTGACACTGAAGGAAGCTGCACGTCGCGTTGGCCTGTTGGAAGTGGGCGTGAATATCCAAAAGAGCTTCGGCAGCGGACAAGCCCGGGGGTAGATGCAACTCGGCGGCGAAGTTGCACATGTGAACCTGCGGGCGGGCGGGATTGACAAAGGCGGTGGCACCGGCCAGCGCGGTTTCCGTCGCGGCTGTTCGCGCCAGGATGACATCGGCACGCTTGATAGCGCGAACCAAGGATGTGGCATCATGCCCCGCTCTTGCATTCTGTGACGCCAATGGCAGTTCCATGCCCCCATTGTAAGAGCGAGGGAACAAAAGCAAGCAACCACAAGGGACACAAAGTTTGTGGTTCGTGTTCGAGTCTCAAGCTGCGTCGGTTACGCGATCACACCGGCGCGGGGAACTTGGGCTTTCGGCCTTGGAGCACAGCCATGACATCTCGCACGACCCAGCTCATGTTCATCAGCGCTCGATCCGTGCGTGACGCGAGGTGGGGCAGCAGGCGGATGTTGACGTGGTCAAAGACGGGATATGCCTGGGCGGACTCGGGCGGGGGCTCGGGCTCGTGGACATCGAGGACCGCTTTGCCACCTTGCATCTCGACGCGTGAGGCCCAATCCGCCAAGGCCGGGGCATCGACGAGCATCCCGCGCGCTGCGTTGATGAGCAGGCAGCCTGGCTTGAGCTGGGACAGCATGTCAGCGTTAACCATCCCGCGATTTTCGCTTCGGCCATCCACATGAATCGTCAGCACATCGCTGCGGGCGTAAAGCTCCGCCTTGTCAACGAAGTCAAAGGGGTAGTCCACTGCTTTGCGTAGTTCGGCTTCAGGCAGAAGGTCGTTGACCAGGAGGTTCATGCCGATGGCGTGGGCGACTCGGCCCAGACGTTTGCCGATGCGACCAAAGCCCCGAATGCCCAGCGTCAGCTCGTCGAGTTGCAGGCCCACCTCGGCCTTTCGTAAGCGGTGGAACTCGGCTGGACTTACGGGGCGGGTGAGTGAAAACCGCGGGCGATAGGCGTCGAGCATTAGCCCCAGCACATATTCGACGACGGCCTGCGTGTTGGCATCGGGGGTGTAAACGACTTCCACGCCTCGGCGTCGGCAGGCGGGCAGATCGATGTTGTCGAGCCCCACGCCCGCCCGGCCCACGACTTTGAGTTGCGGTGCTTGATCGAGCAAGGCATCGTTGACCTGGGTGTACGTCCGCACCACCAGCCCATCGGCTTGGCGTAGATGCTCGCCCAGGGGTGCAGCTTGCTCATGTTTGGCCCAGATGACCCTCGCTTCCTCGGCAAGCCACTGGGCGGGGAGATCGTCGAGCGTTTCGGCAATGACAACAGTCGGTTTCATCGCCGCCAATGTATCACCGCACTCGCTGCGCCGCCTCGAAACGCTGGTAATCCCCCACGCTGCAAATCGCCCCTCGTTGCTAATCCCCTCGCCGCAAATCCCACCCCGGGCGGTGCGTCCCCCCCCAGTCGCGCCGCCCGGGGAGTCAGTAGCGAGCATCGGTTCACGCCATGCTGAACATCCGTCGCATCTTGCCCACCAGGCCTTGGGCGAGGTATCGGCCCCATTGCCGTCGGAGAATCGACGAGACTTCCTGGTAGAGCGGGTCGGCGGGTTTGACTCTCACCTGCGTGCTGAGCGCTCCCTGTGCGGCCCGTTGCCAATCCTGACTTTCGGGCGTTTCGATGCGCAGCAATCGGGCGTGGTGGATGCGGTGGAGGAACTCGGAGTTGTTGATGAGTTTGACCGCGAGGTGGTTGATTTCTTGCGGATTGACGCCGGACTCTTGGGGCTTGCGTTGCGTCATGGCGCACCAGACGAGTTCCATGTAGGTGCGAACGAGGTGGAAGTCGTGAAGCCGCCGCGCCAGTTCGGCACCGCAGATGTGATCAGGCGCATCGAGCCCAACGTGGCGGGCATAGGAGCGCTGGTTTTCGGTGGCGGGTTGGCGTGCGGTGGGCTGACTGGGCGGGATTTTGAGCAGTTCGATCAACTGTGCCTCGATGGCTTCGAGTTCCGGGCCTTCCTCGACCCGCAGAGATTTGGTCAGCAGCCTTTGACCTTCGGGTCGCTTGGATAGCACGATGAGCCGCTTCCAAGCTGCTTCGGCGACAGCACTGTCGGGGCCCGTCAGTGACCAACGAGTGCCATCGACTACGAGGCGATAGTCGTTTAGGTGGATGGTGGCTGCAACAGTATTGGACGTGGCTTGAACCATGAAAGGACCTTCCCGCGTGAGGGTTTGAGAGGCTTGGCAGATGCGACGCCGGGAATGAATCTGGATAAATGAGGCGTGATGGGCAGGGCGGCGATCGATCGGCATCAAGTCAGAGCGGGTCTGGTTTTTCGGTCACCCGTGAGGTCTGTGAACCTCGGGGGCTAATCAACAATACAAAGGTCGTTGGATTAAATCAAGACAAAAAAGTCCTATTTTGAAAATTTCTTCTAGTTATCCCAAATTGCATGGAGGGCGGCTGTTTCTTGCGATTATCGCAGCCAGGGGGCTTGCCAGCTTTCCGCGGTGTAGTGGTGCAATTCGATGCGGTTGCCGTCCGGGTCGGTAATCCAGGCCTGCCAGCTTTGATCTTTGCCGCGTTTGAAACCGGTCACTTCGACGCCTCGCTGTTGGAGCGTCTGCATCGTGGCTTGGAGGTTGTCGACTTCCAGGCAGATGTGCTTATACGACTGGTTGGGGGCCGGGGCTTCGGGCTTCCCGATGAACAGCTCGATAAAAGTCCGCCCGCCCAGGTGCAGGTAGACGCCCGTACGCTGGCCTTGCTCGTTGATGAAGTCGAACGCGGGTACGAGGCCCAGCTTGTCGCGGTAGAACGCTAGCGACACTTCGAGGTCTTTGACGTGGAAGCAGGCATGGGCAAGACCGGTGATCATGAGAGGGCTCCCAACGGACGTGTGTTGTGAAGGGTCGCAGAGTCGCAAAGTCGCGAAGTGGCACGGTCGCACGATCGCGAAGTCGCACGGTCATTGTACTGAGTGCGGGTTGTCGCGCTCGGTACGGAATCGGGTCCACGCTTCATTGACGAACGCCGCCAGTTCCCGTTTGAAGCGCGATGTGGAGAATTGCTGGGCGTGAGCGGCGATTGTGGAGGCGTCCCAGTGCGAGGCGGGTTGTGCCTCGAATTGCTCGATGCCTCGTGTCAGACCTTCGAGGCTCTGCTCGAAAAAAAACACGCCCGTGCGGCCATCGATGACGGTCTCGCGCACGCCGCCTTTGCCTAACGCGATCACCGGTGCCCCGGCGGCTTGGGCTTCCACCGGCACGATGCCGAAGTCTTCCTCGGCGGCAAAGAGAAACGCCCGGCAGCGCTGCAGATGATCACGCACCACCGAATCGTCCTGATACCCCAGCAGCGTCACCCGGCCGGGATGAGCGCTCGCAGCCGCGGCTTCAATCTTCGCCCGCTCAGGCCCATCGCCGATGATGACTAACGGGCGATCCAGCTTCGCCATGGCTGCAGCGATGAGATCGATGCGCTTGTAGGGCACCAGCCGGGACACGGTGAGATAGAAATCGTCGCGTTGAGTCGAGGCGGTGAACCGCTCGACATCCACCGGCGGGTAGATGACCTGGCTGTCGCGGCGATAGGTTTTGGCGATCCGACGGGCGATGTAGTGCGAGTTGGCCAGGTAGTGATCCACGCGGTTGGCGCTGGCAATGTCCCAGTTGCGCAGATAGTGGAGCAGGGCGTGGGTGATTTTGCCTCGCAACCCACGGTCCAGCCCCGTCTGCTGGAGGTAGGCTTGGCGCATGTCCCAGGCGTAGCGCATGGGGGTATGGACGTAGCTGATGTGGAGTTGGTCGGCGCGGGTCAGCACGCCCTTGGCCACGGCGTGACTCGAGGAGATGACCACCTCGGCATCGCTGGTGTCGAGGCCTTCGACCGCCAGGGGCATCAGCGGGAGGAAGCGGGTGTAGCGACGGCGGCCGGTGGGCAGCCGATCGATGAACGAGGTCCGCACCTCGTGGCGGCCTATCTCACGCTGGGCGTAGAGCTCGCGCCAGTAGACGAGAGCATGAATAGGCGCCTGGGGATAGAGCGCAGCCAGGGCTTCGAGCACCAGCTCCGACCCGCCGATCGGGCCCAGCCATTCATGGACCAGGTGGGTACGCATGGTCAGGGGGTTTCCTCACGCAGCAGTCGGTAAAGCTCCAACGGCGGACGGTCCCCGGTGCGTTCGAGGCTCACCAGCGGCGGCGACAGGCGTTGCCAGGAGGCTCCATGTTGGGCCAGACTCCCGGCTGTAGGTTCATCGAGCGGCAAGACAATGTACAGCGGCACGGTGAGGGGGATGCGTGAGAAGGCATCGTCCCACTGACTGGCGCAGGGCCGCTTAGACATATGCGTCAGCGGTGCCGCCAGCGAGTTGTCGGCAATCAGCCAGGCATCGTGGGGCAGTAGCTTATTGATGGTGGATGCCAGTTGCGGAACATGCTGGTATCGACCGGACTGATAATGATCGAGAAACGGCGTACTTCGCTGCTCGACGATCACGCTCCCGACGCGGATGAGATTCATCAGCACCACAAAGGCGATCATGGCACCGGCGATCGTGGCTCCGGCGCGATGCCGCCAGATCACCAGCAGGATCCAGCGCGATGCACGCCACCAGCCATAGAGCACCAGGGGCACGATAGGCAGCGTGTATCGCACATCGGGGAGAAACAGCACCCATTGCACCAAAAACAGCGCCACGAGCACGCCCCAGAGCAATCGTTTGCGCCCCAGCGCCAAGGCGAAGGCGAAGCTGGCGATGCAAAGGATGATCTCAGGCAGGCGCAGGGATTCAAACACGTTCTGACCGGCGATCATGTTGGCCGTGGAGTCCACCAGCATGGGGATGTTGTGTTCCCAGGCGTGAGTGAGTGTTTGAGGTAGATCGATGAAGCGCTGGAGGATCTGGCGTTCTTTGAGAAGCAGCCCGCCGCTGCCGGTGCGAGGGTCCAACGCGCGCAGCAGCAGCGGCGCGACCG
>JBGSTK010000216.1:0-36886 GCA_041736565.1 Phycisphaeraceae bacterium | reverse complement strand
GGCCGGTGCTGCGAGCGGTGGCGGACACGCGCGGTGGGCGGCGGCGGTTTATGCTTTCACGGGGTGCGGGAGTTGTCGTGACGCGGGATGTGGTGCGCGTGACGGGTGCGGTGGGGGATGGTGCGGGGGATGAGGGGCCGGGGGCGGGGACGAACGTGAGTGAGCTGTGACTGAGGCCGATCACGACAATATCGTTCTATTCGATGGGGTTTGTAACCTCTGTAATCGTTCTGTTGATTTCATTTTGCGTCGTGATAGCGATCGCCTTTTTCACTTCGCATCACTGCAGAGTGATGTTGGAGCCGCGTATGCAAAGCGGTTTGGTATTGATGTTCGCGAACTGAACTCGATGGTCCTTATCAGAGGCGGGCGGGCGTATGTAGCTTCGGAGGCTACCATCAGGATCGTTAGTAGTCTTCCGCGGTGGGGGTGGTTCACTGCGTTGCTTTGGGTACCTCGTTTTATCCGTGACTTCATCTATCGAAGGATCGCTGCGAATCGGTATCGTCTTTGGGGGAAGCGCGACTCCTGTCGCGTGCCGACGGCTGACGAGCGCAGTCGGTTTATCGAATAGCGTTCGAGGCGATCCGAGGCGACTCTACCTATTGCATACTACCTATCTATATAGGTTGCATCGCGACATCAAGGTTTGAGGGCACTGGCCATGGCGCGGAGGTGGGCGGGCGTGGTACCGCAGCAGCCGCCGATGATCCGGACACCCGCATCGCGAAGTTTCACCGCTAAAGCAGCCATATCCGCAGCGCTGGCGGGGTGGACAAGTTTGCCGTCGATTTGCATGGGAGCCCCGGCGTTGGGCTGGACGATAACGGGGACATCGCCCGCCGCCGCGACGAGTTGATTCGCCAGTCTTAAGTAGTCTTCCAGCGAAAGCGATGTGCCGCAGTTGGCACCCACGACATCGGCCCCGGCGTTGATAGTTTGCCGCATGGCCTGCTCTGGCGTGAGACCCATCATGGTATGAAAGCTGTCATTGGCGCCGCGGTCGAAAGCATAGGTAGCGATCACGGGCCAGTCCTTGCGGATTTCCTTAGCGGCGGCGATGGCCTCGGCGACCTCGTTGGCGTCGGCCATGGTTTCGATGATGATGCCGTCGGCCCCGCCGGTGGCCAGCGCGTCGATCTGGCGACGGAAAATCTCGCGGAGTTGCGCGGGCGTGGTATCGCCCATGGGTTCGAGGAAATCACCGAAGGGACCGATGTCGCCCATGACAAAGGGACGCGCTTCGGCGTCGGTGTTGGCGTTTTCATCGGCGACGCGGCGGGCGTTGCGTGCCCCGGCGAGATTGAGTTCATCAGCGCGGTTGCCCAGGCCGTGGGCCTTCAACGCGGTGATGCAGCCGCGAAAGGTGTTGGTCGTCAGCAGGTCGCAACCGGCGTCACGGTAGTCGCGGTGGATGGCCATGACGTCGTCGGGGCGATTGATATTCCAGATTTCGCCGCAGACGCCCGGCTGCATGCCGCGGCCAAAGAGTTGGGTGCCCATGCCGCCATCGCAGACGAGCGTGCCTTGGTTGAGACGTTGGAGAAAGCGAGTTGTCACGTGCGTGTCCTTTGGCGTGCGGTGGTTGAGCGGGGTGGGCGTGTCGGTGTGTGCCTCGCGTGGTTGTGGTGGTCCAGAGAGTTTAGCGAGTTAACCGGCCGAGCTGCGCGAGGAAGGCCTCGGCAGCCTGCTGATCGGCGAAGCCCTGACCGACCTGGAGCCACACGCCGCGCGGGTCCAGCGCATCGAGGACGGTCATCGCATCCGCCGCATCTGACGCCAGCACCTGCACCGCTTTGCCCGCAGTCTGGCACCGCTGGTAAACCTCGATCCAGTTGGCCGCCGGTCCGTGGCCGTCGCCGTAAACCCATTGCACCGCATTGAGCCCCGGCAATTCCAGAACCATATCCAGGTGCCTTAGCGCGCCGGGACCATCCAGATGAAAGATCGATCGCTCCAGCGGCTCCATCTCCCGCTTGATGGCGGGCAGTGCAATGTCACGCGATAGCTCGTGCGAGAGCATGCACCAAAAGTCGCAACTGGGAATGCACGTGGGGCCTTGATGGTAGTAATGAGTCCATGTCGTCGAGCCGACTTGACCGGCATCGGTGATGATCTTGTGGAGACGTTCGAAAGCTTGAACATAGACATCCGCAGCGTGAAGCGCAGCCCTGGCCATCAGTTCGGGCTCTTCGAGGAGGTCCATGCACAGCGACTCGGGCTCGCGCAAGCCAGCCAGCAAATCGAGATTGCCGTGCAGGTCGGCGATGGCTACGAGGAAGCGGCCCTGCGAAAGTTCCAGCGCGCGGCGGGTGGCGTCTTCGATCCACTGCCAGTAGGGATTATCAAACTGCGGCGGGGTCTGGAGCACGCGATCCCAATCGCCGATGTCATGGACGATAGGCTTGGACCAACTGGTAGTCTCACCGAACTCCAATTCCGCGCCCAGCAGCGTCGAAAGGATCTCGGGCCCGAGGTTTGGCATGTAGACCGGCAGGCGATCACCGAGAAAGATGCCACCCTGCGTGCTGCTGATGAAGCGGTGGATATTGAAGTCGATATCCATCCAGCGTTCGCGTTTGGTAGTGTGCTGCTTGATGACAGGCTGGCCGGACTTCCCGCCGTGGCACCAGAGGGTGACGGGTGGTCGGTCGATGATCTCGCACCGCCACCAGGCTTCGAATCGTCGCGCGACTTGCGTAGCCTGGGGATGCCAGGTGGGTGAATGGCTCAAGGGGAACTCCGAATGCGGGGGGTGATGCGGGGTGGGGAACCAAGGGCGAGAACACGGGGCGATGTCGGGGTATGCGGGCTGCGGATCGACGCCATCATTCTAACCGTGTGCGCTGCGCGGCATGTGCAGACGAGCGTCACATACCCGTAGCGTCACCGAACCGCCCCCAGTACTTTCGCAACGCCTCTTTGGCCACGCGACCATCGGCGAAGTCGCCGCTGCGAGCCATGTACTCCAGGAAGCGGCAGACACATCGAGCCTGCTTATCATCCAGCAGTTGATAGCGCTCAAGCGAGTAGTTGCGCATATCTACTGACTTCTCATTCAAGTCGAACGTGTAGATCGTGTAGTCGGAGACAATCGAACCGTTGCTGAGAAAGTGCCGGAGCGACCAGATCATCATCGGTGCGATGTAGTACCGCCAACTATGCGGATCAACGTGACTCAGCGCCGACCCACACTTCTCGATATGCTCGTCGGGCACCCGCTCCCAGCGTCCATCGGTGTCAAGCTTTCGTGCCTCCGCGCGCTGCGCGGGAGAGCCGTAGTCATCGATGACTTCGGCCTCGTGCAGAGTAATCGCGCCACGCCGGACGCCGAGGAAAGCGACTTGGATGTCGCTGATGATCGACTCGGCTTCGGGATCAACCGCCGTTGTCATTGCACTCAACTCACGAGATTACAACCACCAATCGCTGCATTGCCTTTCGCACCCATCGGTTTGAGCGCCACGCCGTGGCCCCAGACCTGTCTGATACGTTCCCAATAATAAACATAGTTAGCCAGCGGCACATCCGGGGGCACGCGGTGGTCGGGCATCGGGATGTAGCCGCCCGCTTCGACCAGGGGCGACAAGCGGGCGATCTCGGCGTCGATGGCGGGGCGATCCTGCGCCAGGATGTGCTTATCAACGCCGCCCATGAGCAGCAGGTCCTTGCCGAAGCGCTTGCGAAACGCGATGGGGTCGCCGCCCCAGGTGCCCACCTCGATGGGGAACATGCAGTTGACGCCCGCGTCGAGCCAGAGGGGCAGCAGGTCATCGATCTTGCCATCGCAATCGACCCACGTCACATCGACGCCATGCTTGCGGCAGAGGTCGGTGATGCGGCGATAGTGGGGCGAGAGGTATTGCTTGAAGTGCGTGGGCGAGAGCAGCGGGCCCGCGTTGTAGCACATGTCCTCCCACATGCTGCAGCCGTCGAACTTACCGCCGGTAGCGAAGGCTTTTTCCAGCATCGCCACGCACAGGTCGGCGACGGTGGTGATCATTTCCTCAAACCAGGCTGGGTCATCGTAAACGACCAGCGCGAGATTTTCGATACCCATCCAATCGCGCAGCCAACCGAAGAGGCTGCCGCCGTGGACGAAGATGGGATGTTGACGGTCGGCGTCGCGCCAGAGCTTCACCCGGCGATCCCAGTCCTGGGGGATGCGTTGGGGCGTCGAGGGATCGAGGCGAGGTTTGTAGTGTTCGTTCCAGCTTTGGCGATCGACGAGCGTGTGGCCGACGTGCATGGGAATCGAGACGCTGGAGCGTTGCTTTCGGACGATGACGCCATCGTACTGCATCTGGGTGTATTCGTCGCCATCGTCCTGGAGGATGCTCTGGGGGAATCCGGGGGTAAGGTTGCCACAGATGCCGGTGTACCAGTCCTGTGGCTCACCGCCGCCCATGGATGAATCCATGCCGAAATATTGGCGCACGTTCTGGCGGGTGTATTGGCGTGGCAGACCCTGGTCGTACCATACGGGCAGCGTCTCATCCCAGAAGTTGAAATCGTAGAGCGGCACACGGTCGCGACTCTGGTAGTGCATGGTGGCGATAAATCGTTGGCGGTCATTCATGGGGAGCATTGTGTCCGATTATGCAGGGCTCCGCCATGCCTGTTATGCGCACGGTGATGGACGAAATCGCCATGGGGGGTGTCTGGAGGTGGGTGGGCGAGGCTTGGACGTGGCGGCGGGACGGGTGCCGCGGTGACCAGCCTACACTTCAGTTGCAGATCCTTACACGTTGCGGATCGGAAACTTCAATCGAGGATTCAGCGATGAACAATTTTGCTTTAGTGGCGATGATGCTGGCGTTTGGGGCGGCTGCGTGGTTGATGCCGCTGCAGGGGCGACAGGCGAGTGCTCAGGCGGCGGAGGCTGGTGCTGCGGAGCAGGGGAAGGCGGAGAAGGGAGCGACGGAGAAGAGTGCGGAGGAGAAGGACGGGGCTGACGACAAAGCTGTACCTGCGGCGATTGCGTTTACGGTGAAGACCAACACGGGTGACGATGTGGCGCTGCATGAAAAGTACGCGGGCAAGGTGGTGTTGATCGTCAACGTTGCCAGCAAATGTGGGCACACCAAGCAATACGCAGACCTCCAGACGCTGGATGAGAAGTATGCCCAGCGCGGCCTGGCGATCCTGGCGTTTCCATGCAATCAGTTCGGCAAGCAGGAGCCGGGCAGCAACGAGGAGATTCTGGAGTTCTGCACCACGAAGTTCGGCGTGAAGTTCGACCTCTTCGACAAAGTCGACGTCAACGGCGATAACGCGGCGCCGCTCTTTGCCCACCTCACCAGCGACAAGACCGGCTTGTCGGACACCGGCGATGTGAAGTGGAACTTCGAGAAGTTTCTCGTCGATCGCCAGGGGAAGGTCATCGCACGATTCCGCTCGAAGGTGAATCCCATGTCACCTGCGATGGTGCAGGCCATCGAAGCAGCGTTGGGCCCGGCGGAGGCGGAAAAGGATCAACCCGACAAGAACCAGGATGAACAATGAAAACCAACCTGCGCACATGGAAGCTGGTGGGGGCTTTGGGGCTGCTGTTGATCAGCGTTGCCTTTGTCACCGCCCGCGCCACGCAACTGGTCAATCAGGCGCAAGCCGAAACGGAGTCCACTGACATGCCCAAGGAGAAAGCCCAGGTCCAGGAGCCGGGCAAGACTGTGAAGGTAAAAGTGTTTAATAAGGAAGGCCGTCTGATCGGGCCGGTTGAGTCACCGCGGGTGGTCAAGACTGACGCGGAGTGGAAGGCACAACTGACGGCGGATCAATATCGCATCCTTCGTCACGAGAACACCGAATCTGCGTTTTGCGGCATCCTGCTGGACAACAAGGAAAAGGGCATCTACGCCTGCGTGGGTTGCGGCCTGCCTCTGTTTGCCAGTGACGCGAAGTTCATCTCGGGCACGGGTTGGCCGAGTTTTTATGCGCCCATCGCGCCGGAGAACATCACCGAAAAGATCGACAGCAGCTTCGGCATGGTGCGGACGGAAATCACCTGCGCTCGTTGTGATGGTCACCTGGGCCACGTGTTTGACGATGGCCCGCGACCGACCGGCCGACGGTATTGTTTGAACGGCACGGTGCTGCAGTTCACCGTCAGCGAAAACGCAGCCCAACTGGCGGACCCGGCAGCGGACAAGCCGGAGCTGAAAAACGCGGTGCTGGCGGGCGGATGCTTCTGGTGTACCGAGGCGGTCTTCGAGCGGCTTGATGGCGTTGTCGATGTCGTGAGCGGCTACGCAGGCGGAACCAAAGACACCGCGAACTACCAGAGCGTCAGCACCGGCACGACCGACCACGCTGAGGTCATCCGCATCACCTACGATCCGGCCAAGATCAGCTACGCGCAACTGCTCAAGATCTTTTTCACCGTGGCGCACGATCCCACGACTTTGAACCGTCAAGGCGGGGATGTCGGTCGGCAATATCGTTCAGCGGTGTTCTACGCGGACGATGCAGAGAAGCAGGCAGCGACGGAGATGATCAAGCAATTGCAGACTGATGGCAGCGTCAAAGGCAAGATCGTCACTACGCTCGAACCACTCGAAGCGTTTTATCTTGCGGAGAAATACCACCAGGATTATGCGCAGCAGAACCCGACGAATCCCTATATCGTCGGCGTCGCCAAACCCAAGGTGGACAAGCTTGAGAAGACCCACGCTGAGAAACTAAAGTCGCAGTAGGCTGAGAAGTTCAAGCCGCAGCTCGATGAAAATCTGGCCCGATCAGAGACTCAAAGCTCAGTAGGCACCGCGGCCGGTGATCACTTCCAGGATCGTCCGCGAAAGAATGTAGAGGTCCAGCCAGATCGACCAGTTGCGCACGTAATGGATATCGAGTCGCACGCGGTCGGCATAGGGCAAGTTGTTGCGGCCCGAGACCTGCCAGAGACCGGTGATGCCCGGGCGGACGTGGGTGTAGAGCGTGAAGTTGCGGCCGTAGCGTTCGACCTCTTCCTCGATGATGGGTCGCGGCCCGACGATGCTCATCTGCCCGCAGAGCACGTTCCAGAACTGGGGCAGTTCATCGAGGCTGGTTCGTCGCAGGAATCGCCCCAGGCGGGTGACGCGCGGGTCGTGGCGAAGCTTGTGATCGCGTGCCCATTGCTTTGCCGCTTCGGGGTTGTCGGCCAGCATCTGGGTCAACGCCTCGGACGCATTGGCCACCATGGTGCGGAACTTCCAGCATTTGAAATACTTGCCGCCTAGGCCGATCCGCTTGTGTCCGATGAACAGCGGCCCGGGGGAATCGAGTTTGATCAGCGCCGCCAGGATCAGCGTCGCGAGTCCCACCACGGGGATCAGGAGCAGCATCATCGCTATGTCCAAGGCTCGTTTGTTGAGGCGCTGCACGGGGTCGAGCAGGCGATGACGAACGTGCAGGCCCAGAATGCCGCCCATGTCTTGCGCCCCGACGCCGATGCTCGTCAGGCCCGCGAGGTTGGGGATGATGATGAGGTGCCCGATGTGCTGCTGCTCCTGGAGCATCAGTTCGTCGAGTCGTTCGCGGGGAATTTCGCTGACGTTGACCAACAGGCGGAGGCGGCGATGGCTGCGGACAAGTTCGACAGCGCGAGCGGTGGTCCCCAGCACAGGCACGCCACGAAAACCGTGGCCGCGCCAGGGCCGATCATCGAGAATGCCCACGGGTTTGAGGCCCATCTCGGGGTTCGAGAGGATCATCCGCACGAGTCGGCGACCGTTGCGACCACAGCCTAAGAGCAGCACCGGCGCGCCCCACCAGCTTCGTGACGACAGGGCCAGCCTTGTCACGGCGCGGCCCATGAGCACCAGCAGAATCGAAGACGGCAGTGCAAGCACGAAGATCGATCGGGAGTAAACCTCGCTCTCCTTCATGAGGAACGTCGCGGTCGCCAGACCCAGGTACATGGCGGTGGTCAGGAGCGTAACGCGGCGGATTTCCTCGGCGGGGCAGACGGGCACGGCATAGAGCCGGGCAGCGTAATAGACGATCACGAAAAGCCCGAGCACCGGCCAGAATTTCCAGTACATCGCCGGGTCATATTCGCCGCCCAACTTGAAACGGATCCACACCGACAGGCCCGTCGCCAGCGCCAGCGCCAGCAGGTCCACGAAGACGAGCGTGAGCATGGTTAATCCGGGACGAGCCTTGAGCCCTCGCAGCGCGCTCGAGGCCCTTACCGAGGCGTTTGCGCCTCGGTTGACCTGGGTGGAATGTTGTGCCTGCAAGGTTGACAAAACTTATGCCCCACAAACAGGATGTGCCCTGTTGGTGATTCTACACCAACCGTGGCGTCGAAGGAATGTCCAATTTGCTAGAATCCGCGTTTTCGTCGCCGAACGCAACCGTTGACCGAGAAGCTCGACCATGATGCAGCAGTGGGCCTCCGACCTCGCGACCGCAGCCGGGCTTAACCCCGACGTCTGGACGATCTGGATCGCCATCGCTCTTCGTTTCACGCTGGTGGCGACGGTGGTGACGGCTGGCATCAGCGTGCTGGCGATGTTCACCATCTGGTGGGAGCGCAAGGTCGCCGGCCACATTCAGGGCCGCTTCGGGCCCATGCACGTGGGCGGGTGGCACGGCTGGGCGCAGTCCATCGCCGACGGCGCCAAGCTGTTTCTCAAAGAAGACCTCATCCCCGACAAGGCGGATGCGTTCCTCTTCCGACTGGCGCCCTATGTCGCCTTTGCCCCGGTCTTTGCCGCGTTTCTGGCGCTGCCCTTTGGCCCGCAATTCATCTTCGAAGCTGGGCTCAACATCGGCGTGCTCTACCTCATGGCGGTGCTGGCGGTGGAAGTCATGGGCGTCATCCTCGCCGGTTGGGCCAGCGGCTCCAAGTGGTCCATCTACGGTGCCATGCGCGAAGCCTGCCAGATGGTCAGCTACGAAATCCCCCTGGGCCTGAGCATCATCTGCGGTGTGCTGGTGGCCGGCACGCTTCACCTGCTGGAACTCTCCTACCTCCAAGGCGGGGGCATCCAGGACTGGTTCGTGTTCCACAACCCGTTCATCTTCATCGCTTTTCTCCTCTACTTCATCGCCAGCCTGGCGTCGAACAAACGCGCGCCCTTCGACCTGCCTGAAAGCGAAAGCGAACTCGTCGCCGGGTTCCACACCGAATACTCAGGCATGCGTTTTTCCTTCTTCTTCTTCGCTGAGTATGCGGGCATGTTCGTCATCGGCGCCATTCAGGCATCGCTGTTTTTAGGCGGGTGGAACAGTCCGCTGGGTGCGTACGACCCGATTTACGCCCTCATCGGTTACGACCCGGTTGCAGCGGGCACCGCCTATTTCACCGGTGCCACCGCTGCCGCCGACGGCTGGACCGCCAAAGCCACTGCCATGGGCCTCGACGGCCAGACCGTCCCGACCTGGCTGGGGCTCATCATCCTCAACCTCTACTGCATGGCGTGGTTTGTCGCCAAGGCCATGGGCACCATCTTCATCCAGATCTGGCTCCGCTGGACGCTGCCCCGCATCCGTATCGATCAGGTGCTCCACACTTGCGTCAAGGTGCTACTCCCCGCGAGTCTCGTGACGTTCTTCGGCGTGGCGGTCTGGCTGTTGGTGGTGCCCCAGGCACCGGGCGTGGCCGTATCGCCTGATGCAGAGCCGCTGACCCGACTGGGACAGTTGGCGGGCGTGACGCCAGGGATGCAACTGGGGACGCAGTGGCTGCTGGTCGCCGTGGCGGCGTTGGTCGTGCTCTACTTCATCAGCGCCATCGCCACAGCGATGCTCACCCGCGCCTCGCACCCGCCGCGAAGTCTCTTCACCGACACCATGCCCGCCGGCCGCGACGTGACTTGGACAGAGCCACCCAAAGCCGGGCCGTGAACGGCACAAGCGGTATCTCGACCAACGCCGGGGCCATTAACCTGTTTCTAACCTCGCCCTGCGCCCTGCCGGTTCCCCGCCCGCGCGTCGGCGTTACACTTCACGCTTTGGCACGCTTACATCAAGGAGGCAACCATGTTTCGACGCCTGTTGGCGCTACTGTTTCTCACCGTCCTGGCGGCTGGCTGCGGTTCGCCGCCGCAGACCGGCAGCGTCATCTTCTTCCATCCGGATGGCACATCGTCGGCCAACTGGGCCATCGCCCGTGCGGCGCTGGTCGGCCCCGATGGGCAACTCAACTGGGACAAACTCCCGGCCATGGCGGTCTACACCGGGCATATGGCTGACTCCGTCACCGCGACGAGCAACGGCGGGGCCACCACCCACGCCTATGGTTTCAAGGTCGCCTCCGACGCCTACGGCACATGGGGCTCGCCCGGTCACCCGCTGATCGTCGATCGCAATGGCAAATCGATGTCGATCGCGCATCAGGCGATGGCGGCCGACCTGCCCGTCGGTCTTGTGCAGACCGGCACCAGCACCGAGCCGGGCACAGGTTGCTTCGTGACCTCCGTCTCGTCGCGAAAAGAGCACGAACCGATTGCCGCGCAACTCATCGAAAGCGGCTGCGCCATCATGCTAGGCGGCGGGGAGAAGTATTACCTGCCCAAGGGCGTGAAGGGTCGCCACGGCACAGGCGTGCGGGAAGACGGCCGCAACCTGATCGACCAAGCACGAAAGGCCGGCTACACCGTCGTGTTCACCGCCGAGGAACTCGCCGCCGTGCCCGTCACGACCGACAAGCTGCTCGGCCTGTTCGCCG
Source organism: Phycisphaeraceae bacterium (assembly GCA_041736565.1). Taxonomy (GTDB): domain Bacteria; phylum Planctomycetota; class Phycisphaerae; order Phycisphaerales; family Phycisphaeraceae; genus JBBDMX01. The sequence goes on along the minus strand of JBGSTK010000216.1, from coordinate 26,229 downwards.
ACTATCACACCTTCAACGATCAACCCGAAGAAGTTCTGGCTGAGAAAAATTTGCCGCTCTACGACCCCGACGCTCCGACGGTCGCACAGATGTCGGACAAAGCCTTGCAGATCCTCAGCCGCAAGGGCAAGCGGTTCCTGCTCATCGTCGAAGAGGAAGGCACGGACAACTTCGGCAACAACGGCAACGCTCGTGGAATGATCGAAGCGTTGCGTCGCGCTGACGAGGCGTTCGGCGTGATGCGGACCTACATCGCCAAGCACCCCGACACGCTGCTCATCAGCGCAGCCGACTCCGACGGTGGCGGCATGCGGATGCGCGGCATCCACGTGCCCGACGGTCAACCCATTCCCGACAGACTCCCCGCCACCGACCGGACCGGCGCACCGATTGACGGCATCGACGGCACGGGCACCGCGCCGTTCATGTCAGCGCCCGACAAAGCCGGCCAACGCCATCCGTTTCTGATCATCTGGCCCGGTTATGACGACGTTTCGGGCGGCATCCTCGTCCGCGCCGAGGGCCTCAACAGCGACAAGGTCCACGGCATGATGGACAACACCGAAATCCCCAAGCTGATGCACCGGACTTTGTTCGGCCACGATGCCCCCAAAGCCGCCCCACGCCCGAAGTAATCGCTCGTCGGTCTAAGATTCCGACGTCTTGTGCCATTGTCGGCGGCTTCATCGCGTCAGGGGAACGGGACGCCAGCCCGTTGTTTCCGTGAACTCGCGGGCACTGAACAACCAGATGACGACCTTCTTGTTCTTCAAGTATTCGGGGTTGGCGTTGTTTTTGCGAAGGAGATTGATCCGGGCTGGCGTGGCTCCTGAACCGCGTACGCCCATCACGTCGGGCACGATGCCCGTGCGCAGCGCAAGCTCATCGGCGAAGCCCGCGCCCGTGGCGTGCATGTCCCCGCCGATGTGATACACCAACAGGTGCGAATCCCCAAGCAGGAGAATGGGCGAATCCGCGTTGTTTTCGAGTGGTTGCAGGGCGCCATCGACCTTGCGACCTACAAATGTCAATGGAAGCGTTTCCTTCTCAATCGATTCGTCAGCCGCCAACTGGCGCAGGTCGCCGTTGATGACCACCTCACGGGTCTCGCTCTCCAGGGCCACACGCTGCGTCTCGATGGTGGATTTGAACCACTCCCGCTCTTTGAGATGCTCGACGATGCGCTGCAAGGTAAGTGACATCGCCGGCGCTGCCCAGTGCGTATCGGTCTTGCAGTACAACGGCTGCTCTGCCGCCTGGCGCGCGGCGAGGAATGAAGGCATTAGATCAATGACCTCGACGCCTTGCTCGCGAAGCGCAGCATAGAACGCGCGGTGCGTTGCATCATAGCGCACGATGCATGGCGAAGCGGGTTGAGCCTGCTTCGCCAGGTCATCACTGATGATCTGATCGGGATACACCATCGCTTTGGGTGGCACGGGTACGACTAGCAATTCGACACCCATCGCCTTGAGTTGCTTGTGAAAATCGACGATCACCGGCAGCGGGTCGGCCCACTCGGGCTTGCTGGCTTTGCTGACCTCCGCAGCACGCTCGCCCCAGAACACGCCAGCGCCGATGTGTCGCAGTTCTGCGGGCAGAAACAGCCAACCGTCTTTGCCGCGCACCACCTGCGCATCGGTCTGGCCCAGCTTCGCCATCTCGGCGCGGAACGCTGCAGCCTGAGCGTCGGTGGCGACGGGCTCCGTCACCGCCTCACCGGCTAGCAGTGTCGCGGTTACGAACAAACCCAGCATCAACGTGGTCAACGTGGTCATGAATTTCATTGGATCACCTCTCCCCAATACGCATCAAGGAACAACGCATCGGGATCATCGAGTTCAAAACGGTTGTAACTTCCGTATTGCTTCTCCGCATCCGCCCAAGGCGTCAATCGCACTTTCACAGTTCGACCGACCTGCCAGGGACTGTCCACGAGTTTGTTGTCGCGCATACCCATGGTATACACCAGCAGGTCATCGGCGATGTTTTCGCCTTGCACGTTTTGGAGGCGAACGGCAATCACGGCATCGCGATAGGGCACGCTGCCGGGGCGGGGTGGCGCTGTCTTGGCCGAGATTGTGGCCGTGACGATGGTTCCGACTTGGGCGGGTCCGTGATCCGGCGGTTTGGTCCCGTCTACCTCAGGCAGGTCCATCAGCTTCCAATCGCCGTGGCTCAACTCACGTGCGGCGAACTGCCAGATGACCACTTGCTTGCCCGCCAGTCGATCGTTGCCGCGAATCATGTCTGCCACCAGCGCTTGTCTTGCCGCGTGTGCGCCACCCGCGTTGATGGCGATGACATCGACAGGTGTTCTCAGCTCGTAGCTGAGTTGTGCCGCCAACCCCGCGTGCTCATCCCACTTCAAGTCAGCCATCGCGTAGATGTTGGTGAAGCTGTCACCCAGCAGCAGCACCGATGCCTCACGCGACGACTGCCACGGCTCACCACCAAATCGGATGGACCGTACCGTCACTGTCTGCGGCTCAAAGAGCGACTGATCGCTGGGCAGTTTCAGCATCGCCGCGATATCGCCGAGGTTGCTTACCTGTATTTGATCATGCTGGTAATCGGTGTGGGCGGAGGTGATGGGCACCAGTTGACGCACCTGTGCCGCCAGCGCTGCCGCTACCCGCTGCATGGCCTCGGGCGTCCAATGCGTATCGCTTTGGAGATATGTGTCGGGGCCCGCCAGCAGTTCGCTTGGGTCCAGCACCGTCACGTCGGCAGCACGCAACTCGACCATCAACGGATCGAAAGAAGCGTTGTGCAATGGTTGTTGTCGGCTCCTATAGCGCGACGTGAATCGCTGGGGCGACGCAGTCGGCTTGACCGGCACGGGCAACACAATCAGGTCGATGCCGCGCTGCGCCAGTTGATCGCGGAACTGAATGATCGCCTTGCGCGGATCGGGTTGCGGCGCGGCTTGAAATTCGTTGCCGCCTGATGCTCGTCGTTGGAGGCGCCTCGGGTCCAGGAATCCCGGGCCCATCACGTGGTCCACATCAAGGCGGTAGAACAACCATCCGTCACGCCCGATGTAGGCTTCTTCATTGCCCGCGCCGAAATAGCTGACCTGGAACTCAGTCACCGGCCCGAGTAGCGCCTGTGTCATCCACGACGCATCTTCCAAGGCATCCTCATAATCGTTGATCTGCCGCAGGGCCTCGGCGTTGGCGGCGAAGAGCTTGCGATACGGACCACCCTCGGCATTTGCCCAAGCTGACCCCACCCGGTCAGAATGCCGAACAATGTCGTACATCTGCAACGCTTTCTCCGCGCGGGCCAACTCGTACACGTGCTGCGACACGGGCACAGCGATGATCGCCAGAAGGAACATCAGCGTGATGCCTACCGCCAGCCAACGAGGGATATCAGTCTGGCCGATCTCGATCTTGGCCACATCTTCGCGGGTCAGCTTGGGGGGAGCTTCTCGCCTCTCGCCGATGGCTGTCGCACCGTCTGAATGTTGGGGTCGTCCGCTCATGTCGGCTCGCTCTCAAGTCGCGGTTAGAAAATAAAGTAGATGAACGGGTTAAAGGTCTGGGTGGTCAGCAGCACCACACTGGCGACGAACAGCACGCCGATCAGCGCGGCTTTAAACAGCGTTATTTTGCGGGTGTAGTCCCAAGACTGTATCCCGAAGAACGCCAGCGCCGCAGCGATCGCCATCCACATCACGTACCACGGCTGGTAGATGATCCCGCCGATCAACCCGGATGACTCATGCGGCGTGACCAACCCCAGCATCGACCCGCAATAGGTCATCGCGTCTTCGAGCGTCGCAGCGCGGAAAAATACCCACGCAAAACAGACAATCGCGAAGGTGATGAGAATTCTGATCGGCTTGGGCAACATGCGATAGGGCGAATCTTTGCCTTGCATTCGCTCAAAGGCGAGCATCCCGCCGTGGATCGCGCCCCAGATGACGAAGTTCCAACTCGCCCCATGCCACAGGCCACCGAGCAACATCACGATTGCGAGATTCGCATAGGTGCGGTATTTGCCCTTGCGGTTGCCTCCCAGCGGGATGTACAGATAATCGCGAAGCCATGTGGACAGCGAGATGTGCCAGCGTTGCCAGAATTCCGTGATCGACTGGCTGATGTAAGGCGAGTCGAAGTTCTTGGCGAACATGAAGCCCGTCATCAGCCCCAGGCCAATCGCCATGTCCGAATATGCCGAAAAGTCGTAGTAGATCTGAAACGCGTAGGCGACCACGCCGAACCAAGCATCGACTGTTCCGACTGACCCTGCGTCGAAACAGACATCCGCCACCTTGCCGCACGTGTTGGCCAGCATCACCTTCTTGGTCAACCCCATCGCAAACAGCGCCACGCCCCGGCTGAACTTCTCGAAGGTGTGGGTCCGTTGCCGCAGTTGATCGTCCACCTCTTGAAAGCGGATGATCGGGCCTGCCACCAGTTGCGGGAACATCGCCACGTAGCAGGAAAAGTCGATCACATTGCGGATCGCCTTGGCATCGCCGCGATACACATCGATCGAATAGCTCATCGACTGGAACGTGTAGAACGAAATGCCCAGTGGAAGCGTGATCCGGAGCATGTCCGCCCAGATCAGATGGTCCGCACCGAGGCCGGTCACGACCGCGTTGTAGCTGTCGAGGCCGAAGTTGAAGTACTTGAAAAAGCCGAGCAGCGAAAGATTGGAGCAGATGGAGATCGTCAATGCGATTCGCTGGCCCGTTGTGCGCTCGCCCCCCTGCTGCAGTGCCAGGATGGGCTTGCCCCAGTTCCATTGCCCGCTGATGAACAGGCCGCAGACATAATCGATCATCGTGCTGACGAACATCAGCACCACGAACAGCGGATTGGCCCACCCGTAGAACAGGTAACTCACCAGCGTGAGCATGCCGTGGTTCAACCACGAGAACCGCATGCCGGTCAATCGCTGAAGCAACGTGCCGATCAGCAGCGTCGTGTAGTACCCCGCAAGCGCCAGCGGCAGGAAATAAAACATGAACAGATGCGAACTGAATACCATGAATTATTCGCCTGACGATTCGGGCAATCCCGTGCGGTAATCAAGGGTCGTTGGACGATCTCAAGCCATCATAAACAATCTCGGGCGTACCGCTTAGGCCCGAATCTTTCCAGGGCACTCGGGCCGGGGTGTCCCGCCACACCGTCGATCTACGGGGCGACCGAGGTGTACAACCCCACATCGGGCCCGCCGTTGTCTTTAGCCGTCAGCACTTTTGTTTGGCCGCCGATGGTTTCCTGGACCAGCTTGGGATACTTGCGGATGCCGCGCTGTGCGAGATTGATGACGGAAAACTGTCCGCCCTGGTTGTCGATGATGGGCACATCCTCCTCCGGCACTGCGGCTTTCTTGGTCTGGCTGTAGCTGTTGTAACCGTATAGCTCAAACCGCCCAGCCTCCTTGATCAGCACGCGCTGGTTGAATGCCTCCGACTTCCAGCCGAGCATCCAGACTGAACCCGCATAGACATTAACGCAGGGCATCTTCAGCCACCAGCCGCGTTCGTCGTTGAAGAACCGCACCCATACGTTTTGCTTGGGATTGTTCACCACGAATGCCGTGGAGGTGTCGTTGAGAAACACATCGCCGGTGCCCTCGAAGTTGAACCCGGTGAACGCCTCGTAGCCCCGCACCCCGCCCAGCGACTCCCACGGATAGCTGCCACTGGAGGAGCTGATCACCACCGTGCGCGAGGTCTTGACCACAATCGGCGGCAGCCGCATTCCTTCGATCACTACGACCGGCGGTTTACCGTCGCCGATTGTGAACGTCGCCTTGTCCGCAAACTGGTGCTCGATGATGCCCGGCACACCGACCACGCGCGAAATCGTGGGACCGAGGACCAGCGGCTTGGTGATGCGGAAGCGGCGGCCGATCTTCTCCGGCACCCGGTGACGCTCGTTGGCGCCCCACGGCTTGCCGCTGTACGGGAACACAACGTGCGTCTTAGTCGTGTCGTTGAGCGCTTTCTGTATCGCCTCGGTGTCGTCGGCCTTGCCGTCGCCCACCGCGCCGTAGTCCATCACGTTGGCCCACTTGCTCATGTCCGGCTCGTAAGGCACCATCGGCGTGGGCTTGATCGGCAGGGCGATGGCGCGAGTGCCGCGATTAAACAGCGACACCGTCTTGCCCCCCACCGATTCATCCACCTTCTTTTTGCCCGGTTCCAACACGCCTTCGTACCCCTCGGCCACGGCATCGCGCAGGTAGAACAGGCCCTTGGCCTGGACGGCCAATCCGCCGACGCCCTGGAACCGCCCCCCCACCAGCGACAGGGCGCCGCCCCGCATGTCGATGGCGCGTCCGGGGGCGGCCATGGTGATCGTGAAATCTTCCGCCGCCGCCATGCCGTCGTGCAGCACGCCGATCTTATTTGGCTGGTCGATCGTCACGTGCGAGATGGACATCATGTGCTGCGCCAGGTTGTAGAGGCCGATGTCAAACCCGCGGGTGTGTACGTTTCGCACCTGTCCCGGCCCGTTCTCCACGCCCGCCAGCGCTAGCGCCGCGGTGCCCTTGCCGTCCTCACTGACGATGGTCACCTCGCCCAGATACCCGCTGTTGCTCACGCAATACTGGATGCCGATCGCCCCGGCATTGTTCCGCCCCGTGTTCACCGTGAGATTGCGGATGATCTTGTTGAAGGTGGTGTTGGTCGAATCGCCGGTGCTGAGCACGACCTGCTTGTCCAGCCGCTTTTCCTTCCCATCGCTCAGATTGTAAATAGCCTTGGGCCAGGTGCCGTCTTTAAGGCGGATGATCGTCTCGCTTCGTTTTTCGCCGACGATCCACGGTCCATGACTGTGCGAGGCGTCGGAGCGACTGCGATCAATCTTGACGAACAACTCCCCGGAAACCAGGTACGTGCCCTTGGGGAAGTAGAGTACCGAGATCGAACGCTCCCGCTCGCGGAGCAGCGATTGAAGCTTGGCCGTGACATCCGTCTTGCCGGTATTGTCCACCCCGCCATCGCGCACCACATCGAACACGTTGGCGCCCTTGGGATAGACGATGTCGATGTCCGCATCACTTGCCGCTCGGGCAGACCCATTTCCCAGAGCCCACACCATCGCCAGGATCGACATCCAAATCGCACTCATTCGCATGGTAGTTCCTTCTGTTTGCAGTTCTCGTATATCAACACGCCAGGCTGATCGACCCTCAGCGTGTGCCCCGGTGTCATCTCAAGCTGGTCGGGCGCATGAAACACCGCTTCAGTGACGCCAAGCTGCCCAGGACGTACCGCCTGAAGCTGCGGTGTATTGGCCAGAATCGCGATGGCGGGTTTCGCGGCGAGGCTCGTGAGCCCATCAGAAGCCCGACCCCTTCAACCCCATGCGATCAAACAGCATGAACAGGCTCTGCCAGTCCCAGTCAGGGCGGTTTGGCGTGGCGGGAGCGCCCACGAACAGGTTCTCGACCATATCCTCGCCACCGGCCCCGAATACCGCCCCGTCGAACCGGGCCGCGTTCCAGTAGTACTGGTGTGTGCCGACCGGCGGATTGGACAGCATGTGGTCCACCGCCAGCACCTGATCTGGCAGGGCCTTGCTTAATCGCGCTGGATGGCGCAGCGTGCCCCAATAAGCCGAGGCGTTGTTGTCCCCGTAGGGTATATAGAGGTAGCCCGAATTGATGTAGATCGTGCTGAAGGCGCTCAAAGCCGACCCCCACGGCGAAGGGTAAGCGCCGTGATTCATCGTGCTGAGGCTTTGGCTCGAAGGACAATAGAACACGCGGGCGTCGTCCATCATCCCGGCCGCATGTAGTCCGGCGAGGTTCTTGGGCTGCTTCTTGCCGTCCCAATTGCCGTTTTGCCACCAGTAAGCCACCCTCGCCTCGAACGGGCGGTTCTGCCCGTAGCGATTTGACCCGCTGGTCGGGTGGTACCGCGGCACCATCGGCAGGCGATCGCGGAACTCGCTCGCATAGCCATAGGTTCCCACAGCGATCTGCTTGAGGTGGGCTGCGCACACGGTCCGCCGCGCAGCCTCCTGTGCCTTGCCCAACGCAGGCAGCAGCAGCGCGATCAATAGCGCGATGATACTGACCACGACTAATAGCTCGATCAGCGTAAATCCGCTGAATGGGCGATCTCTTAAGCCCCTCAGCTTGCCCAAGGACAATTCCACCGGAGTAAAGCCGTGAGATTTCATGGCTGGTCTCCTGTTGAAGATCATTTCGCCTTGGCCTTGGATTTGGCAGTGGCCGGTTTGGCCTTAGTCGTGCCCGTGCCGGTGACGTCGAACATCAACGGCATATCCAAATCCTTTTCGATGTCATGAAGCTGTGGCTCGCTTTCCAAAGCCGGGTACGTTGCCATCGCCTCTAACGTCAACGCATAACTCTGGCCGACCGGGCGATCCAGGATCGGCTTGACCGTCTGGCGATTCCACGCCGCCCAATGCGCCACATGCACAAATGGCTGGTCATACTTCCCGGCGGTTACTTCCTCGACCTTGTACCGATACACGATCAACGCCCGCGGATACTGCTCACCCAAGCCGATGCCATCCTTCCACGCGGTCTTCTCCACCAGCAGCGCTTTCAACTGCACTTGCGGCCCCTTGCCGACTTCGATGGGCTTGTAGGCATCGACTTCCGGTTCGCTGGAGACCGCCTTGGCGACCGCCGCGTCCATCGTCTTGTCCACCTGGCCGTAAGCCATCCAGGGACCCTTCACCGTCTCGTAGGAGGTGGCCTGCCCCTTGACCCACAGGTCCCCGGGGCAGTAATGCGTGCCCTTGCCCCCTTCGCGGGGCATGCGGATTGCTTGGTCGTCGATCCAGTTGACCACCGCCATGTCCTGACCCTTCATCATGGTGAACCACTTGTCGCTGTTGACCGACCATCGGATGAAATGCCCGCCTCCGCTTTCCTCTCCAAACCACTGGGTGAACATGTCCCGGCTCACCATCTTGCGGAAGCTCACCTCGTTGGTCTGGTAGTTCCACTGGTGGATCATGACCTCCTGGTGTCCATAATTGTCAAACGTCGCCATGTACTTGCCCGAAGAAGAGATCTGCACCATGCACCGCCGGATACGCCCGCCCTTCTGGCGGTCCCTGCTGCTTCCCACGGCTTTGGCCCTGCCATCCTCCGTGCCCTTCAGCGGCCACGTCGCGTATGCGTCGTTGGAGCCGTAAGGCGTGTGCAGCGCCCGCATCGCCAGCCGATCACCTGTGATATTCAGTGAAAACCGATCCAGCGTCCCATTGGGGCCGGGCTCGGGCGTGAAGTTCATCACCAGTTCATTCTTCTTGGGGTCCTCCACGTTCACTCGCCAGACCTGCACCTCGCCCTTGGTCTGTTCCGTTTTCGGGCGCTGGTAGTGCACGTAGCCGCCGAGCGGCCAGTCCAGACGCGCTGTGCCGACAAGGTCCTTGCCGAAGGTCAACAAATCCTTCAACCCGCTTCCGTCGGCGTTAATTACCGACAGATGCCACGTCGTATCCTCCACGCCCACCGGGTCGCCCTTCTCGTCCACCTTCGTGTTCTGCCGGAAAAACACGATCCGATCCCCCTCCGGGCTGATCGCCGGATAGATCGCACGGTAATCGCAGATCCGAGTGGTAGTGACGACCTTCGTGTCGGCAATGTCGAACCGCCAAAGGCCCTGCGACAGGGTGGATTGGAAGTGCAACTCACGCTCGGCCGCGTCGACGCGACCCACGACCTTGCCGCGCATCGCCACCGCGAAACCGTCCATGGCCATGGCCGACGGCGCCCACAACGCCGCCACCAGACCCATCACCATGACGCCCATCATTGCTCGTGTTCGTGAAGTCAAACCCATGATCAAAGGCTCCAATATGTGTCGCCAACCCGTCGTCGCAATGCCGCGTATACACCTGCGGGCCGTGAAAGCGGCTCTGTGCTCTTTGGCATTGGCGGCTTCACAACAAAACGATGGAACGCCGATCAAGCGTCCCACCGTGAAAAGATATTTCTTAGACCGACTGCGACCGGCCCTTGCGGGACCGTGGCAGCATGAACAGGCCGCCCAACGCCAGCAGCGCCAGCGACGCGGGCTCGGGGATTGCGACGACCGTGAACTGCAGGTAATCAATCTTGTCGAGTTGCCCGCTCGCGGGAGCTTTCTGGACCAGGAGGATGGCCAGCCCGGTATTGGCCGGATCGAAATCCACCTGGGTAAGTGGGTCCGAGTTGCCGTAGGTGATGGAGAACGTCGCATCCGGGCCAATCTGCGTGCCGATCGTCCCCTCCAGCGCATCGAGCCGGTAAAAGCTAGCGACCAGGTCGGCGCCGGTGTTATTGGCGTTGTTGGTAAAGGTGAGGATGAGCCGCGCGTCGCCTTGATAGATGTCGGCGCTGTTGAAGGCGAAGTTGGTGCCAAAGGCGCCGGTGGTCACGGTAGTGAGCGGAGCCAGACTTAGCGCCGCGCTGCTGCCGGGCCGAGCGTTGTAGTAGGCGGCGACGCCCTTGTTCGTGCCGCTCGACGCAGGATCGTACAGCGTGAGGTAGAAGTGGTCTCGGTGGCTGTTAGTGCCCAGGTCGATGTTCAAGTCGACCGACAGCATCGCCACCTGGTTTGCGCCGATGGTGAACAGGGTCGGCACGGTATCCGCGGGTGTCGTGTCGTAAGCGAACACGTGCGTGCTCGAACTGCCGCCTATGTTCAGAAAATCGTTCGCGCCACCGTTGTTGGACAAGTTGATGTTGGCGCCGGTCGTGATGTCCCGAAACTTGCCAGTGGTCTGAGAGACACTGTTGTCGTAGTCGAGCGCGCCGTTCTCGAAGTCACTGAGCACCGCCGCCGGCGCGGCGCTGGCCACCATCATCGCCATTGCTGTCACACCCGCTGCCACCACTTGCTTCATCGTTCGATTCTTCAACATGAGACACCTCCAAATGGGGTTAGAGAACATGAACCGTCGAGACACTTTGGCGGGGCGAAACGCTCACCCCGCGGTGTTCCTTGTTTTCCGGTTCCCCGGGCTTCCGGAGTTCCCGGGGGGTTGGGCATGGCCTGTACTCTCCTGGGAGTCCAGTGACGGCGGGTCCACGGGGGGTTCCGCCCCGCCGACCGACATCGGGTTGAGCTCGAACGTGAATGGAACCTTGACCGTCGGCTGACGCAGCCTCGGGTTTCCGATCCGCTCAAGCAGCATGGCCACCGCCTGCTGCCCCATGACTTCGTGCGGCAGGCCCATGCTGGGAATCCGCAGGCCGTGCACCAGACTTCGCCCCTCACCAAAACTGACGATGGCCAAGTCGTCGGGCAGGTTAAGACCGAGTTTCTGAGCTGCCAGCATCACAGGGCCAACCTCGGCGTCGGAGTAGGCGACGATGGCGGTGGGGCGATCGGAGGCCGCCAACCAGCTTGATTGCGGGGCGGACCAGAACTCAAACATCGCTCGGTTCTTCCAAGCCCGGTGGGCGAAGTCGATCCGCCGGGGTTGCAGACCGGCCTGACGCATGGCTGCGGCGTAGCCCTCCCAGCGCTCGTATTGGCTGTAGTGCTCATCGGGCTGATGGCGGAAACTGCAGTGCATGTCCACGTAGGCGATACGGCGATGGCCCTGGTGGAGCAGGTGCTGGGTGAGCCGCAGGCTGGCGTCGAAGTCGTCGGGGCGGATGCAGTCGTGGTCGCGGCGGCAGTTGAGCCAGATGGCCGGATGGCCGCTGGCGTCGATTAGCGCTTCCATGCCATCGGGGATGCTCTTGTGGTAGTTGACCAGCAAGCCATCGGCCGACCACTCGCGGAGAATGCGAGGCACAAAGGCATCGTCGGTGGCCGCATCGTCCGAGAGCTTCGCCAGAGTCATTTGGAGGCGTCGTTGAGCCAGAGCGTCGTGAATCGCCCCCAGGAGACGGGGCGGGATCGTGCTGCGCGACATGTCGGCACTGATGAGCAGGGCGATATTGTCAAACCGTCCGGTCGATGTGGCGCGGGCAGCGATGTTGGGGCGGTAACCCAGTTGCTGTGCGATCTTATGAATGTTCTTAGCGCGAGCGACCGCCGCGGGCCTCTGGGGGATGTACCGCCCCGAGAGGATTGCGGAGGTGGTCATCTTGGACACCTTGGCTCGGGCGGCGATATGGTCGAGGGTGATTCGCATGACGACGGTTCCGCGAACCCCGGACTTCTTACCGGTATGATAATCTAAGATTCGCCGCGCGTCAAGCCTTTTTTGACTCCCAATGTAAAAATGTGGACGCCAGTGGCACAGACGCAAGATTGTCGGGTTTTCCGCTGTTTTTTGCACCTGTCGGATAGGCCTTAGCTGCCATAGAAATCGATATTTCGCCCCGTCACCGAAGTTCAGCGGAGGGTAAATGATTAACGGATGGTAAATCGTTCCAAAAGCAGAATGATGGTGATGAGTGCCGCCGCAAGGCCGATGGCAACCGCGGTGCGAGGCAGACGCAGCAGATCGGGCAGCGTTACCTTGCCGATGTCGCGCCATTTCTCGATCGTTCGCTTGCTCCATCCGGAAACCTCGGCGAATATCCATGACCCCGCCACCAACCCCATCATGCCGAACAACGCGTCCCAACTTCCTTGTCCCAGCGCAGCGGCGGCCGTGCCGGGGCAATAGCCCAGCAGCGCAAAACCGGCGCCGAACAGCAGCCCGCCGATGACGTTGGCCCCGATTCGCGTGGGTTTGATATGCAGGTTTACCTTACCGAAGTGATGCAGCGTGAGGACGCCGACCATGCCTACCACAATCGCGGTGAGCATGACCTTGGCGACCGTGAAGTCCTGGAGCAGCAGTTGGCCGATGAGCACGTTGAATTTTCCCACGCCGCCTTTTTGCAGGAGGAAGCCAAACGCCAGACCGAAGAGCACCCCGGCCAACAGCTTGGGCGCTGCGTCTACCGGCGGCTCCGGCTTCTCGGTGGATGGTTTGGCTTCTTTGTCGGGATCCATGATGGTTACTCAAAGTTTGAAAAGCGTCATGGCCACAGCGATGCCGCCGATGAAAAAGAAGATCACAGAAATCCATGAGGCAACATTCAACTGCATGGTTCCGCTGATGCCGTGGCCGCTGGTGCAACCTCCCGCCAGCCGTGCGCCAAAAGCCATGAGCAGCCCGCCACCAAATCCGATCGCTGCACGCAGGGCAATGCTCTCACCGAAACGTGCCTCCCACATGGGTGGCAACCATTCGTTGGCAAACTCGCCACCCGTCAACGCGGCAATCGCACCGCCCACAACAATTGACACCACAAAGACGAATCCCCAACTCACGCGCGGCGGGTTGGCCTTGAAATAGGCGAGCGACTTGGTATGGCCGGGCGCGATGAGTTTGCCGAGAAAGCCCGCGACCTGCGCATAGAACGACGAGGCACCGATCGGTTTATCTGAAAAATAAAAGGTCAGCCACGATAGCACACCAATGCCCGCACCAACTACATACGGCGACCAGGCAGGCCCGGGATATTCCAGCGCGTTGACGCCCGGCTCCGCTGCGACCGCCACGGCCGTAGGAAACAGGCTAACACTGCTCAGGAGAGCGATGCCCAGTATTGAGGTCCTCATTTCGTCTCCTCCTTTTGAGCTCCTTCAACCGGGAACCCCGCGTTCTTCCATGCTTGCCAGCTTCCGGGGATATTGCAGACACAGTCGAATCCTGCCTGTTGGAGAATGCTGCTCGCTATGCTCGCGCGATAGCCGCTGTCGCAGTACACGGCTGTCGGTTTGGTCCGGTCCAGTTTGCCGACGTGCTCGCGCAGTTCTCCGAGAAAGACATGACGGGCATTGGGGATGTGGCCACTCTTCCATTCATCCGGTGAGCGCACGTCGAGCAGTTGCAGCTTCTTTCCCGCGCGTCTGATCTCATGCACCGTCATTTGCCCGACGGATTCCAACGGCAGCCCGGCGTTGTTCCACGCCGCCATTCCGCCGACAAGATAGCCAGCGAACCGGGTGTAACCAGTGCGGACAAAATAGCGAACGATGTCATCGAGCTGATCGTCGGACTCCAGGACCAGCAAAAGCGGCTTCTTGGGATCCAACAACCATCCAGCCCATATCGAGAGCATCGGCTTGCCACCGATACTCAGCGCCCCTCGGATATGCCCGCCGCCAAAACCCAGCATCATGCGCGTGTCTATCAGCTCATGGTCCTTTTGCTTGATTGCCTGTTTGAACAATGCCGGAGGAAGCCCTCGCACATGGGGAAGGTTGCCGAGAATCTCCGGGCCCTTGGCATTTGCCTTCTTCATTCGCGGGTAGTAAGTCGGAGCCGGCGGCGCAGTGGAGAGCACGTAGTCGGTGAAGGGTTTGAGCTGGTCGATTTGCAGGAATGCGTTGAAGCGTCGCTCATGCCCAATGGTGCTGCTGAGCCGGTCACCGATGTCGGCACCGCAGGGCGAACCGGCCCCATGCCCTGGGTAAATAATGACGCCGTCGTCCAGATTCAGATAGAAGTCGCGCAAGGTGCCAAAGAGTTGTCCCGCCAGCTTCTTGGCTTGAGCGCTTCCCAAGAGATCGGGCCGCCCAGCCGAACTGACAAATAGCGAATCCCCGGTGAGCACGCCCCACGGCGCGTTGGGGTGGTCCTTCTCCGCGACCAGATAGGCCATGTGTTCCGGCGTGTGCCCGGGCGTGTGCCGCGCCGTGATCAGGGCAGAGCCGAACTTGAAAATGTCTCCATCATGGAGTGGCTCGTGGTTAAACCCATAGCGTGCGCCGCCTTCGTGACTGACGAAGATTTTCGCCGACTCAACCCGTGCGGCCAGTTCGCGCGCTCCGCTGACGAGATCGGCGTGGATGTGCGTCTCGAAGATGTGCGTGATGGAAACATGCTTGGCGAGTGCGAGTTCGAGGTAACAGTCTACGTCCGCCCGTGGATCGATCACCGCGGCCACGCCTACGGAATCATCACCAACGAGATAGGAAAGCTCGGCAATGCCTTCGGTTTGAATACATTCAAAAATGAGGGACATGGTATTGGTTCCGTTCGCTAAGGAACTATTTCTCACCCGCCAGCACCTGCGTCTCCGCGATCCAAAACGAGAAGTCGACTTGATTGAGCTCTCCACAAAAGGAGGCGACAACAAGGCGGCTAGTCGTGAACGAGCCGGTCTTACATACGACCTACCTTTGTCTAGTCTCCCAATGTGGCGCCGCTCTAACTACCGTCGTGCTCCGTTGCTGTTCCTCACTCTAGTAGGGCGGATTTGGCAAGGCAAGGAAATCTGGACAAGGTGATGCAGTTGCAGCGGGGCGCAGGTCTGTGGGAGTACACGGAAGCGGACACCGGATTGATCCACGTGAGCAAATCGCACCATGTGGCATTCACCATCGATGGAGGTCCCAAGCTGGCGTCCATCATTGTCGATGGCGAGTTCTGCGATGGTACTTAGGTCCACCAGTACGGGTCTTCCGCTCATCCAGTTCGACGGCGTGCTCATCGAGCAGGTTCTGGTCAATCTGCTGGGAAATGCCGCCAATTACACCCCGCCAGCCAGCGCAGTCAATTCCGACGGCCGGCGCATGAAGAAATCATCAAGATCATCGCGGCGATGCAGCTCGACCCCGGACGGCACAGGACTGATTGCCTTAGGCAGACAATCGATGGTGTCTCCGAAAGCGCGAATGGGGAGAGGCGGCTACTTAGCTTGCATTTCTCTTCGAAACAGCGCGGAATCAAGGGCTCGGCAGCGGGTCAATGGCGGTGGGCTTGTCTTGGCTTGATAGTGACAGACTCCCGGTCTGGCCTTTGAGCGGGGAGAAGGTGATCAGCAGTCGGTCGCCCTGTTGGAGCCGGATGGCTTTGAGGGCTTCGTGGGAGGACCAGTCGATTACGCTTCGATCTGCATATTCCTGATCCACCAGCCGCTGAACTTTTCCCTCGGCGTTGATGATCTGCACGACAACGGTGCTGGGGCTGTCGGGAAGCCATGTGTCGATGACGGCTTTGCCGGAGAGCGCAAAGACCCCGGGCTTGGCGGGTTTGAAAATCAGGCCGACGAGTTTGCCCTGACCGGCCCGACCGCGAAGGATGCGGTCCCGGTGGAAGCTGGGAGCTTGATCGGCCAGCGCCTCGCCTTCCCAGCGTTGAGCAGCGGGATTCCACTGCAGGGGCTTCCAGGCATCGGGCTTGTCGAGGTCCGGCGTGCTGCCAAGTGCGACACCCGACCACGTGTTGCCGTTCTTGTCGGTGAACTCCGCCGGGGTGTCGCCGCTTTGCTTGCCCTTCCTGAACGGCACGCCGCCGTCCTGAATCACGTCGGGGTCCACTTGGCCTGCTTTGGCGACGACATCGTTACCTGCGGTGAGCGTGACCAATGCTGTGGCGCGACCTCCGACAGCCGAGGCGGTGAGGTTCTGTTCACCGTCTTTGACGCGTATGCGTACCGCGGTGGGATATTTCGGGCCGGACATGGCGAACGAGAGGCTCGCTTTCCCGCCGACGATGAGAAACGCGGGGGTGCCGCCCTGCACTTGACGAAGTGGGTAGAGCAGTCCGCCGAGTAGCTCGGTCTGGCCTGCGGTTTGTCGGATGCACACCATCTCGCCTTCGGTCTTGTACCCCAGCAGCCAGAGATTGCCGCCGTGGTTTTCGATGAGCGGCTCGTGGCCGAACTCGATATTGAGTTGACGGGCAAAAACATTCTGGGGGTGTTGGACGAGTAGAGGCTTGGGGCCGATGGTGTCTTCGATGAACAGCGCGCCCGTGCCCTGGGCTGTGTTGCGATATCGCCCGTTCAGATCGCAGTGGCGGAAAGCGACGGCGCGCGTGGCAGCATGTTCGACATGCCCTGAGATCCACACGTGCTCGACAATCGTCGCCTCGCCACCCTGACCGACAAAACGCAAGAGGGGGTCAACGACATCCGCCTGATCCTTGCCCAGTGTGATGCTCGACTGGAATCCGATGATCAAGCGTACGTGCGGCGGAACCAAAATCGTCTTGGACACGCGATAGCTGCCGTTGGGCAGATAGACCACCGGCTTGCCGGCGTCCATGGCGGCCTGCAATGCCTCAGTCCAGTCGCCATCGACCGGTGCCTCAGTTCCCTGACCCGCCTGGGGGAGGTGTTGTTGCGGCTTGACCCAATCCGACATGTCAGCCGACCAGAACGCAGGCGTATCCTGGATCGGCAACCGCAGCGGCTGCGCCTCCTCCACCTCACCCATTCCAAATCGCTCGGTGGTGTAGAGATCGATTTTCGCAGCGCCGTTTTCCGTGGCCACGCTCTGGGCACCTTGCCGCTGAATATCGATCGCCTTGGTGTAGCCTTCGATGCGCACATCGCGCAGATAAAACTCGCCTTTACCCGTGACGGCAGCCACGCGGGTATCGGTGCCGACAAAGTGTCCATCAACCAGGACGATCAATCCGTTGTTGTCCTCAGCTTTGATCACCGGCACAGCGTTGGTGCTTCGCAGGCGGTGAATCGCCAGCATATTCTGCCTATTGACGAGTCCAGCCTCGTTTTGGCGCAGCAGCGTGATGTCCTCAAATGTATTGCCGTATTCATGATGCGCTACGTCGATACCGCGGTCAAAGCCTTCAATCAACACGTCTTTGATCAGGCAAGGCCCCGGCCAGTTGCGGGTCATCTTTAATCCCGTGTGACCGGCGCCGCTCGGGTCGGATGAACGAATCGTCACGGCCTCAATGGTGCCGCGATTGTTGGCGACATAGTCGATGCCCACGGCTCCCGGATTGCCCACGCCGATGTCAATGGTCAGATTGATAACGCTGTGTCGAAAGGCGCGATTCCCGCCGCCTGAGAGTGGCTCGTCGCCGGGCTTGGTGGTCTTGTCGGACTCGGAGCCGGTGGCGAGTACCGCCAGCGGTTTGGCGCGATCCCCAAACTCGGGCAGTTGATCCTGGAGTTTGATAATGGTTTCCTGGCGTGACTCACCCCAGAGGATGAGCCCCGCTCGCCAACCGCCCGACCAGCCGTGGTCGCTGACCTTCCCCGCGATAGGGCCCGTGATTCTGTAGGTTCCCTTGGGCAGATAAACCATCGGTGGTGTGGCGTAGCGTGACTGGCGGTCAAGGGCGAAATGGACCGCAGCTCGAAGCGCCGCTGTGTCATCAGCCTTTCCGTCACCGACCGCACCGTAATCGCGAACGTTGATGACGCCCGTGTCACTGGGCAACGATCGATCGGCTGCCTTGGCCGCGGAGCAAGCCAGCAATGTCAGCGTTGATGCCACCACCATGACCCAAACGGTGAACCGTGTCATGCCAGGTCCTTTTTTGTTATTCAGTTGAGTAGGTCGTCAATCCAGAGGTCGGTCGTGGGGGTCGCGTAAATCGCATCAAAGACTAGCTCCTGCCTCAAAGATTCGGCGTGCCCATCGATGAAAGCTGCGTTGATAGTCTGTTCCTGGGTGTGACGGAAGTCAAGGAGACCCGACTCGAAGTACCGCGACTGAGGGTTACCAGCTGATGCGCCGATGGGACGAATCGTCAGTTGTTCTTCGTAAAACGCATGCGGCACCAACGGCAGACCGCTGAGTTTTTCGATGAGCAACAAGCGATCGGAAGGTTGACTGTCGAGTCGCCGCCAAAAATGACCGGGAGCAGGGCCCATCTTGTATCCGACAGTCTGAGCTGGGCTGATGAAACTCGGCCAGTATCGGAAGTTGACTTCGGGGTCGCCGCTGTTGCGGTTGTCCCAGCCCGCGCCCACTTTGCGCATGGCCAACTCGCTCTCGGGGCAGGCGTAAATTTTGGGGAACCGGCTAGACCCGGTGATGTAGCCCAGGCTAGTCGATCCGCTGCGCTGAGCATCGGAGAACGCCCAGAACCAGTCGCCATCGAACCCGCCGGCCATCCCCCCGCCCGGCCGCAGGGTTCCCCGGCTATCCGTCGCGTAAGTCAGGTGCGCCAGTGTGATCTGCCTGGTGTTGCTCTTGCAGGCCACATCGCGTCCAGCGGAACGCGCGGCTCCCAGGGCCGGCAGCAACAGCGCGATCAGCAGCGCAATGATACTGATGACGACCAGGAGTTCTATGAGGGTAAACGCTCTTTTTGACATGGCATCGATCCCGAGCGTGATGAACGAACACGCGATAAACGAACAAGGTGAAAGCCAACCCGCCCCCGTCGAGGAGCAGGCCGGGGTGAGCGCAAACGTTTTACACCCGGGTGCGACGCCCGCCCAGCAGGCAGAGGCCACCCAGCCCCAGCAGCGCCAGTGATGCGGGCTCGGGAATCAGGCTGACTTCACCGCTGAGGATAAAGTCGTCATACCGGGCGACCCCGGGGCTGGAGTTGTCATCGTGAAACACAAATCGGATCTCGATCTGTGACAAGTTCTGCCAAGGCGAGCCAGTGAGAATCACACTACGCTGTTCCAGAGTGCTTGAGTTGTTGTTGCCATCGGTATCGATGATGCTTGACGTCGCGAATCCGTCAGTACTTGCGTAAACCGTGACCACTCTTGGAGCACTGTTCGACCGCGCATGCTTGTAGGTGAGTCCTGAAAGGTCCAATTCATAACCCGGATCGGCGGTGACCACGAATTTGACGAACTGACCGTTGGCAAGGGCCACGCTGGCAGCCTCCTCGTAATCGGAGTTGCTGATCTCAATTCTGTTGGATGTGAAACTGATGGCGCTGTTGCCTGCGCTGGGTCCGGAGACGACATCCTGCGCATTCACGTTTGCCGCTTCCGTTGTCGCCGATGCGCTAGCGCTGTTGAAGTCGTAGGCGGCAATCACCGCCGCGTCAGCGGATTGAACGCCCACCGTGGTCAGGCCGAGAACGAGTGCGGATGCTATTAGGGTCTTGCTGGTCATACCAAACTCCTTTAAAGAATGTGAATTCACGTCAACTTTGCGGACGACAACGTGTCGCCGCGTATAAGGGTTAAGGGGACGGCCACCGGCGTCGAATGAAACGCCTGGTCGTCGATTTTTCTGAGCAGCAACTCCGTCGCTTTGCGCCCGATTTCGTATTCGGGCAGCAGCATGGTCGTCACGGCGAGGTCGAAGTGTCGGATCGGCTCATCGTGAATGCCGATCATGGCCAGATGGCCGGGCAGAGGCAGCCCCAAGCGGCCTGCGGTGGCGACGATCGCGGCTATCTCGTTGCCCGTGTAGGTGATCACGGCGGTGGGTCGATCCTCTGCATTGATCCACGTAGCGGTGAACGTTAGGCGATCGGGGTAGGGAATCTCAGTGTCACCCGTGATCAGGCGAGGCGTAAGGCCCGCTTCGCCCATTGCACGCTCGTAACCGGCCCACCGGGCGGGGTTGCTGTAGTGGCGGCTACGGCTTTGGCGACCGCAGGTGTAGTCAACAAATGCCACGCGGGTGTGGCCCACTTCGAGCAGGGCGCGCGTCGCCTCGTACCCGGCCCGCTGGTCATCGGGAAAGACACAGTCCCGGCTGTGCTGAGAGTTGATCCACACCGCTGGAAAATGGAACTGCTCAATCAACTCCATCATCCGGTCGGGGATATGGGCGTTGTAGTTGATCAGCAGCCCGTCGCTGGTGAGTTGGCGGAGGATGCGGGGGACATAAGTGCTGCTGGTGAGTTTTTCATCCGACAGGCGTGCCAACGACAGTTGCATTTCATGCTCGCCCAGCACGCTGTCAACACCCGCAAGCAACTGGTCGGGGAGGATGCTTCGATTGTGAAAGGTGCTCTGAAGCAGCGCGATGCAACCAAACCGGCCGGTTGCGGTGGAACGGGCGGCGGCGTTGGGGCGGTAACCCAATTCCCGGGCGATTCTGCGGACTCGCTGCTGCGTCTCAAGGGCGAAAAGGCCGGCCCGTTTGCTCTGGGGATTGAGAATGTGGCTCACGGACGGGAGACTGACGCCGGCACGGTCGGCCACGGATTTGAGAGTCACGGCCATCACATGATATTATAGCGCTTGCATGGCTAATGCAAGCGCTATAATAAGAAGTTGGAAAAATGAGTGAAAAAAATATCTGGATCAACGAGGACAACGCCCATTTCTACGATTGCCACCCACCCGAGGCCATGACCGTCGCCGGGTTGGAGCGGTTGGTCGATACCTGGTGTTCGCCGCCGGAAAGCCGCGTTGGAGGCATGCTGTTTTGCACCAATGTTCAGCGTGCCCTTTTTGACAGCCGGGCTTGGGAGCCGCTGTATCACGACTACCACCCGGATGATCCTCAGGTTGAGCAAACTGAAGGTTTTGCGGGCCTGCCTCCGGAGAGTCGCAAACTCACGCCCGATCGGCGCGGCCGATATTGGGTCCATCAACTATGGCTGCTCAAACAGCGTGGCATTGACCATCTGCAAATCTGGCTGGATCGTTGTCGCCATCACGGCGTGAGCGGTTGGCTCACCATGCGAATGAACGATTGCCATCACAACGATGATGAACGCTCGTTCTGGCATTCCACATTGTGGAAGTCGCGTCCGGACCTCCGCCGGGCTGTGGCACGCGATGGCGATTGGTTTGAAGGCGCCATGGACTACGGTCAGCCCGAAGTCGTCGAGCATCACCTGGCCTTGGTTCGAGAGCTGTGCACACGCTACGACTTTGATGGGCTGGAACTTGACTGGGTGCGGTGGGTTCGCCACTTCAAAGCCGGTTACGAGCAGATTGGCGCTGCGGTCCTCAATGATGTGATGCGCACAGCCCGTGCCGAGGTGCTGGCTGCGGGTCGGCGCCAAGGTCGCGCCACAAGCCTGGGCGTGCGCCTGCCAACCGATATCACCGCTTGTCTGCAACTGGGCTATGACGTCCTGACCTGGGCACGCGAGGGCTTAGTCGATCAGATCACACTGGCGCCATTCTTTCAGCAGGCGGAGTACGAATGGCCCATCGCGCTGTGGCGGGAACTATTTGGCGAGAAGGTCAAGATTCTCTGCCAGCCCGAATCGATCATCCGCCCTTACCCCGAGGTCGGCCAAAGTGAATGCTTCGTCGACTACAGCCTGTTGATGGGATCAGCCGCATCTGCCCACCAGCGAGGCGCCGACGGCGTGTATCTATTTAATGAGTGCTACCGCATCGCGCCCGGCGACAGGTGGGTACGCCGCGATCCAAGTCTGCTGGGCAAGTTGACCCACCATGTCGGCGACCACGCCCTGCTCCGCGAGACCCCTCGGCGACAGGTGGTCAGTCACAACCAGATCGTCGGCCCGGGCGCCGCTGGCGGCAGCGTGTTGCCAATTGCGTTGACAAAGCCTCCGGGGTACTGGAGCTTTGGCCGCCATGGCCGGATCATCAGCGTGCGAATCTGTTTGGGTGGTCGTCCGTCGGGATCCGCCTTGCGAATTGAGCTTGGCTTGGATGTCGCGGTGGATCCTCAGGACTTGAAAGTCTGGCTCAACGGCCACCAGTTGTCGCAGGCGACGAATCCTGCGGACGTTCATCGACCGACCACTGTTAAGCAAGTCCTGGCATGGGAGGTGCCGCCCGATCAAGCCATGGACGATGTGAACATCGTGGAGATCCTGCCCAGCGAAAACCTCCCTGGCCGATTGCTCTGGGCCGAAATGATTGTCATTGGGCTCCCCAGCGGCTTGGGTCAGCGATAGGCCTCAACGCGCTGCTCCAACTCCCGTGCCGCAGCCTCGGTCGGAGCAGAGGTCGTGATGAAAAGGCCCTTCCCGCCAACCGCGTCGAGCAACGGAATCACCTGTTCATACTCCACCGTGATCGCCTGAACGCTTTTGCCCGCCGCGAGAATGCGGCGGTAGAGGTCATACCATTTCGGATGCCCGCCGCCCTCGCCCGTGTAGCCAAAGCGAGGCGTCCACTCGATGGCCTGCAGCGATTGAATCGACAGCAGCGCGTCCAAATGCACCAGCGCGTCCTCCCCGTCAAGGTGATACATGGCGTAATCCAGCCAACGGCATTGCTCATCGAGCAGCGGGGCGACGAAACGTTGAAACATATCGGGGCCGAACATCGCGCTGGCGTCGCACTGCACCTTGGCGGTGCGGCCGGGGCCCCAGACGTTGAAGACGAAAGTGTTGCCGCCCTCGTCGTCGCGAATCGGTTGGGCCAACAGTTCAAACACTTCGAAAAAGGCCGCGTTAATCTGCCGCAGTTTGTCAAGCACCCACTCGGGCCGATCGATCATGTCAACCAGCAGGTCCTGCGTCCCGCGCAGCGATGCCAGGATGTCAATGTTCTCAATGATGTCAGGCTGACTGACGAACCATCGCCCCTGGCCCTGCTTCATGGCGTGGTCCATCAAGGCCAGCGTTTTGCGTAGCACCGGGTGGTCGCGCTGAATGGTGAGCGTGTCGGGGACAGGGTCGACTGGTTCGTACCAGATCGTGTCGCGCGACAGTTGCACCTCGCAGCCCAGATAGGCCGCCAGATCGCCCGCGCCGGACCATGTTGCCATGAGGGGAAAGCTGTCGCCGCCGAAGTAGGTGCGTGACAGGTGGTGCGCCTGCTTGGCGACTCGCCACTCCGGTCCGTACCATCGTTCATCGAGCGAGTTGAACGACCCCGGGTCGGGCCATTCCTCATGCGGCCGATCCGCCGGCGCCGTGCACCAGAACACCAGCCCCTGCTGTCGCCACCAGTCGATGTGATGGCGACGAGCCGTGCCCCAGTCCGCTTTCCACATAGGAACCTGCCCGAGTTTAGTCGTTGACATCAAAAACTCCCGATTCACGTACGCCACGCTCAAGGCCGACGGGGCGGCAAACCGCGCATGCCGATGGCCTCGATCAACGGTCCACACTATACCGGGACGAATGTGAAAATGGCGATCAACGTGGCGCGATTCTGTCACCCGAGGGTGGCCACTGCAGGCGCCATATCTGCATCGCAGTGAGGCAATGGCTGCTGAATACAGATGGCTTCCCGAGCATCTGGGTCAACTGGTGCCGGGTCGGCTTGGCTCGGAGGACTGTCCGAAGATGTCAACGGTCACATGAGTATCGCGTGCGGCAGGCCACCAAACATCGGATCGCTTTTACGATTCTTTTTTCTATCGGCGGGCGAGCCGTCTGGATACGCGACGAGTTGTTTCGCCGTGATTCCGAAGCTGCGCGGGTCTTTGCTCTTCCCGAACCCGGGATGCCACTCGATCCAACCCTAATCCCACAGCGCTGTCAGAGATACGCTATCACGGTGCCGTCGGGGCGGACCTCGAGGGCTTGGGGAATGCATCGCCCGTCTCCTTGGCGTGGCTTCTGAGCTTTGCCAGCAGGTCGTGGCGAATCGTTTTTGCCGAGGGGTCATCCGCGAGGTTCTTTAACTCGAAGGGGTCTTCTTTCAAGTCGCTCAGCCGAGTCACGTCGTCGTTGGTGCTGACGACGAGTTTGTAGCGGTCAGTGACGATCGCCCGCCATTCGCGGCGGTCCGATTTCCCGCCATCGTCCAGGTCGTCCCCCGCGGCGCCCTTTTTGCCCATTGCCATCTTCCCCTCGCAATAGACGAAGTCACTAGCCATGTTCTGTCCGTCGACGGCGGGCGACAGGTCATGACCTTCCATGCTTGGCGGCACCGTCAGTCCGGCCAGCGAGATCAGTGTGGGCGCGAAGTCGATGATACTCGCCAGCGTCTGCACCGCCTTGCCCGTCTTCGCAGCGTTTGGCGTGCGGATCAACATCGGGACTCCCAGCGACTCCTCCTCGGGATGGGTCTTGTACTGCAGCCCGTGCGAGCCATGGCAGTCGCCGTGGTCCGATGTGAACAGCACGATGGTATTCTTCGCCAGGCCAGACTCGTCGAGATAGGCCATTAAGCGCCCGAACTGGGCGTCCAGCGCCTCGATCAGTCCGTAATAGCCACAGAGATCGCGTTGACGGGCGCTGCTGGAGCGGTACGACTCGGGCACGTTGGCCCGCCACTTCAGATCGGCGGGTTTGTACCTGTCGAATTCTTCTGGCGGTACGTAAGGCGTGTGCGGCGGGCCCCACGACAGAAACAACATGAACGGCTTGGACGAGTTCTGTTGCATGAACCCGATGGCCATGTCAGTCTGAAGCTTTGACTCGAAGGCGTCTCCCCTGCGTGCCTGCCCGTCATCGGTGAACCACTGTGCGTCTTGGCGGCCGTAGTAATGCCCGCGGTTGAAGCCCTCAAAGTAGGTATACCCCTGCCGCCTTTCCGGCGCGACGAACCCCGGCTTGGCCGAGCCATCGAGGTGCCACTTGCCGATGTATCCCGTTGCGTAGCCGGCCTTCTGGAAAACCTCAGCCATGCAGATTTCTTCTTTGGGCAGGTAAAGGCTGTTACCGATCATGCCCGTCTGGTGCGGATAGCGGCTGGTCTGGAAGGCGGCTCGCGCGGGCGTGCAGACGGGATTGTTGGAGTAGCATCGCTGAAAGCTCACAGCGCTTTTGGCGAACCTGTCCAGGTTCGGAGTGCGCACGACGTCGTCACCATTGCACCCCAGGGCTTGGCGGCGCCACTGATCGGCAAGAACCACCAGGATGTTTGGCTTGGTTAATTTATTCTGGGATGTCTGGGCAACAACGCGCTTGGTCGCAACGGCTGCCACGACAGCGGTGCCTGCCAGGATGAGAAAATCGCGGCGCGTGTGTTCGTGCGACAGGCTACGGGGCATACGGCGATTCCTTTCATGGGTTGCGGCGGTTTCAGCTCTGCCACAAGGCCGGATGGGGGACGCGTCGCCACGGCATGGATTTACCGGATCATGCCCATCATAGGTTGTTGATAGCGACTCACGGGTGCATTAACTCGAATTGGAGCATCGCGCCAATATTTCGTAGATCGCCACCAGGGCGGGGGCCTCCCGATCGCGGCTGTGCCGCCGGGCTTCCTCGATTTTGGTCCATGGCAAGTAGCGCGGCAGGCACCCGCGTTGGGCGGCTAGGACGGCGGTCACCAACCGCTCGCATAACCCTGACCGTCGACCAACTACCGGTGATGGTGACTTAGCCAATCCCGGAGGCGGGCCCACCGAACATGGGGAAGTCCAGTCCGCGTCAGTCCATTGCCTGGCTGCGTGCTTCGCGTGCCATTGCGCTGAAGGCGGGCTGCGCCAAATACGCTTGCGTCTCAGGTCGGCGGAATATGTCGTCGGCAAGCTTGGGGTCGGCAAGGGTCAGGTCACTCAAATATGCCAAAAAGCGCGGGGCATCACCCAATTGCGCCAGCACGATGGCGGCCTGCAGTTTGGCTTGGCGATGGTACGGTTCGAGTTCTAGCACGCGCTGGTAGGCCAAGGCGGCGCTGTCGTAGTGATTGAGGCCTTGGAGCTTGGCAGCGTAGGCAAACCAAGCCGAGGCGTCGGCGTCGCTGCGGGCGATGGCACGTTCTAGGTCGGACAATTGCATGTCGCCTTGGCCCGGCGCCACCGCCCCGCCAAGC
>JBGSTK010000195.1:0-10119 GCA_041736565.1 Phycisphaeraceae bacterium | reverse complement strand
C
Source organism: Phycisphaeraceae bacterium (assembly GCA_041736565.1). Classification (GTDB taxonomy): domain Bacteria; phylum Planctomycetota; class Phycisphaerae; order Phycisphaerales; family Phycisphaeraceae; genus JBBDMX01. Next base: position 10,118 of record JBGSTK010000195.1, on the reverse strand, counting down.
AGCCTCGAAAGCCTGCCGCATGGCGGGGAGCGCCGCCTCATCGCCCTCGACGAGCACCAGCAGCGCAAACTGCCCGCGCAGGTTCACCATGCGCGAGTCCGCCACGTTGCCCCCAGCCTTGTGCAGCGTGCCGGTCAGTTGCCCCACCAGCCCGGGGCGATCAGGCCCCACCGCGGTCATCACCAGTTGTCGCATGAGTCATCTCCAGAAGCGTGATGCACGAAGTGTAACACCCCGGGGCTTTGCCGCCACGCCGCGACATTGCGTGCCCACCCCACGATAGGCCGATCCGTTTCTGGTTTAATGGACCTATGAAACCCCATCGACACAACTGCCCTGATCCTCGTTGCCTCGCGGGAGCCATGCGTGGCGCCATCGTGGCGCTGGTCATCATCGCGCTGCTGGCCGTGGTGGCGGGCGTGTGGCTCAACCGTCAGGCAGGCAGCGGTGCAGCCGATGATCCTGCAGCCGTCGAGGCTCAACTCCAACAGTTGCAGGAAGCGCTCAACACCGCCATGGAGCGCGGCGGGCAGTTGACGATCCTGCCCCAACTGGAAGACCTTGTCGCCCGTCATCCCGACCACACCGCTGCCCGAATGACGCTTGCGCAGACTTACCTGCTTGCCAATCAGCAGGCCAAGGCGTATCCACAGTTGTTGCGAATCATCGAACTCTCAGCCCACGCACCTCAACCCGAGGTGCAGTTGCTGGCGGGCGTCGTGGCGACGAAGCTCGAAAAATTCGACGCGGCTCACCAGCATTTCCAGGCCGCCATCGATGCCGCGCCGCACAACATGCGGGCACGTTTGCTGCTGGCTGATGCTCACCTCAAACAAGGCCGCGCCGACGATGCACGCAACGTGCTGCTGCTGGCCATCGCGCTGGATACCAACGACCCGCGCCCCTACGCTCAACTCGCCGAGGTTTATGCCCGCCAAGGGCAGATCAACCTCGCGCTGGATCAGATGCAAAAAGCCATCGACCGCGCCGAGATGGGCAAGCGCGAAACACAGGTCGCCTACATTCGTCAGAAGTCCGCGCTGCTTCGCCGTGCTAATCGCCCTGATGAAGCGCTGCAGGTGTTGGCGGGTTTGGCACCGGCTGAGAAGGTCGAGTTGAGCATAATGGATGATATGGCGACGTGTCTGGCGATGCTGGGGCAGCCGGGTGAGGCGGCGAAGATTTTCGAAGCACGCATCGCCATCGACCCGACGGATGATCGCGTGGCCGTCCGTGCCGCCGAGTGGCATATCAAGGCTGGCAACCGCCGCGCGGCGCAGCTCATGGTCAACCTGCTTCGCAGCCTCGATGCCCGCCATCCTCAGCTAGCGGCCTTAGAAAAAGCCATCGCCGAGTTGCCCCGGTAAATGCAAAGACGCGGTCAACGCAAGAGCGCGTGCACGCACGGGCGCGAGACTCGTAAGCGTGCGTCAATCCGATATCGCAGCCGAACCGGGGAACTTAATCGGATGAGCCACGAGTCGGCGGTAAAGATTCAGCGTGGTGACGACCTGCTGGGAAGCACTGTGATGCTCACGCACCCATTGCCGCGCTGCGTGACCCAAAATGCGAGCCCGCTTGGGTTCATCGACTAGTCGGCGAATCAACGCCAGCCAATCGTTGGGCCCGTCACGATCTACCATCCAGCAAGTCTGATCGTCGATGAGGTAATCGACCCACTGGTCCCGCCGCGCTAACACGGGCAACCCCCGCGCCATGGCCTGGAGCAGCAGCGTACGCGCCCGGCCGAGAGGTTGGGGATGGATCAACACATCCGCGTGCAACAGCAGTTCGCGGTGTCCGAGTCGTCGAGGCACCATACTCATGTGCGCCAACAACCCATGAGCCCGCGCCGCCTGCCAAAGCGCGTGGTCGTCACGACCCTGGCTGTCGAAGAAAAGCTGAACCTGGCTGTGCTCGCCGATGACTTGCCGGAGTGCCGCCAGCAGTGCGAGATAGGCTTCATCCATCGCGCCGCTTCCGCTGATGACGATGCAGAGCGTCTGGTCCTGGATCGCGGGCAACTCGCTCTGCGGCGCGACGTACACGCCCGGCGGAATCAGCGTCAGCCGACTCTCGTCACCCACCGGCATCGGCAGCATCGCTGACACCGCATCGGCAAACGGTTGAGTCGCAGCCGTGAACACCAGCGGCAGATTGCCCGCCAGTCGCAGCATCGTCGGCACCGCACGCAAATCCAACGCTGAGCCCACACGCAGCACCACCGGCGTTTCGAGCCGCAACGCCAACCGCACCGCGCCGTCCCACAGCCGACCATCCAACGCGTGAATCAGGTCCACCGACAAATGCCCAAGCTGATCCGTGAGGCGCAGCAACGCCAATCGCCGACCCAGCGCCCAGGCACTGTCACGCCAGGTCACCGGTTCCGCCGCCGCAAGTATCCCAGGCTCGGCAAACGTCTCGGGCACCACCGGCGTCACCAGCACCTGCTCCCCCAACAGCCCCACCACCAGATGCTGATAGTTAGTCAGCTCCTCATCCAGCCAGGCGGTGTTGGCCAAGAGCGCAACGCGCATGAATGCATTGTACGAAACTGCCCGCATCACTCCCTCTCCCGCGCCGCGCGGGGGAGGGTTGGGGTGGGGGTGCTTCATCAAGGGATGGCCCAACGCACTAACGCCACGACGCTAGAATCCGCTCATGACCACACCCCGCGTTGAAGCTCGACACACTGCCGTCCTCGTCGTCGATATGCAAGGTGGCCTGTTGCCGCACATGCACAACGGTGAAGCCGTCATCCGCCAGGTCGAGCTGTTACTCCACGCTGCCACTGCTCTGAAGCTGCCCATCATCGCGACCGAGCAATATCCCAAGGGGCTCAAGGCCACGATCCCCCAGATCGCCCGCCTGCTCGACGATGCGGTGTTGAAGCAGGAAAAAACGCAGTTCTCCGCCCTGACCCAGCAAGTCCACGAAACGCTCCGCACCCGTGGCATACGCACCGTCATCGTCACCGGCATCGAAGCCCACGTCTGCGTGCTGCAAACCTGCCTCGACCTGATCCAACACGGCTTCATCGCAGTGCTGCCCCTCGACGCCGTCGGCTCGCGACGCAAAAGCGACATGGACGCGGCTGTGATGCGGATGACGCAAGCAGGCGTGATCCCCAGCAGCGTGGAATCCGTCATCCTCGAAATCGTCGCCGACGCCGCCGCGCCCGAGTTCAAAGCGATCCTGCCGTTGGTGAGGTGAGGGGCAGGGCCGGTCGGCAGGTTGTGTGGAATTGGCTTCAATAGTCTGCGGGAGGGCGCCGACACTGGGGAAGTACGCGGCTCACCAGGTCATTAGTTGGTGGCCAAAGGATCGTCCGCGGAGGTGAACCGACCCAATTCATCGCGAGATTGTTCCGGCGTGACATCGATCGCCGACGTCGCGGCGAAGATCGCTAAGCGATTCCCCTCAAGCGACTGTTTAAGCAAATCCGAGATGACCATCGAGGCCGTACGGTTGGAGCCGAACCATCCGTTGCGAACCCCGCGAATAAACTCTTCTCGCGACAACTTCCGTGGGCAATTTTCCCATGTCAAAGCAATTGCGCCGCGTGGTCCTTTGGCGTGATCGCAAGTGGCTCTCCAGATCGCGAGTGGTACATAAATTCCATGGCTCATCTTCGTGCTAAGCGGATTGACTGCTTCGGACTTGCACAGCTTAAAGAAGAATGGATCGGAGTACAGGCGGAAGCCGTCGAGAGTATCGTCCTTTTCAATACCGGCTCGTCGGCGGACTGCCTCCATGGCATGGATCTCCTTGCCAATACTGCCGTCACTTTGCGGGCGGTACACGTACTTCCGCTCGCGTTCAAGCCGAAGGCTTTTGTATTGGACCATGACAAACGACGCGAACTTGTGCGAGTAGTAGATCAAATCCACTCCGAGGTTCTCTTCGGCGCGAGTTCGGTTGCAGTTGACAACCGTGAGTTTCTCTCCATGGCCCTCAAACTCAACAGCACCCACGACATACCTGCGGAACGCTTCCATTCCAGGAAACACATGCAGGTCTTGCACGATCGCCGCATCCTCTCGAAGGCGAGCGTTAGGAAGTTGAGACAAGAATGGTGCAGCTTCGTCCGTCGGCCTACCGCTCGCGGTCAAGAGAACCTTCTTTCGAACGGCAGCTCCGCCCCATACCTCCAACGCACTTGCTATTGCATCTCGCTCAAACGCCCCAATCTCGTCAACTGAGCTGCGCGTAATGCTTTGTTCAACCGCGACAACCAATCCAGTGATCGCCTCAACGCCTTCACTGACACGTGGATCAAGCTCCGCCAGTTGCGCCAAAAATGTATCGGCTCTAGCACCTTTGACCCGATCAGGTTCCGTCCGAAAAAATGGCGGCGTGAAGTCCGCCGATACATCCCACAGGACTTCCAACGCGTCGTAAGCAATGTCGACTTCGTGGAAGTTCGAGATTCTAATCTGCCGTTGCCTAAGTCCTTGCCTGATCCCCCAAGTGGCAAGCCCAATGCCTATTAGACCCTCATCCCATGTGAAGATGAAAACTGGCTCGCTGTGGTCCTGCTTTGCTGCAATACTGTCGACAACACGAAGGAAGTAGCCGTGCTTGGAAAGCGCCCTCTTGCCGATTGCCCAGGTGTTGTCGTCAAGATTCAGCCACAGGATGCCGTGCTCGAGCTTCGCCATAACGTCAGCATAACGACGAGCTTTCGAGTATGTCCACCCCCACTATCCGTTCAGTGAAACCAAAGGGATAGGGAAAGCTAGCGTCAATCCCCAGATCGTGTATATCGGAATTGTCTGTCCGATGGCATTGGGCGGAGTCTCTCCCGCGATGCAGCTCCACGGAAAATCTGTCACCATATCCGCGCCCCCCGCCACCCCCTTGCGAGACTCAACCATGACCGTCCCCACCCCCGCCCCGCGCTACCTTCAGGCCTACGCTGACACCTGGAAACACTCGCCGCGACAGGCGAATCTGCAATGGTTCACCGATGCGGGTTTCGGCTTGTTCATGCACTACGGCCTCTACTCGCAACTGGCCCGCCACGAATGGGTTCAGCACATCGAGAAAATTCCCGTCGCTGAGTATGCCAAGCTCTTCGACACCTTCGATCCGCGAAACTTCGATGCGGACTTCATCACCGACCTGGCCCTCGATGCGGGGATGAAGTACATCAATATCACCTCTTGCCACCACGAGGGCTTTTGCCTGTGGAATTCCTCGCGCGAAATGTTCAACAGCTACCAGGCTTGCCGTCGCGATCTGGTGCGCGAACTGGCCGCGCAGTGCGACAAGAAGGGCCTGGGCTTCTTCACCTACTTCACCTACGTCCTCAACTGGCGACACCCTTACTCCATGACCAACGCCATGCTCAACATGGCGCGGCCGGCGTACGATCCGCCCGATCCGCACTACCTTTTGACCGAGCCTGACCAACTCCACCACTTCTGGGAATGGTCGCACGGCTGCATCAGCGAACTGGCGCAACTCGACTACCCGCTGGCGGGCATCTGGCTCGACATCATCATGGGCTACTACCAGCGGCCGCACGACATCCCCGTAAAGGAAACCTACGCGCTGATCCGCAAGCTCCGCCCCGAAGCGCTCATCGCGTTTAAACAAGGTGCCACGGGCGATGAAGATTTTGCCGCCCCTGAGTTCCGTTTCCATTCCATGGCTGATCGACTGACGCAATTGGGCAACACAGAGGGGGCTGAGATCGCTCGCCGCGCTTGGGAAATTAACCGCCACAAGCACAACGAGATTTGCATGACGCTTCAGGAGCGAGGTTGGGGCTACACCAAGGATTCGCCGCACAAAAACGCCGACGCGCTCTGGCAGGCGCTGGCCTACGCGCGGGGCAACAACTGCAACCTGCTGGCCAACACCGGCCCACTGCCCGACGGCTCGATCCACCCCGAGGATGTCGCAACACTGCGCGAAGTAGGCCGCCGCATCCGAACCCAAGGCCTCCCCGATCCCGTTGAGACACAGACTCAGACGCCCCAAGCCAACACCGGCGCGGGCCTGGCGTAGGCGCCCGCGGCATCAGCGTGTCTGCGTATTTGCGTGGCAGCGGCAGAGCGTCGGCGTGTCTGCGACCACGCCCCTCATCCATCAAAGGGCACGCAACCACCGCGCAAGCCACGGCGAAAGCCCCATCACCACCAATCCAATGGGCAGCAGCCCGCCACGTACGAGGTTGTAGTCCGCCAACAATCGTTGCCAACTCATCCCCGCGACATACCGGCCAAACAGAAGCTCAAAGGCAATGGTCACGACCACCCATCCCAGTCCCACGCCCAGTGCAGCCGCGGCGGTAGGCGGCTTAAGCCAACCCACGGTGAGCATCGCAATCCCCAGCACGATCGCCGATCCGCTGAAGACTGCAACCTGTCGCGCATGCCAGTCTCCAATCAGAGGCTCAAGAAAACGCATGCGCACCATGCCGTGAATGATCTCCGCTACGATGATCAACAGCCAAACACACGCGGCACGAAAAATCAGGTCGATAGTCATGCGATGATTATCTAAATTCACGACTAAGCCGTCCGACCCGTCACCCTGCTAAAATAACCGCGCCTGTCCGCCATAACCTGACCGAATCCACAGGCTTCGTCTTCCATCCGCGAGCGGCGGGCGGAGAGTGTTGGGTGCCACGTCAACCTATGGGAACCACCCCGCAGGATCAGACAATGTCCGAGAAAGCGCCTACAGAAGTTTCCGCGCAGGGACATCATTCCTACGAAGAGGAGTTCCGTGCCATCGGCCACATCCTTGTGAAGGATGCCCGGAAGATCGTGGAACGCTGGTTTGAGCGCGCCACCGAGGAGCAGGTTCACGCCGACCAGCACCAGCGCGAAGTTGCGATGAATGAACTCTTCGAGATGCTTCAATCGCTGGGCCAGCAACTCCACAAGCAGAGCAGTGACGCTCTGCAGGTCGCCAGCCAACTCGCACGCGACCACGGCGAGCAACGGTTTGACATCAAGTGGAACATCGTCGACCTCGTGCGGGACTACGAGATTCTCCACGGCGTGGCGCTGGAACATCTGGGCCAGGTGCTCAACGAGCGACTGACCTACCGCCAGGCCATGATTCTCGCCACGGTCATGAACGGCGCCATCGGCCACGCTGTCCATGCCTACACCGCATTGACACAAGGGCGCCTCGAGAAGCAAGTCCAAGGCCAGCAGGCGGAACTGCGCCAACTGACGCTGCACCTGACCGAGACGGAGCACCGTGAACGCCAGCGCCTCGCCGCCATGTTGCACGATGACCTTCAGCAGATTCTCGTTGCCACACGCATGAAACTGCACCTGGCCTTACGCGGGGCCACGTCGGACCCCGAGATGATTGAAGAAGTCAAGAGCCTCTTCGATGAGGCTGTCGAGATTTCCCGCAACGTTGCGCGGGACCTGCACCCGATGATCCTCGAGCACCGCGGGCTGCCCGAAGCCCTCGAATGGCTCGGCGAGATGACCGAGCAGCGCTACGCGCTGGCGGTCACGGTGGACCTGCAAATCGCGCCCGGCTGCAACCCCGGGTCGATGGCGTTGCGGCGACTGGTCTACGACGCTGTGCGCGAGTTGCTCTTCAACGTCGTCAAGCACGCCAAGACCGAGCATGCCCGGGTGAGCATCTGCTGCAACGACCACACGCCCTGGCGCATCGTGGTCGAGGACCACGGCGTGGGCTCAGCAAAGCTGGCCCTGGACGCCACCCCCTCCGCCCGCAGCTTCGGCCTCGCCAGCATCGGCCACCGCATCAAAAAAATCGGCGGCACGATGGAAGTGACAAGCCAACCCGACCAAGGCACCCGCGTGGTGCTGACCGTCCCGCTGGAGTTGCCGTGAGGCGAGGTTTTTTACCGAACCGCAGCAAGTCGCGGGACCCGGCGGCTGTCACGGCAGGGGCGCGGCATGATTGGGGAAAGTCGGGTAATTTGATGGTCAATGGCTGCCTCACTTGATGATCCCAGGACTTGGCTTACGCCCACGCAGCGGTCGGTCAATCTCCACCACACCATCGATCCGGGTTTCGTTCACCATCGGAAGATCCAATCATTGCTGGGTCATAGGGGAATGCACATAGTCGACACTTCTATCAAAGATATTCCCCCGGGCGTGCCAGACTGGCAGAGACCGGTTCGTATAGATCAAATTTACACAGCGGTGCTTCTGGCTTGGTGCAGAATTTATGAAGTGCCGCCGCTTCACGATTTGCTGGCCACCGGTAAAGAGGGAATGTTCTGTTCGACGGATCGGTATGGCCCATGTCGCAGAAAAATGACCGATCGCGGAAGTAACGCGTGGCGCGGTCCCCCACGGTTCAATGTCAAAGCCAGACTTGACTATTCGACCAAGCTTATCTCCGGCGACACGCTAAGAGGACGTTTGCGCACGGGCGAGCTCTTTTCGATTGTTGGTCAGGCGAGACGTCTCTCCGCCTCAGTATATGAGCTTGAGCCGCTCATCATGGGTTTCCCGTGGCTGGAGGCCGGTGGCGCTGATCTTGATTTCGATCCGATGTGGCACGGTCGTGATTTCTACGAGAATTACGTCGAGGACTTCGACGAGTTCGCGAAGGTCGATAACGTAGCTCTTCCGGCCGATTGTTCACCGATGCGGGAGATAACCGAACGCGCCATCAAGCAATGCATGGCACATCTTTTGGGCGGCGAAGCAGGAAACGATTGGGGGGGCGAGGCATCAGATTTCTTCTCACCACACCTTCATCTGGGTGGTCGGCGGTTGAAGGGGGCATTCCTGCTCAAAGGACCTGCTCGTTTCACGCCAATGACTCTGGCGCATCTCGGCAAGAACAATGACCAGATAGTTCGGCTCGCCCACGAACCAGCAGATGTGCTGTTCGTGCAGCACTGCCACGAGATTGGAACCGCGGTGCGTGAGACACTTCGTGCATTTGCGGTTCAGCCGTCGCGCCCTCGGCGCTATTGTTGTATCGATGGCCGCGAATCACTCCGCCTTCTGCAGACCTATGGATTGTGGGATAAAGCAATATCGATCTCGAAGGACGAAATGGACCAACGACCAAGAAAACGCAGCAATTCCCGACGCAGCAAAAGGAACGTGTCATGAGCTCAGCCCCAATTCTTGATCTCCGCCGGGTTGCCGCAACGAACCCTGCTGTTGACGCCCAGAAAATCGAGCAGGTGCAGAAGGTACAGCAGCTTCTTCAGAAGGCGGGACTCGCCAAGAAAGCGGATTATCGATTGTCGCCTGCTCTTGGAATTGGTCCAAGGCAGCCAGCGCCGACGGGCACGTTTGTCGTCCGTATGAACCGTAGTGCTTGACCCGTGTGGATTTTATCTTCAAGATGCAACGGCACCGAGATTACGGGTGCTGTTTTTTTCGCAACTTGTGTTTACCCCACCTACCCCCCCACCCTCAAAACCGCGCCGCCAACCCCGCCAATAGCTCCGCGAAAACCGTGTCGGCGTCGGCGCGGGCGTCTAAGACCAGATACCGCTCAGGGTCCGCGGCGGCTTGGTCGAGGTAGCCTTGACGCACCCGGCCGTGGAAGGTCGAACCTTTGGATTCCATGCGGTCCAACAGCGGGTTGAGCCGACCTGCGGCCGTGGCTTGATCCACATCAAAAACCACCACCAGGTCCGGCCAGTGCGAGCCCAACGCCACCCGACCCACCGCCATGATGTCGGCGATCGCCAGCCCGCCTGCCGTGCCCTGGTAGGCCAGCGTGGAACTGATAAACCTATCCGCCAGCACGAGTTGCCCACGCTCCAACGCCGGGGCGATCCGCTGCGCCATGAGTTGGGCCCGACTCGCCATAAAAAGCAGCATCTCGCAGCGGAGGTCAACTTCCTCAGTATTGGCGGGGTCGAGAAGGATCTGACGGACCTGTTCGCCGATGGCGGTGCCGCCCGGCTCGCGGACCTCGCAGACCATCAGCCCCTGCCGCTGAACATAGTGCACCATGCGGTGAAACTGCGTGCTCTTCCCGCTGCCATCAGGCCCGTCAAAAACGATGAACTTGCCCTTGAGGGCGGTAATCCAAGGCTGCGTCGTCAGTTGTGAAGGTTGCGGCATGCGTCGTCCCGAACTGGGAGGGGGTTGCGAGGTACGAGGGAATCAGGGGGTCAGCGGGGTCCGTGAGGC
>JBGSTK010000153.1:0-26564 GCA_041736565.1 Phycisphaeraceae bacterium | reverse complement strand
AGCAGCACCGCCGCTGCGGGCGTGCGCGGGCAATGCTCGCCGGGCGGAGGCGGTTGCTGATTTTCAATGGTGTCTGGCAATGCCATGCTTCTTATACTCGTTAGCTGGAACACCCGTTCTTCGGAACCGCCGAAAGCCCGCAGCTGCATGCTACCTCAAACCGCACCGCCATCTTCATCCCGGGACTTGCCGGGCACTGTGCCGGTGTCGCCGTGGCTGCGTGCCTTGATCTGGGGCGAGGCCGCCGTCTTACTGGCCCTGGCACAAATGCTTTGGGCGGGATATCAACTGGGCACCGGCAACCAGTCAATCCAAATTCCCTTTCTCCAGAAGCTCCACGACGCATCGTTGTACCCGCACGACGCCATGGTCAATGGCACGCTAGGCGAGTATCCCAGCTATTTCTTTGTTGCGCTGGCGTGGTCTTTGGCCTATGTGGACCTTCCCTCGCTGTATCTGGGGCTGCATATCGCGACCACAGCAGGGGTGTTTCTGGCCGTCGCGGCGCTGGGCCGCTGGTTGTTCAACGATGAGGTGGCCGGATTGATTGCCGGCTTAATGCTGCTGGCGGGGCACCTGCACGCCTTGGCGGGCGAAACGCTCTACTCCGCGGGCTTCACGCACACCTGGGCGACGTTTCCTCTGGCTCTGGCGGTGCTGGCGCTGTATGGCCGGGGGCGGGTTGCCGCGGCGTTGGCGCTGGCCGGCCTGCTATTCAACCTTCACGCCCTGACGGCTAGCTATGTGCTGGCGATGGTACTTGGTGCCAGCTTTGTCAACAGTCTCGTCAGGCCGCGCCGGCTGGAAAAAGGGTTCATCCCGGGCCTCATGGCGTTCGCGCTGCTCGCGTCGCCCACGATGGCGATGATGGTGCGGCATCGACAAGAATTCGACGCTACGTGGTTGTCGCTGATGCACATCCGCTCAGCCGACCATAGCTTCCCCTCCGCATGGTGGCAGGCCGGAGCATTGGATGTGCCGCGCTTTGCCATGATCGTTGCCTTGGGCCTGCTGGCGATGAGCCATGTGATCCCACGCCGAACGCGCCGCATGCTCCTGGGCGTTGCGCTGGCGACCGGAGCGATGTTTCTGGCCGGTTACCTGTTGACCGAAGTCTGGCCGGTGCCGCTGGTCGTGCGGGCACAGCTCTTCCGTGCCTCACGCCTGGTGGTGATATTGGCCGTCGTGCTGGTCGGGTTCGGGTTGGTTCAGTCGCTGCGAGCCCTGGGGCGGAGCCTGCTTCCCAACTCGTCCCGCTTCAAGGCTGAGGCAACGCGGGGTTTTGAGGGCTCAGGACAGGATCCGGCAGCAGCCCTTCCCTCGCCCGTGCCTCAGAAAATGACGAGTAGGCTTGCGGCGGTGCTCAACGCAGTCATCTGGGCCGCATCGGGGGCGTGCCTGGGCTTCCCACCTTTGCTGGCGTTTCTTCCGTGGGTGTTGCTGCTGGCAACCGTGATCGCCCTGGCGCTGCGACAACTGGCGTGGTGGCAGGCTGCGGCATCGGCCACCTCGCTGCTGATAGCCTTGGCGGCGTGGCAGACCATCCATTTTGATGTCCCCGGCTTTGGCGGCAGCTCGGTGTGGACGGAACTGGCCCGGGCAACCAACATACCTCAGGCTGCGGGCTTGGTGGTCGTACTGGCTGTGGTGGCCGCCACGATCTGGCTTGTGGGGGTTTTGTCACGTGTGGCGATGCGGAGGACCATTGTTGCCGCGGCACTGCCGATGTGCCTGGCGTCGCTGATCGTGCTGTTGCCACAATGGACGACCGCCACGCCCGACAGTTGGGATCAGGTGCAGGCCTGGGCACGTCGCCATACGCCCATTGATGCGGTCTTTCTCACCCCGATAGCGCCCGGCGGCTTCCGCATCGGCTCGCAACGTAGCGTGGTCGGCGAATGGCGAGACGGCACGCAGCTCTACTTTTCTGCCGCCTTCGCCACGACATGGTGGCAACGCATGAACGAACTACAACGCGGGCAGGTGCTCGACTCGGCGGGGACGACGCTGCTGTCGCGTGGTAAGCCGCTGGGTACCAGCGACGACCAGACCATCATCGACGTGGTCAAGCACTATGGTGCCACGCACGTGGTATTGCCGACCCACGGGCAACGCCAATTGGTTCAGGTTTTCACCAACGCCGATTGGACCATCTACGAGCCACGCATCCCCGAGCCGGTGATTGATCCCGATGAAGATCCCCTGGCGGCAGACGATCGCTTTATCCGTGAAACGGTGTTGCCCAACATTGAGAAGTACCGCAAGAGCGAGGCACGCATCCAGGTGCTCGACACCACGGGCCGACCCATCAACGACGCCGAGTTCGACATCGTGCACCTGCGGCATGAATTCGGGTTTGGCTGTTCGTTGCCCTTCTTCGCTCCCAAGACCAGCCCGTCCATGGGCGATTACATGCCGCCTCCGGTCACGTCCGTCGAGTTGGATCGCTTTAAAGAGGTTTTCAACTTCTCGATGATCCCCTTCAGTTCCAAGTGGATGCATATCGAAGCGGTGGAGGGGCAGCGCGACTACTCGGAACTGGATCAATACGTGCAATGGTGTGCGGACCATCAGGTGACGATGGAATTTCACTTCCTCAGCGGCTACCTTCCGGGCTGGTTGCGGCGCCGGCCGGAGCAGGAGCAGGCTGCTCGTTTTGAGGAGCATGCGCAAGCTTTGGTGGAGAGGTACGCCGACCGCATCAAGTACTTCCAGGTAGTCAATGAGAAAATCCTGATCCGCCAGTCGCCAGCGGTGTTCAACATGATCCGCCAGATTGCCCCGCAGGCGAAGCTGGGCATCGCCGACTGCGCCCGTTTCTATCCCGACGCGAACCGTCGCGGGCGACAGCCGGCGGACCGCGATCTACTGCGCGGCTTGGAGGAGGTCAGGTGGCTCAAGCAACAGGGCGTGAAGCTGGACTATTTTGGTTTCCACGCTCATCGACCCTTTGGCCTCTGGGCGTCGGCCACCGACATCTACAAGTGCCTCGACGCCTTTGCCGCCGAGGACGTGAAGCTACACATCACCGAGTTCGGCATGCCGCTGGACAAGCCCATGCTCGGCCCGCTGCGCCAGGAAGCAAAATGGACGGACGAGGAGCAAGCGGCATACTACCGGCGGTTCTACACGATCGTTTTCAGTCACCCGGCCGCCGATGTGCTGAATATGTGGCTTATTGGTCCGAGTTCATGGATGCCCGAGTCCGGTCTGCTCGATAGGGAGTACCAGCCCAAGCCCGCCTTTTACGCCCTGCGCGAACTCATCAAAGAAACCTGGCACACCCACGTCATGGGCAACCTGGGCCTGGACGGCACGACCAGCTTCCGCGGCTTCCACGGCGCCTATAGGTTGACCCTGCGCTTGCCCAATGAACGCACCACGGAGACGACCTTCAGCGTGGCGTCGGATCAAACCAACAACCTGCGATTCATCCTCGACCCAGCGACCATGAAACTAGAGTTAGCCAAGTAGGCAGGCCTGGGCATGAGACACATCTGCGGCAGCCACATCTGCGGCCCACGCGCTGGTGGTCCCGCAAGTCTACGGTGAGCCAGGCAGGCAAGCAGAGTCGTCGTCGCAATGCCCTACCACTCAGCCACGCTGCCGTCTTGGAGCCAGTAGGTGGGCGTGTCCCAGTCTCCATCGAAAAGGCCTGCGGTGACCTTTTCGTCGTCGAGTTCGACGCCCAGACCCGGGCCGGTGGGTACATCGATATAGCCGTCCCTGACCACGAATGGCTGTCGCAGATAGTCGGCGCCCAGCGTCACGTGCTCCTGGATGAGGAAGTTGGGTGTGCAGGCGTCGAGTTGGAGGCAGGCCGCCAGCGACACAGCACTTAAGGGGCAATGGGGGGCCACGGCGATGTTACGGGTCTCAGCGGCGGCGGCGATCTTGCGCGCCTCGAAGATGCCGCCCACATGCGAGAGGTCGGGCTGAATGACGGCTACGGCCTCCTGCTCGATAATCTCCTGGAACTGGCTGCGCGTAAATAGACGCTCGCCGGTGGCGATGGGCGTGGCACTCGCCGCCGAAAGCGCCTTGAGGGCCGCAATATCGCCGGGAAGCACCGGCTCCTCGATGAACATCAGGTCCAAGTGCTCGAGTTTCTGCGCCAGCCGCCGCGACAGCGCCGGGCTGGTTCGGCCGTGCATGTCCACCGCCAGATCAATGTTGGCGCCGGCCGCACTGCGGGCGGCCGTGACCATGTCCACGGCATTCTGCATGGTGGCGGGCGACTCGATATGCCGACAGGCTTCCACCGGACAGAACTTGTACGCCGTGAACTCCCGAGCCCCGATATGGTGTAGGAAGTCCTCGATGTAGTTGCCCGTTCGCTTGCCGCCCGTCCAGCCGTAGAGGCGGATGCGATCACGCACTGCACCGCCCAGCAGTTGATGCACGGGCACGCCCAGCGACTTGCCCAGAATGTCCCATAGCGCCTGTTCGATGCCGCTGATGGCGCTGCATAGGATCGGTCCGCCACGGTAGAAAGTCTGGCGGTACATCATCTGCCAGAGCCGCTCGATTCGCCGCGGATCCTGTCCCACGAGCATGCGTTCGTATTCGTGAACGCAGGTGGCGACGGTGCGAGCACGCCCCTCGAGCGTGGCATCGCCCAGGCCGACGATGCCCTTGTCCGTATGCACCTTGAGAAGCAACCAGCGCGGGCGAACGTGCAGCGTTTCGATTTGGGTGATCTTCATGTCGAAATTGTCGCAGGCGCGGCGGTCCGCGCCAAACGGAAGTGCAGCCGACGATGGTTAAAACCGCATCGGCATGGTCCCAAAGTCGCTTAAGCGACAGATCGGCCACCCCGACCACAACTCAAGCTTGGGATTGGTGCACTTGGCCCGACTTGAGGGTCGCTCCGAAGGTGGCGTGGATGAGAAACCCAACGAGATCACACAAGACTGATGCCGCACCAGCAGCCAGTCAGACCAACAGCGTGCGATGGTGGATCATCGGATTGTGGACATTGGCGAACAGACGTGTTCTGAAGTTACTGGACCTCCCAAGGATGAAAACGCCGATGATCCAGGTCGTTTGAAGTACGTCGCCTGCATCCACGGCGAGGTTCAGGGAGTTGTCTCACTCCAGATGCTCGAACGAGGCATTCTCGTGACAAACTGACGCCAGCACGGCCGCGGCCTCGCGGCCAGCCAGACGAAGATCGTGTTACCTTCGCTGATAGCGTCCGGGACGTAAGAGCACCGCAGCACTATCGGCGGCGACCAAATACCCGTCCATCGCCCGCGTCGCTGTGGGCAATCTTAGCAGGGCAACAACGGCCAGCAGGAACAACCGCGTTGTCAGAAGCAACTGTTTCATTTGGTGAATCCGGTGTAAAGCGACGTGGTGCCGAATTTGGCGTCACGCCAATCGCCGCCACGGCGTTCTTTGACAGTGACTGGATACTCCGCCCCGAACGACCTCAACAGGGCGATGCTCAGTTGTCCATCCTCGTTGGTGGCGAAGGGGCCGATGTCCGTCCACGTGGCGGGAATGTTCTCGCTCAGGAACATCATGTACATGCCCAGAATCTCCAGCGCTCCGCCGCGATTGTTGATCACATTACGGTGCCCGACATTCGCATTGGCATTTCGGCCTACGCCCATCTCGATTTTCATTCCGAATATCCAAATGCTGCCGCCTCGCTCCATGGCAACCAATGGCCGAGAAAACTCGGGGTTGTACTGCACAGCCCAGACGCTCTGCGGATGTTGCATACGAAGCATTCCGCCGACATCCTCGAAAAACACTTCGCCCGTCGCTCGACTTGTATTGGTGTACTGTGGCTGGCCATGCCTGAAAACAAGGGTCTTGCGGGTGTTGCCCACCACCCAGGGTTCACCCCACTGGCCGGAACTTCCATAAAGGTTGAATATATGGATGATGTCACCTTCGACATCATCGATCCGTAGTGGCGGCGTGTTCACGTTGTCCCCGGTCATATTGATCGAAGCTCCGCCGATGGCGTAGATCATTTGGACGTTGCCGCGCACCACGAGCTGTTGGTTGACCTGATACTTACCTCTGGGAATCAGGATGAAGGATTTACCGGAGTCGAAGGCTTTTTGAAGGGCCTCGGTATCGTCCGAGCTGGCGGGCGGTGATGATGTCGCGCCGTAATCCTGGACGTTGGCCCACTGAGATGCATCGGTTGGAAAGATGGCTTCGGGAATCTCTTTGACCGGTAGGCCCAGCGATGCCTTGGGGCTGTCGAAAACGTGGGTGGGTTGCCCCGTGAACCATTCGCTAATCCGACCGCCTTGACCAGCCACCACAGCATGATATCCGTCGGAAGTGACGTTTCGCAGATATATATTGCCTTTGTTCTGTAGAACGATGGCGTCGTGGGCCGCGTTGCCGCCGCGCAGTTCGCTGTCCATTAATAACAAACCTGATCGCTGACTCTGTGCGACGTAGAACGGCACAGTATTTTCGCTGCGAATCCGCCGCATGTAGATCTGATTGTCTGTGTTGTGCACGCCCGCCACGCGCTGACGGTGGAAGGTGACGTTGTCCACCGTTATCGAATACTGGTGCGAGGCGATGCGAATACCGTAGTCACTGCCAACCAACGTGACATTCTTGATCAGCCCCGGTCCGGGCCAGTTACGTTCCATCTGAATCGCGCAGTAGCCCGATCCTTCGGGAGCCCGGATCGTCACATCACGAATCGAACCGGTATTGCTGACCAGATAATCGACGCCCACCGCTCCCGGATTTCCCGCGCCCAAATCCAGCGTCAAGTTAATGACTGAGTTACGAAAGGCTGTATTTCCAGCCCCATGCTTGTCCTTCACGTGGTGGCTGCCTGTCATGTACATCGGCTGGGGCGAGTTGGCATCACCGAAGCCGGCCGCGTTGTCCTTTAGTTTAATGATCGTTTTGTCGCGATTTTGCCCGACAAGGTGGACCCGCGACATCCACGTACCGCCCTTGATCTTGCCGTAGATGGTGTTCGAGATCAGGTAGGTGCCCTGTGGGACATAAACCATTCGATAGCCGGTCGTGTCAAACGCTTGCATCGCGTCGTTGAACGCCTGCGTGTCATCGGTCTGCCCGTCACCCTTGGCACCGAAGTCGCGGACGTTGGCAAAGCCCTGTTGAAGTGTGAGCCCCTGGGGAAACACCATGTCATAGGCGTGAGCCGTTGTGACCAGGAGAGACAACAGAAGGAGGCAGAGGGCTGCGTGAATCTGGCTGCCGAATGTTTTGATAATCATGGGTGTAACAGTCTCGACAAAGCGTTAGTTGGGTCAGATCGGAACTGTTCCGTGCGCGGGTGTGGAACTGTCGGTAGTGAAGGCAGTCACCCTGTTCGCCAGCACTGTCATCGGGAAGGTCAGTGGCGCGGTCGGCGGCACATGACGAGCCCTGTGGGCAAAATCAAGGCAGACATGGGCGGTGGCTACTGCGGGACCTCTCCCCAGAGGTTTTCCGGATCAAACGGGGCTGTTCCCGCCTGCCGACGCCGGGCGGGCTCAACAATTTCATCGTAGGTCATGCGTGCCACGTGGCTGTCGAGAAACAACACATTGGCGGTGCCATGAACGTTACTAAAACCCAATGGATCGGTGCCGCCGCCGTCGTTGCCATGTCGGCCCACTGTGTAGTCAATGACTCGCTGCGTGTTGACCGGGGCGTTGTTGCCGGCAATGCCCACGGTGTGAATTTTGAACCCCGAGGGGTTCCCGCCGTGGCGTTCAGTGAGCGTGAGCTTGGTGCTTGGGTTCTTGTAACGGTCAAAGCGGAAGGAGCCGATGGGCTCGGCGCCGTAGTAATTACCGTTCTGGGGCAGGACTGTGGTGTTGGCCAGGTAGCTGTCACCGTCGTAGGCGCCGGTAACGATCATGTCGGGCCCCAGAGTGAGGTCAGAGGGACATCGGTTGACGCCGGTGGCATCGCTGACATTCCTGCCGCTGTTGAAGACTTCGCCGGGCAGGTACCCAGGAGCGGCCAACTCGGTATGGAGCCGCTCATAGAGCCAATTGATCTTGACAAACTTTGCGGGGTCGTAGGGGCCTTCGCGGTTAGGCAGAAGGTCAACCTCGTCGGTGACATAGAACTGAATGGCCGTGCCGATCTGCTTGAGATTCGAGGCGCAGACGACTGCCCTGGCTGATTCACGCGCGCCCTGCAGCGCCGGCAGCAGCAGGGCGATGAGCAGCGCGACGATGCTGATAACGACCAGAAGCTCAATTAAGGTAAACGCCTTGCGTGTCATGGTATCTGCCCTGTCTGACCCGGGAGGTCCCGTCGGCAATCGCTTCGCAGCAGCCCGCCAAGAGCCGCCAGAGCGATCAGGCTCTGCCGACCGTATGGCAAGGTCTCAGTGCCCCCGACGGCGCGGCAGCATCAGGGCCACGCCCAACCCCAGCAATGCCAGCGAGGCGGGTTCGGGAATCGGTGCCGGCGTGACGTCTGCGAGCGTCGTGCCCAGGCGTAGTTCGTCAACCTTCCAGTCGAAGGCCGAAGTGAAGCCGTTCAGATAGACCAAGCCCGTGGGGCTGGCGAAATCGCCCGACACGGACGAGTGAGCGGTGCCGGAGGCCGTCTTGTCGTTCAACCAGATGGCCACGGTGTCGTTGCCGGCATCAGAGAACGTGATCTTGCCGACCACGAGTTGCGTCTCGTCCCGCGTACCGGAGTTGATGAGATTCCCGACCTGGCCGTTGGCCATCGCCGCGAAATTCGTGTTATTGAAGTGGATACCCCAGCTGTCTTTGCCGCCAAGGATACTGAGACTTGCGGTATTGCCCGAGCCACCGTCGGTGACCGTATAGAGGGCTGAGAACCATAGCTCACTTCCATCGCCAGTGAGGCCGCTGACATCAAAGGTTCTGGACTCTTCGTGTCGCACGTTACGCGTGGCGTCCGCTGCACTGCCACTGGATGTAATACCGGCGTACGTCAGCCCGGGCTGCACTCGCCAACTGTTCAATCCCGCCAGAGTCCAAGCCCCCGAGAAGCCGATTCCGCCGTTCTGTCCATTGATAGTACTCGACGTGTAATCAAACGGCTCGTGCAGAATCAGGTCCGCGCGGGTCTGCGTGTCGCCATCAACAGGGTGGCTACGGCGGTAACGATGAACATTGTTTGTATGCTGCGTGTGGTCATGACAGGATCCTCCGAATGAGAGTTAAAAAGGTTTTGCTTGTTACGAGTCTCAATAGTTCGACATTGTGCGGACATGCTCACTAGGGTCTCCTTTTAAATGGGTGACTTGATATCAGTCGATTTGGCCGGCGGCGCACACGTGACGCCGTGTTCGTAAAGTTCAAAAGGCACGATGCGGGTTTCCCGTTTGTGGTCGGGGCGGCGGATTTTCTGCAGCAGCATGGTCGTCGCCTCTCGGCCGACCGCGTGGTCGGGGTTGAGCCAAATCGTGATCTCGGGGCCGAACCACTTAATGGGCGAATTGCCGAACGTGACGATCGACAGGTCGCCGGGAATGCTCAGGCCCATGATCGCGCCGACATAGAAGACGGGCTGGGCTTCGCTCGACCCGTAGCAGACCACCGCGGTGGGCCGGTCGGGGCTGTCCAGCCACTGGCGCGTGTACTGCACACGCTCGGTCGCCGGCACGTCGAAGCCCTCGGTGGCCATGATGACGCGCGGCTCGAGCCCGGCGGCACGCATGGCGATCTCATAGCCCTCGCGGCGGTCGGCGACGCTGTAGTGCGGGTTGGGAAAGGCCGGGCCGACACTGTAGTGGGCAAAGGCGATGCGACGGTGGCCCAGCTTGAGCAGGTCCTCAGTGGCGGCCCGCGCTGCGCCGAAGTCATCGGGCCGCACGCAGTCGTGGTCCTGCTTGGAGTTGATCCAGATTGCAGGGATGGCGAAGTCGTCAATCAACCGCTTCATGCCCACGGGGATGCCGTGGGTGTAGTCGACCAGGAACCCATCGCTGGCCGCTTCCGTAAGCGCCCGCGGCATGACCGTCGAGTCGGTAAGCAACTCGTCAGGCATACGTACGAGCATGAGGTTGAGCCGATCTCTGGCCAGTCCTTCGTGGATACCGGCCAGCAGCCCGGGGAAGACCTTGCTGCGCATTGATTCCATGCCGACCAACAGGGCCAGGCATCTGAACCGGCCGCTGGCGGTGGCGCGGGCGGCGGAGTTGGGCCGATACCCGAGTTCCTGGGCCGCGACGAGGACGTGCTGGCGGGTCGCTGGTCGCAGCCGACCAGTACCGTTTATGGCCTGGCTGACGGCCTGGGGACTCAAACCCACTCTGACGGCGATGTCCTGAAGTGTAGCGGCCATCTCTGCGTCCTCAGTTGAGCGTAATACCACCTTGGTAGTGCGCTATATCATTCTGGCATACTAACGCGCAAACCGTCTGGCTGTCAAGAGAAATCCAGAAAATATCTAGGTGTAGTTGATTTGGCCCAAACCCCCTCGCCAGGGCGGGCCAAATCGCGCCGCCTGTTCTTGGCTCAATGGCTCGTGCAAGCCGCGGGGCGGGATCGGCTGAGGCGTCGTCACCGCCTGAGTTGTGCGGATCAGCCATTCGAGCACCCGGCGGCGGCACTCGGCCACCACGTCCTGGTGGTCCGGGCTGTCGAGAGGTTGGTCTGCTCGTAGCGGTCAGCCTCGATGTCGTACAACTCGCCAACGTCCTGCCCGTCGTACATCTCACGCTGATAGTGGACGAACCGCCAGTTGGCCCAGCGGATGCTCTTGGACCAGACATGCTCGGTGACCGCAACGTCGCGGACAGGTACTGATCCGCCAGCGAGCAAGCCGCTGATGTCCGATCATGCTGATGCATGCGAGAGACCCGCGCCACACGCGCCGGTACCGTGACTCGGGATCGCGAGGCTCATAATGACCCTCAGCCTCTCGCCAGGTCTTGGCAAACGCCGCAAAGTTCGGCGGACGGTGTGACAGGTCATGATCGTTCCAGCCCTGCGGTAGTTCCAGGTCGTCGTCGTAAAGGTCCCAAAACTCCTGCGGTGGGGTATAGCACTGGTGGGGGCGGAAGTAGCTGACCTGCATCGCCCAAGGCCGATTGCCGCACGCGGAGATGAACCCCATCGCCTTTTCGTTGGTGAACCCCTCAACCGTTTGGCGATAAGTGAACTTGGACGGGCGGGCTTCGTTCTGTTGGCGGCCTTCGATATCGGGGATCCTACCGAAGCCGATCTCGTGCTTGAATCCCTGCGATGCGGCCCATTGGACGTACTCGCAATGCGGGTTCCAGTCGCTGGTGTACTCAGCGTGGTAACCCACGCGGTTGGCCAGCCAGTGGTGTGGCTTGTTGGGCAGGTGCAGCTTGCCCACCGCAGCAGTGTGATAGCCTTGCTTACCGAAGTGGCTGAGGAAATCCGGAAGGTCTGCGGGTGGGGTCGGGCCGTTTAGGCCGAAGTAGCCATGGTTGTGGCAGTATCGGCCTGATAGCACGGTCACGCGCGACGGCGTGCAGATCGGGTTGTTCGTATAGGCATTGCGAAACCGCACCCCCTCGGCAGCTAAGCGATCGAGATTGGGCGTGATGGCTTGACGATGGCCCTCATACCCCGCCGCTTCGGCCTGGTGCTGGTCGGAGATAATGTGCAGGACGTTGAATCGAGGCGTGCCCGTGGCGGCCATAGTTAGTCCCTGTTGCGGGGTGCGGATCAGATAGAGCGCTCTACCTAGCATATTACCTCTTCTCCAATTGGCCGACAAACTGACCATTCGCCCCTTCCGGAGTGTCATTGGTCTTAGCGCCTCGGCGCTTTTTTGATCATTGATCCACGTCTTGGACTATGAGGTGGCATTCGAGCAGGTCGCCGACTTTTGGGTACCCGTGCGGCCACAACTTGAACGGGCGTCCATGGCGGCCGAAATTCGTCGTACGCGTGAGGACCAATTCCCCAACTAAAGTAAAAAATATTCAATTTCGCTTGCGTATCCAACCGGTTTGATGTACGATTCAAATCGCTTAGATAAGGCGAGGTGTCCTATGGGCGTGACGATTCAGGATATCGCACTAAAAAGCCAGCTTTCCAAGCCTACGGTCAGCCAGATCCTCAATAACAAGGGGGGCCCCTACAACGCCCAGACCCGTGCCCGAGTGCTCCAACTGGCGCGCGACCTGAACTACCGTCCCAATTCGGCCGCGCGCGCCACTTCCCTGGGTCGCTTTGACGCCATTGCCCTTCTCCTCAGTACAATTGAACTGCGCAGCATTCTTCCGCAACGTCTCCTTGACGGCATCTTCGATGCTCTGGCGGAGCGGAACCTGCGAATGTGCATCGCCAAACTGCCCGACCAAGCCTTGGTAGATGACGGCTTCGTGTCACATATTTTGCAGCAATGGTTTGCTGACGGCCTGCTCATCAATTACAACAACTTCATCCCTCCGCATCTGATCGAACTGGTGCGGGCGTACGGTCTGCCAGCGGTCTGGATCAACTCTAAACACTCTGCCAACTGCGTCTATCCCGACGACATCGCCGGGGGATACCTCGCCACCGAGTACCTGATTGAACTCGGGCATCGTCGGATCGGATTCGCCCGCTTCGGCGGGTGGGACCATTACAGCGCGGTGGATCGCCATAGCGGGTACGCCAAATCCATGCAGGCGGCGGGGTTGACCCCGCGACTACTGCAAATGGACGATGCCAGCGTTGAGGACTTCATGGCCTTCGCCCATTCCTGGCTGGCGTCTCCGGACCGACCTACCGCCGTGGTGGTTTACGCTGACGGGGAACTCTGGCCGATCTACGAAGCTGCCCGTCGGCTGAATCTGAAGATCGGGCGGGACTTGTCCCTAATTGTCTATCACGAGCAGCCCTTGTCCTACGTCGATGCCCACTTCGACACGCTGGTCCTGCCGGAAGAGGAACTGGGGCGCAAGGCAGTGGAGATGTTGCTCAACCAATTGTCGCGGCCGGGCCAACCCCTACAGCCCTTCGTGGTGGCGGGCAAGGTTCACGCCGGCAATACCTGCGGTCCCGCGAGGTTATAGGTCGCCGGTGGGTGTTCCACGGCGAAAACATAGGAAAGCGGCACACAAACCGCGCCATATTAGGAGATCGTTATGAAGATTGCGCTTAAGACAGCAGTAGCATTGGCAGTGGTGGGAGCAACGCTGGGTTGGGCGGAATCGGCCAGTGCGGATGTCATATTGACCGTCCCCAACGCCCAGTTCAACAATCCATTCATCACCCCGGGTAACTGGTCAGCTACTACGCCGAGTGACTGGACCCTCACCTCGGGCGTCGTAGGAATTTCCAACCAGTTTGATGGTGCCGCGACCTATCCAGAATCGCCCACAGTGCTGCCCCAAGGTAAGAAGCAGGCTGTGCAGTTTCACGGCGCTGGCTCAATCAGGTCCAGCGATCTGCTCAATCCTGATACCACCGTACACCTGGCTGCGGAAGGTAATATCTACACGGTGTCTGTCTGGGCCAACCACGGCAACGGCGGCTTCCGATTGCTGTTCGACGGGAGTCAGGTCACGGGCGGAACGCGCGATTTTGTCGTTGGCGATGCGCTAAATCCAGGTAAGGGCGGTCTTCTCAAGCAAGTAGCGTTCACCTATACCGCCGTGGCCGCCGACGCTGGCAAGGCGGTAAGCGTTCAACTGTTCTCCGGAAACAATAACAGCATGTTCGATTTCCCGGAGGTCAGCTTTGTCGCACTCTCAGTCCCAGAACCGGCCTCACTTGGGCTTCTGAGCCTCGGCGGGTTGCTCCTGTTGCCCCGACGCCGTCAAGCATAACCAATGTTTACCTCCCGCGACCTGGCGCCTAATCACGCCTGGTCGTATTGTGCTACATGCCGACCCGCCTAAGTGAACCGCACTCCATATACGACGTGAATGATCCCACGGAGGGTAAGCGGTGGTGCCGGACACTTGAGGGGCGAGTTGGTTTCAGATATGCGGCGAGCGGGGTGAGTAATCCAAAATATTCTTTGCGAAACAGAAAAGGAAGATGTTCCCTGATGTATATCACTAATTCAGCTTTCGTGTTGGTCGTTTGCACTCTACTCACGGCTTCGATCGTTGTCATGGCAGCAGGACCTGTGCTCGCAGACCCGGTTGACCCAGCGGCTATTCAAGCCGATGCCTACACCATCGCCACAGCGGATGGCCATCTTCAGCAGGGCGGCAAACGGGTGCGATACTGGGGCATGATCGGCTATCTGACTCATTGGGGCATGCTGGAGTCCATCAAGAACGCCAAGACACCTGATGCACGCCAGGCCGCGGTAGAGAAAGCGTATCGCGACCATGACATGATGTCCCAGCGCCTGGTGGATATGGGGTTCAACCTTCATCGCCTGTGGGATGCAACCTCGGGACCTGTACTTGCCCATGACTACACTCCCGGCGATGGCTCCAAATCCGATCTGATTGCTCACCAGCTTGCTTCTCTTGACAAACAAGGGATTAAAATATGGATGTCGTCGATCAATCATGGGTGGGTAGGGCCGGAGGATGTGAACATTATCGACGATCCCGCTACGGCCCAAGCCTGGACCCAAGCTATGAAACAGATGGTGGCCGACAACAAAGGCAACCCTGTCTACATCCGTGCCAAAATGGTCAGGTATTTCGATCCGCGTTGGGAGGCTCTGGGTATTGCGCGCATGAAGTACAATGCGCATTTCCCCAACAAATACAAAGGTGGCTTGCGCTGGGCTGATGACCCCCAGATCGTGGTATGGGAATTGGAAAATGAGGAGTGGCCCTTTGCACGTTTCATATCCGGTGAGTGGCAAAAGTTGCCCAAGTTTTTCCGTGACCAGTTGCTGAATCGTTGGCTGGACTTTCTCACCAGTAAGTACAAGAACGATGCGGAACTGACCAAGGCGTGGGGCTTTCTGATGCCCGGCGAGTCGCTGGTCGAGCGCAGCATTCAACTCGCACCCATGCGCGGCCCCAGCGGGGCAGTGCTGGTGGGCGACCCCAATCCGGAAACCGTCAAGAAACTTTCCGGTAGTAAGCAGCAGTTCTCCCGTGACGATTTCACGAGACAGCGTGGGGCCGATGTCTGCGAGTTCTTTGTCACCATGATCGTCGAGCACAAAAGGCGTGAACGTCAAGCCGTCAAAACGTGGGGCCGCTCCGCTTCCCTTTCGCCACTGATATTTGATTGCGGCATCGGTTACGAGATACAGTCCCAATACATCCATGAGCAGGCAGATGCGGTCAGTCACTGCACCTACATCAAGGGCATGGCCCATGATCCGGAGCACCGTCGGTTCCCGTTCATGAGCGGTTTAGAGCAATTGCCCACTCTTGCCTGGGATGTGCCCTGGGTTGAGCACGGCAAGGTCCAGGGCAAGCCCTACTTCGTTTATGAAAATCAGATTGACAACCGCACCAAGTACAGAGCTGAATATCCACTGCGAGTAGCTGCGCTCGGCGCGATACAGGATTGGGACATTGTCAACTGGCATGACTACGGCGGTGGCGATGACTCATCAAAGAAGCTGCCGTTCGAAGGCACAGTTGAGGTCGGCCACTCACATAACCTTCATTACAAGAATGACGAAGTACAGAACTCCGTCATGCGTGCGGCTGCGGAGATATTCAAAAACAGTGCGATCAAGGCCGCGGCAACACCCACCACTTTCGTTTACGGCCGCAAGGCCCTTTACGATCCAGTGAGCATGGACTACGGCAAGTCGTACGGAAAGCTGGGGGAACAGATGCTGCCCACGACTTACCGCCATGGCGTGCGCATCCACATCGATCCGTCGCTCGACGACCGATCCGAAGATCCGATATTCAAGGGTGACAAGAAGCTGTGGGAACAACTGAGGGACCAAGGCGGTATTGTCATCGGCGAGTCCTTCAAACCCCGTGTTTTGGAGTCCAACCCGATCCGCCCCACGCCTGAGATCGAATACGACTGGCAGCGTGGCCATCTCAAACTCGATGCTGCGGCCGCTATGGCTTACACCGGATTTGTCGCTAATGAAGCACTGCCCGAGATACGCTTCAACAGTGGCGCCGTGATAAAGAATATTACGGTGAAGAATCCCGACGGCATGCCCTATCCGGTGGCCAAGGATGAGTTGTACGTTGCGATCACTTTGGCCAGTTGCGATGGTCAAGCACTGGGAGTCACAAAACGGGCGGTACTCTCGGCGGTGAGCACCAGTTTCAATACTGGCTACGAACTCGACACCGACAAACGACCTCTGCCGGAGTACAGAGGCGCTGAAGTTAAGAATCGCGGTACCTTGCCGGTACTGGTCGCCCGGGTCGGCTGCGTGGTGGAATGTCCCGCCCTCGCTGGCATGCGTTACATCCTGCGCGACTACCACATGCGGGAAATCGGTAACGGAACGGTCGGCAATGATGGAGTTATCACCATTACTGACGATACTCCAGTCTTCATCGTCGAATTGAACCGCTAGGCGAATGCAAGGAACCTTACATGACCGTATTTCCCTATCAGGATCGCTCCCAAACCGCCGCCCAACGCGTTGCCGATCTCCTGTCGCGCATGACCTTGGAGGAGAAGGTCGGCCAGACCTGCCTCTGTGATGCTCGCGAACGGGATGATGCCTGGTTCGCGGAGCGCGGCCCCGGCGCGCTCTTCAACATCTACGACCCTGCGCTCATTGCCCGCCTGCAGCGCGAGCTGGGCTTGGGTAATCGTCTGGGAATCCCTTTCTTCTTCGTCCTCGACTGCCCCCATGGCCACGCCTTCCCGCTGACCACGACGGTCTTCCCCAGTTCCTTCGCCATGTCCTGCTCGTGGAACCCCGAACTGGTCCGGCAGGCTGCGGTCATCACCGCTCGGGAGATGCGCGGTTCTGGCGTGAATATTACTGACGGCGGTCCGGACCTTGATGTGGTGCGGGATCTACGCTGGGGTCGTGTCGATGAGACCTACGGCGAGGATCCCTTCCTGGTGGGCGAGTTCGGCGCCGCAGTGATACGCGGAGTGCAGGGCGATGAGCCTCACCGGCCCACCGGTGTCATTGCCTGCCCCAAGCATTTCATGGGCTATTCCGAGACCATCGGCTCCCGGGACGGCCTCGACTGCCAGCTCTCAGAACGTGCCCTGCGCTGGAATCACTTACCACCCTATGTAGCGGTGTTGCAAGCCGGGGCGATTGCGATCATGGCCGGCTACCATGCTTGGGACGGCGTGCCGTGCTCAGCCAACAAGCGGTTGCTCACCGGCATCCTGCGTGAAGAGCTCGGTTTCGATGGCTTCGTCATGTCGGATTGGAATAACGCCCAGAACATGGTGGCCACCGGCGATATGCGTTCGCAACGCGTTGCCGCAGATCTAGAGGAGGCCGTGCCACGCTGCCTTGACGCCGGCAATGAGATGACCTTCAATGTCTACGGTGCCTACGAGGCGGTACTGGCCGCAGTCAAGGCCGGACGGTTGAGAATGGAGGTACTCGATGAGGCGGTGCGGCGGATACTGTCCGTGAAATTCCGCATGGGTCTCTTCGACG
This sequence comes from Phycisphaeraceae bacterium, assembly GCA_041736565.1. Classification (GTDB taxonomy): domain Bacteria; phylum Planctomycetota; class Phycisphaerae; order Phycisphaerales; family Phycisphaeraceae; genus JBBDMX01. The sequence goes on along the minus strand of JBGSTK010000153.1, from coordinate 9,131 downwards.
GCTTGGCCATGCCCGATCCGGCGGCGGAGGCGACTTGGGGGTGCGCTGAACACCAAGCGGTGGCCGAGGAGGCAGCCCTCCAGTCGGCCGTGCTGCTGGAGAATCACCGTCAGACCCTGCCCATCGGCCCGGAAGTGCGGACCATCGCGGTAATTGGCCCCAACGCCGAAGACCCCGATCCCCATCTGGGCTGTTGGACCAACGCTGGCAATCCCGCCTTCGACGCTCACAACCGCAACGGCACGCAATGCATCACGGTGCTCCAAGCTCTGCGGGCCCACGCGGCAGCCACCGGACGAACCATTGTCCACCATGCGGGCTGCGGTCTGAGGCGCAGCGATGCCGATGACATTGACGCGGCCGTGCACTGCTGTAAGCATGCAGACCTAATTGTCGCCGTGGTGGGCGACAGCGAACATTTTCGCGGTGAGGAGCGTGACCGCGCCCGTATGGACCTGCTGGGTCGCCAAAAGGAGTTGCTGGAGGCCGCCCTAGCCGTGGGCAAACCGCTGGTGGTGATCGTGATGGCCTCCAAGCCGCCGATAGAGCCGTGGCTGGCCCACAACAGCGGTGCCCTCATCGCCGCCTTCAACCCCGGAGGTCGCGGCGGACCGGCACTTGTCAAGCTCCTTTTTGGCGAGCGTGATTTCAGCGGACGCCTGACCGCGAGTTGGGCACACCATGTCGGCCAGTTGCCGGTTACCTACAACCAGTTCCCCGGTTGGCATGGGCCGCAGCATTACAACGACCTCGGCATCGACACAAAGGAGGCGCTCTATTCGTTTGGCCAGGGACGTCACTATGGGAGCGTGACCTACACGGGCGCCGCCCTGTCCAACCCGGTGCTGGTGGCTGGCGAAGCGCTGGTGGTGGAACTAGACCTTCGCCTCGACGGTTCGCTTCCCGTGGATGAAGTGGTACAGGTATATGTCGGTGACGATCTCGCCAATGTCACCCGGCCTGCACGTTGGCTGGCTGGCTACCAGAGGGTTGCACTGACCCCAGGCATCTCTCAGCGGGTGCGCATCGAGATCCCCTACGAGCGCCTCGCCATTGTCGGCGTCGACGGCAAGCGTGTGGTCGAGCCCGGTGCCTTTACCGCTTGGGTCGGCAGCAGCAGCAGACCCGGCGATTGCACGGCCTTGGCCTTCAGCGTAAAGAACGCAGACATGACGGCGGCGACTGCGGGCTTTGCTGGTCTTCATATTCAGGACGGCGTCGAAAGGCATTGCACGGAGTCGACAAATTTATCTTTACGAATCCAGAAAGCAAGAACAGCTGGACCGGCATACTCCAGTCGGCCGTCTCCCGTTCCGCACCCGGAAACCTCAATGCCCCTAACGCCAACGTGCTTCCTGCACTCGCTGATTGCGCTCGCGCGCCGCGTCCGCCCCATCGCCCTCGTCATTGCCCTGCTGGCCCTTGGCGGCCCGCTGTTCGCCGGCGGAGGTGCCAAACCCGAGCAGACCGCGCACAACCCCAATTTCGCCGACAAGGAGTTCTGGCCTGCCGACGTTGCGAAGACCGCCTATTCAAAGGAGACCTGGAAGCCGGCCCGGGTACTGGTCTTCGCCAAGACCGGCGACCTGGTCAATGGTGGTTGGCGATCGATGAACATCAAGGACATCGGCGATGCCGAGCACTGGACAGAGAACGGCAAACCGGCTGCCGACGGGCCGGATGAAGATACTGATGTGATCTTCCCAGATTCCAAAAATTACTACAGCACAGGAAAGGCTGAAGATGTCGGCGGGCTGGTGGCCCGCCACATCACCGTGGGCTCCAATTGCGATGCAAAATTCGGAGGGTTAGAGATCCACGGCAATGTGCTGCTAAAGCCCGGAGGAAGGCTGTTCGGCCATAGTTGCAGGTTCGTGGGGGACAAGAACACCTTCCTAATGGGAGACAACCCCACCTATCTGGCCAACAAAACGGATTTCGCGAAGACCGGCGAAGCCTCGGTGGAAGTATTGGGCCGCTGGGTGCAGGACGACGAACTCCGGCTCCGCAGCGGTACCCTCATCATCGGGCCGGATACCCAGTATCGATCCGGCGACCGCGGCGCCAATCGGATCTTTCCCGGTACCTCCGTGGTGCTAATGTCCGGCGCCATCCTGCAGACCATTGGCGACAAATACGTCGGCAAAGACTGGGTAATCGGAGGAAACTTGCGGGCGGGCACCACCGATCGTCCGTTGACCAAGGATGCGACCATTGGATTGAGCTGCAAAGTGCGTGGCGATCTACCGTATCCCGCCAATGTCGCTCCCTCGCCGTCGCCTTCTGATAGCAGCCTATTTTTGAACCCAACCGGTAGCATCGCGGTGGTCAGCGCGGATCCGAAGACGGCCCGCCTTGTCTTCCGCTGGGTCGCTGAAAAGCACCGGAACTTCACGCCGGACGGCATGGATACGTATCTCCATAGGGAGACGATTACCATGACGCTACTTGGAAAGACTGACCTCAACGGGGTCGAATTCCGCAATGTCCGGGCAGGCGGAATCATGATGGCCAATCCAACATATGCCAGCCAGTGGAAAAACGTCACCTTTGGAGAGAAGAACGAAGGCCCGCCAGACAAGCTAATCGTCAGGGATTCTGCTCCGAAGGAGCTGAACATGTTCGCACCGGGTGAGGGACGAATCGAATAGCCACCGAGCGCACGAGATCCGCCATGACCACCCCCGTTCCTAAACACCTGCATGCTTGTATCCTCACATGAACACCATGAGAACCTTGAAAACCATGAAGACTATGTTCACGCTGTCGTGCCTTATCCTCTTTAGCTTGTCTGCTCCGTTGCTGGCCGAGGACATCCGCTACCCGCCGGAAGCGGGGGTGGTGGATGTGAAAGCTGCCTATGGCGCCAAGGGCGACGGCATAACCGATGACGCCCCCGCCTTGCAGAAAGCCGTGGACGAGAATAGGGGCACCAATCGTGTCCTCTACTTTCCCAATGGCACTTACCTATTGGGCAGCAGCGTAGGCATCTTCAATGGCAAGCCCCATTCCCGTGACCGTTTTGTGACCTTGCAGGGGCAAAGCGAGGCTGGCGTGGTGTTGAAGTTACAGGATGCCTGTCCGGGCTTCACTGATTCAGACAAACCCAAGATCGTGCTGTCGCTATACCAAGGCCAGAGCAGCGGTGACGTGATGCAGACCTATGTGCGCAACCTCACCGTGGACGTCGGCCAGGGCAATCCAGGCGCGATCGGACTGCGTTATATGAGCAATAATGTCGGTGCCATGGACCGGGTGACCCTCCGCAGTAGCGATCCAAAGGGAGCCGGCAAGCTCGGGTTGGACATGCGTCAGAGCCAAAACGGCCCCTGCTTGATCAAACGGGTGACCGTCATCGGCTTCGACACGGGGGTTGAGACGGACAACAGCTTCTCATTAGTATTCGAGCACCTCACCCTCAAAAACCAAAACGTGGTCGGCTTCTTCAACGGCAATGCGCGCTGTACCATACGCAACCTGAAAAGCGTTAACCAAGTAACGGCCGTGCGCAACAAATGGGATGGCATGACGCTGATCGAAGCCGACCTCAGCGGCGGCAGCATGGATTCCACCGCCATCCTGAGCGAGAACACTCGGTTTTATATGCGCGACGTGAAGCAAACCGGCTACGGCCACCTGCTCAGGGATTCCAAGGGCGTGCTTCACGACGGAGCGGCCATTGACGAATGGCATGAAGGCGAGGGCCTGTCACTTTTCGGAGCGAAACCCCAAAGCCTGCGCCTTCCTATCGCCGAGACGCCGGAAGTGCCGTGGGAGAATGATTTCACGAAATGGGCTTTCGTCGAGAAGACTGGCGACATTACGGAATCATTACAGGCGACCATCGATGAGGCCGCTGCCAGCGGCAAGACGACCATTTGCTTCCCCCCGGGCGACTCGAAGTCCACCATCAGTGGCCCCATCCGCGTCCATGGCAGTATCAACCGCATCGTCGCCATGGCCACGATTGTGAAGGTGGATGATCCCCACGGGACGCTTAAGGACGCCGCAGTGTTCACTTTCGAGGATCTATCCTCGCCAGTCGTGGTCGTGGAGCGCTTCTTCCTGCTAGGCGGCTGGAAGTGCCCAGCGCATGTGACGATGTTCGCAAACCACACCCAGAAGACCATTGTCCTGAAGGACCTTTGGGCCGTCGGCGTGACCAAGAAGGCGAACCCGGGCGGGACATGGTTCCTCGAAAACTTCGCTCCCAGTCGCGAATCGACTCTGGCCATCGGAAAGGGTGAAAAGTGCTGGGCTCGACAGTTCAATCCGGAGTCATATCGGGCAGACATGATTGATGTCGATGGCGGCCAACTGTGGATTCTCGGCCTCAAGACTGAGGGACGCGCCACTCATCTGATTGCAAGGAACGGTGCAAAAGCCGAAGTGTTGGGCGGGGTCAGCTACCAGTCGTGGGACAAGCAGCCGGTGGACCCGCCGATGTTCAAGGCAAGCGATTCAGAATTGTCCGTGACCCTTGGACTCTACCACTCATGTTTCCCCTTCACAACCATCGCCCAAGAGACGCAGCGGGGACAAACTAAGACAATACTCCGCTCGGCGCTAACTAACTACCATTTGTCGATCCTGCGGATGGGGAGCCGCGGAGAATAGGCGCGGATACTACCTGCCAATACACGCCTGCTTAGGATCCGACCATCCCATGAATAGAGCCCGCATGACCATGCCCCGCTTGCTATGCCTAGCCATACTCATCGCGTCGGCCATCGCGTTGCCCGCCCGGGCGATCGTCAACCCCAGTCTGCAACCCGATGGTATTTTGGAGCGATATCTTGTGGTGGTGGTGCTGCGGGTGGACGCGGTCGATGAGCTGAACCACACCGCTACCATGTCTGTCATGCGCGTCATCAAGGGCGACTTCCCGGCCAAGCGGGTCAACATCACCCTGGGTGAAACGACTTTTTCGGTTGGCGAGCAGGTACTCGCCTACGTTGGCGGCAAGGGCCGCGCCTCCGCCAAGAACATTCTCATCTATCCCGGCGGCGGGCTCTGGAAGACCGCTCAGATCCTGGTGGGCGGCGACCCGGCAAGTCCGAAGTGGCGTTGGATAGCGGACCTGTCCCGTTCCGAGATGGGCGGCACCTTCAATGGTCACGTCGAACGCCTCGCGGAAATGATGGACGACGCCGTCGCCGGCCGCTATTTCTTCCCGGCCCTGTCGGCGGTGCAGTTCCGCAGCGATCTGGTGGTGGATCGGCTACCTCAGGCCCTACTAGGGGTGGCCATTTTTGACGTCAATGGCGATGGCCAAGCCGATCTCTACGCCTGCTCCGATGGCGGTGACCGCGTCTACCTCCAGACAGCGTCCATGGTCTTCACGGAGAGCAGCAAGGCCTTGGGGATAGAAGGGGTGGCCAGCGCCTCGGTCAACATCGCCGATGTGAACGCTGATGGACGCCCTGATTTGCTCGCGGGCAGGCAAATCTTATTGCAGATGGATGACGGCATCTACTACAAGTCCGAGGTGCTGCCGGCGGCTGCTACCCAGCAGATCAAGAGCAGCGCCTTTGTCGAGTTGAATGGAGATGGCTATCCAGATGTGCTCATCGCTCGCCTGGAGGGCGGTCTACACGCCTTCCTCAATCCCGGCGCGGCTGGTGGTGCTTTTAGCGATGCGACGGTCCAACTCGGACTTGATCGCGAGGAGTGCGGGGCGAAGCAGGTCGGCTTCTTCTGCGCTGGCGACTGGGACGGCGATGGCCGAACAGACCTTTTCTTCGCGGTGGACAGGGGCCGATTCCTGATCCAGCAGACCAATGGCACCTTCCTCCCACTTCCCAACTCACCCCGCCTCAATTTCAAGACCGGCGGCGAGTCCCTTGGCCTGACCGGGGCTGGCTGCTTCGCCCCGCTATGGACGCCCACTAGTAGTGATCTCATCGTATCCACGGACGGCAACATGAGGTTCGTGGTCAATGAGGCGGGTCAGGCCAGGGATTACGCCCGCTATGGCAATGAGATCGAAGAGGGCAGCGATGCCCATCTCGCGACCATCGCCGAGGACTTGGATGCCGACGGCAATGTCGACGTCTACTGCGCTAGCCGCGAGGACAACATGCACATGCTCTACATCAATCGCGGGCATGGCTCGTTTACCGTTCCAACCAAATATAGGAAGGGCGATAATGCGGTCTTTCCCGGCGAGGCGAGTGCTCGTGCCACATGGGGTGTTGCCACAGGTGACGTCGACGGCGATGGAGCTAACGACCTGCTCCTTGGCATGGCCGACGGGAGCCTGGTCCTTCTGATCAATGAAGTGCTGAGCAGGCGATTCGACCGGACGAATCCCACCTGGCACGAGCAGAAACTGCAAGCGACCAAGATCGTCAGCGTCACCGTGACGGGGAGGATCGGGGTGCTCGGTGCGAAAATCATCCTCAGCGATGCCAAGGGCGTCGTCGGCCAGCGCGTGATCGGTGCCAACATCGCCACGGGCTGCCGCGGTCCCGACACAATCAACCTTGCGGTGCGCGAAACGGCCGGGGGGCATCGGCTTACGGTACGCTTCTCCGATGGCACAATCCAGGAGTGGCCGGTGGACCTGTCGGGCCCCGAACGGCATCTGCGTATCCTCGCCGAGAGGAAGCCTTGATGCGTGCGAGCGATGCTCAAGTGTTATGGCTGGTGCGGCATGGTCAGCGTCAGGACACTGATCCCACCTGGCGGCCCAAACTCTGCCATCATACCGAGGTGCCCCTCTCAGCGCTCGGTCACGCCCAAGCCGACGCCTTGGGCCGGCGTCTTGCCAGCGCGTCCATCGACCACCTGTTCTGCTCCCCCTTCCTGCGTGCAGTCCAGACAGCGGCGGCCATCGCCCGTCACAGTGGCCTTGCGATTAAGATAGAGCATGGCGCCATGGAATGGCTGGATCGCGACGGCATTCGCCAACCGCCGCCGCTACTCACGACGGCAGAACTGGCATCAGAGTTCTCCCAAGTCGACACCAGCTATGTTTCGCGAATCGAGCCGGTCTGGCCGGAGACCAGGGAACAGGTCCACGAGCGCCTGGCCCGGACGGTCGCGTGCTTGATCGGCGAATTCTCCGGCAGAATCTTGGTCGTCGGTCACGGTATCACCGTGACGGGCATGGCCAGCGCCCTGCTCGATCCGCCCTATCCGATCGAAGACGCCCTCTGCGGCATTGTCCGCTTGGGACGCGATCGCCAAGGGGCTTGGCGCCTGCGGATCAACGGCGACACCGATCACCTCACTGGCGAACTGGCATCTTCGCTGCACTAACGCAGGAATACCGCCCCGTCGAAATCCTGCCACCAGCGTTTTGGGCCTGATAGACACAGGAACAGGTCAGTGGCGACCTTGGTCCTGATGATCCACCAAAGCATAAATAAAGAGTCATCGCGGTTAGCCCGGGCAACCACTACGTATTCCGCGGCACCCCTTCAGCGGGCGTTGCCGCTACTTGCCGCGCCAGTAGTGCCAATCGGCGGGATTGTTGGCTGGCGGCGTGTTGCTATTGTGGCCAACGACGCTGTTCCACATGCGATCATAGGTCCACGACGTCGCGCTGCCATCGAGGATGCCGACGTTGATCGAGCTTCCGTGCTGAACGCCAAAAAGTGGGCCGACGCCCCAGGTGACGTTGTTGTCCATGGAGACCGGAGTCGAGTAGAACCACGCGGCGCTCCCCTGGTCCCATGAGACAGCGCGGTCGAGGTTGCCGTACCACCAACCCAGTCGCTCAGTCATAAGCAGTCGAAGCGAGGGCTGCCTGACCTGGCTGAGCTTTACATGAACGGTGCTGAGCGTGTCGCTGGGGGTGATGAGGCGACCGTTGCCGATATAGCTGGCACCCCGCTGATCGGAATCATTCATTCTGCCCCTCAACACCGCAGATTCATTGGAGGGGCAAAGCATGGCGCTTTTTCCGCCGAACACCCATTCGCCGCCGCTCTTCCGCCCGCCCAGTTCGTATAGGGCCGCCATGCGATTGGTCCAACGGCTGCCGATCTCATTGACAGAGGTGTTGCCGTTGCCTGCATCCCATCGTCCGCGTGGCAGGTCTCCTCGATTATCTTCAGCATAGACGCTCATCGCCAGACCGACCTGCTTCATATTGGCCAGGCACAACACCTTTCGTCCGGCCTCACGCGCCGCCGAGAGTGCCGGCAATAGCAGTGCGATTAGCAACGCAATGATGCTGATGACGACCAAAAGCTCTATAAGCGTGAACCCGCGTCCGTACCTAAATGATCCGGTGTGATTCATCTGTGGCCTCGTGAAGTCATGGACACCAGCAACGCCCTGGGCGGGAACAAATGCCAACTGCAATTCGCCCTGCCTCGGTTAAGCGGCAGAGCGTGAGGAGGGTCAAGCGGGCGGATCGAAGGTCGCCCAGGATCACGGAGTACCGGTGGAAAACATTTTCCATTCAGGGCTACTAACCGTCAGAGTCCATGCGTGATCGCGTTGCTCTGTGTGGCCGTCCATGAAGACTACATGCATATTCCCCAGATGCCGCACACCCGCGTGTTGGCCAGGGCCGTTGTTGAGAAAGCCGCGTGGGGAACGCCAGGTGTTGTGGTCTACGAACATGGCACAAGCTGAGTTGGCGAAATCACTGGAACGCTTCCACAGGCCAGCATTCGCCCAGTCTGCCCAAGTCTTCACGACAACGCCATTAACGTTCTCGCCGTTCCAGCAGTGATTGAAGGGGCCTTTATTATTGTCAGCCTCCACGAACGCATAGCTGTACCAGACATCACTACTCTCGCCGGGGCGAATATCGTTGGCTGTTGATGGGCAATGGAGTTTGCTGCGATAGGGCCAAGCTTTGGCGCTGGCCCACCCCAGGCGCGTAGGAGGATTCTGGTGGGGAAACATATAGTCATTGAGAATGCGTAAGCCAAAGGAATTGGCTTCCCCGGTACCCGACCATTCAAACTCGATGGGTGGAAGCAGATCGCGATGTTCCACTGCGTAGGTGGATACACCGATGGCCGCTTGGCGGAAGTTGCTCTTGCATTGGACCGCACGGGCAGTTTCACGGGCCTGACCTAGGGCGGGAAGGAGCAGGGAGATGAGCAACGCAATGATGGAAATCACCACTAAGAGCTCCACGAGCGTGAAACCATGTAGGGGCCTGAGGC
>JBGSTK010000148.1:0-25637 GCA_041736565.1 Phycisphaeraceae bacterium | reverse complement strand
GAACCACTTGACGGCCTCCGCTTCGTCCTTGGCCACACCTTTGCCTTCCGCGTACATCCAGCCGACGAGGAACTGGGCAACCGCGTCGCCCTTCTCGGCAGCTTCGCGGATCGCAACGACGATGTCAGTGCCTGTTTCGGTCTCGGTGTCTTCAGCGGGTGATCGCTGGGGGTGTGCGACGAATACAAGGCTCAAGGCAATCAGGACCAGAACGATTCTGTTCAATCCCGGCATTGCATAGCTCCATGAGTTAATCATTCCCGGCGGTGGTCAAACAACATTTCATATCACATCAGCTTACGCTGGGCGTGAATGTGTTGGGCGGAATCAGGGCGTGTTCCGCGAGAAGCGCTCATTGACAATTCGGCGTCACCGAAACCCCGTCGTGCCCGGGATATGCCTCCTCGACCAAATTGCGGTACCTCTCTTCCTGATCGTACATTCGCCGATGATGTTCAATCGCCCCATCGCGCAGAAGGCTTCGCCGAATCGCCTCCTCCATGAGTTTCTTGCCCGTGCGGCAGGTGCAGAACGATCGCCCCCCACTAGCGCGCTGCCACACCAAGGATCGCGTGTAGCAGGCAGGCGAAATCTCCGATGACCTTGCGATCGCTACCCAGCGTTTGCCGCCAACTGGTGTCCTCGCCGCGCTTGGTCATGTTCCTGGCCAGAACATCACAACTGGAAATCAACGCGTTGTGGCAAACAGTCCGATCAGGATCGAGCACGCGCTGCTGCTCCTCGTCAGCCAGAAAAAAATCCACCCGCACACGCGCATATCGCACAGCCACATCGACAAGCATCTCACGCAGATCGGTGAGTTGGCTGGCGCGAATCTGCCGCCAGATTTCCGTCGCTGTGTCGTAATCCATGTTCAATCTCCCGGTTACGGTGCCCTCTTGTCGTTATCGTTCTTCATTAGCATCTGGAGCATCGATCGGCCACGTGTGAAACACGCAAACTGCCGTATCGATCAAGGCCTGGTCAAAGTACTCCATGGCGTTACCCTCAAACTCTTCGCGGTAGGCCTGGCGCTCGTCCTCCACAGATTCTGAATGCCAACCGGCCTCGTGAATCATGTCAATTGCGGTCGCTCTGGCTTCAGAAAGCACATCACGTTCCACCCAGCAGTTCACGTGAGCACCACCGTACTTTGCCGCGTTGGGCGAATTGGCTTGGGACCGGACATGGAACTGAATGAAAAACATTGCGGGATAATGAAAAGGATCATCTGCTGGCTGCCCGCCAGAGAGAGCAGTCGACGGTCCAATTATCCACGGCGGGCGTCGCTGGTCAAATACAGGTAATTGACACCCATCCCGAAGCACTTTTCGTCAAACTCCGTATCCACTCCGACCAAGTCCAGCCTGAGCTACTCTCGGAAATCCATCACGTGCGCACCTGACATCCGGGCCACACACGCGTCAAGGCAATCGGATCGCAGCCCAAGCACACACCCAAGTCAGTAGAGCGATGTACACACTTGTAACCACAAAGAAGGCGATGTAGTAGGGTTGGGACGGAAACGGCATGAAGAACCGGGGTATCTCGAACACGATAATTGCCACCGTGGCGGCCACAGCAACACCGAAAAGCGGGCGCCTATCCCATTTGCGGGCCTGTTTTGCGATCGCAACAGCAATGCCTGCGAGGAGAACAACATGCAGAAATGCGTAGGGGTAAAAAGTCCAGAGCTCATAAATATAGAGAATGTGTTGCTGGGACGCCTGTGCAATTATCAGTTGACGAAAAAGGTCAGGGAAGGAAAGGACGGCAAGCATGGACGCGGCGACTGGCGCATGGCGAAAAATGCGATCTTCGTCACGCAAATTCCACGCTCCGATGCCCATGAGTACATAGCCGACACATGTGGGCAAGAGTAACTGAACGCCATTGATATGGACATTTATACCGACAAAGACGGCGCCAACGGCGATAAGCCAGTAATGTAGCGCGTTCATCGGCCCCGGTCCTTGAGGAAAGATTGCCCTGACAATCAATGCTCAGTTGCAGCACGCCCGCGGGGACCATCCCGGCGAATAGTGACGCCGCCATCATACCCGACGGTGAGTGCCTGCCAGTCCACTACACCGACTGGTTATCCACCGAGACTGGCCGTCGCCAAAGCGAAGGCTTCTTCGATGGCGCTGGCAGCAGGGCGTCAAGATAGAGGTCGCCATCGTCACCCTAAACTTTGGCGGAAAGCACCTGCGAGATGCCGACCATCTTACGGATCAGCAGTTCGTTCGGGTTCTTCGCAGTGCAACTTCAGACTCCACTCCACGAGCGTCGCCCGTCCCTTGGAGCCGGTGGTTTCGCCTGCGTTCGCCAGCAGGAAAGCATCAAGATCGCTGGCTCACCCGCCTCCAGCCGTCTCCAGTTCACAAAGGCGGCGCACTCGGTGATCGCCTCAAACAGCTCAGTGGGTAGAGCGTTGGCGTTATCTAGTTGCAGCACCACCGGATCAGTGGCCGAACCTTGAACCGATGTCAGGCCATCGGCGGGTTCGTCGAGCGACGTCATGCAGTCAATCCATGCATTCATGTTCCGGCCGTAAAAGTCGGGGAAGCCGAAGGCCTGGGCGAACACAGTGTGGAATGACCCCCAGTCGCTGATGCGTTTGCCGTCGATGCGGATTGTGGGCATCTCTATCGACCTAATAAAAAACGCTCAATTGCCAGCCGCCCGGGGAAGCGGGCTTCCAACGACATTGTCCATCGTGGCCGTTGCGGGTCAATTGGAACTGCGGCCGATGTCTAGGTGCCACCGTCAAGGCGAGACTGGATGCTTGCGGCAACCTTGTGGGGATCGAGGTCGTATCCCAACGCTCGGTCGCCCGACCAGTTCACGCCGATGAGGACACCGTCGCCAGAAAGGCCCGGCACCCATTGATCACGAAAATCGCTCCACGCGAGCTTTGCGATCTTGAAGCCGTGATAAGCCGGTACTGTGCTCGTCACCTTCCGCACACGCTCGAGTGACGACCAGAAAGGCTGGGTGCGTACACCAGCAGAATTCTTCGGAGCTGGAAAGCCGCCGTCGTCGCAGATCGTGTAAAGGAAACCCGTCGACGCGACCTCGTCATAGAACGCGGCAACTTCTTCACGGGGATTGGCCATGGCACCTAACGCCTGTTGGCTCAGATGGGGATGATGCCTGGTGGTCCGCTGGCCCAGGGTCGTCGGCCGGGCGTTGATCATCTGAGCGTAATGTGTGTATCGCACCGCTATTCACAGGAAGCACCCGGCCTTTGATCATTCCTCAATTAGTTTACCAATCACCGTTGGTTTGAACTGCAACGTCCTGGCGGTGCCGATCTGTATGCTCGACAACCAAGGCACCCACCGGCTCAACCGCGATGTGCCCAACGATGCGGTTCTGATATCGCGATAGCCGCGCAGAGGCACGTCTTGGTTCGCGGCGGCGCCAGCAAAGCCTGTAGCAGCGCTGCAAACCTCGCCAATTGCCGTCGACCGTGGCCAGCGTTTCAGCTATGCAAAGTGGCGGCTGACGGCCCATGTCAGGCATCCACATGTAAAACCCACGGTTATCCAGTAGAGCGGAATAAGCGGTAAGTACAGAAGGCCCGCGTCGGCTGACCCATGGAATGTATAGGCGATCCATTCAATCAGGGAAAACACCGGCCAGTGAAGAGATAGTGCTGTAAGGTGCATCGCCGACGGACGGTCCGCACCACAGGCCACAGCAAAGGTCAGCCCGCCGAATGCCACCCCAATCACGATTCCCCAGATAATCGCGCGTTTGAAGGTCATGGTACGCCTTGCTCCCGAACCGACCCCGCGGGTCAAATTGTCGCACACAGGCGGGCGACTCAGTGTACGAATACCCCTGTCAGAAGTATCAATGCCCATCCACCAGCGCCGAACACAGCAAAACTCCAGCGGCGATAGGGCGCAAACCATGTCTCTGCGGCACCTGCGATTATGGCGCTGGCTATTCCCACGATGCCGAGCCTACCGCTCACGGCGCACGACACATGAGCGTGGAGGGGAAGCAATGCCACGGCGACGGACCACGCAATAACTGCAACGCGGTGCCCTGACCACGCATCCACCAAGCGAAATTGCGATGAGGCTGCCATCTCGTCACCAAACGTGACCGTTACAAGCCACCCAAGGAGCGGGCGTCTGACTGGCAACGCTATTCTACTCCCGGGATCGCTGATCAAGTGCACCGCCTGATTATGCTTCTCATAGTCCATAAAACCATGGACGAGGATTTGAGCTTATCGATAATCGTGGCTTTGTGGCTTCGTGAGGCGTGAATTCCCAAACGGTCATGTAGATGCTTTCGTGGAGGCCAATCGGATATATCCTGGGGCCGCGTCTGTCTCCGATCTCAAACACGGATGCGATCACCGGCCCTGACAAGTAGATGACCAACAGGGACGCCAAGACCGCCAGCACGATGCGAAGCTTGTGAGGCATAGGGAACGGGCTCCGCTGCTGGCTACCCATGTCTTCGACGCTGAGGCCCAGGCCCGAAGGGTGGCGCGCTTCCCACCGACAACGCCATTATCCATCGTGGACGGTACCGGTCAATGGCGGCAAGTTGCAGGATGCCATTGCCAGTCACAACCCGTTCGGTTCAGCGACTGGTTCGGCGTGCTTTTCCTCGCGGACGACCTGACGTAAGCGGTAATGCAGGTGCAGGCACTTGAGCCCCCAGAGTGACATCGTGTGGTCCGCGCGAACAACGCCTTCACCGGCCGGGTAGACGTGTATTCGTTCCCGGAAGCACCGCAGATACCGCCCGACCACCACGCCGTCGGGGCGACGCACGGTGAAGTAGAACCCGGGATCGCCGAACCGCCGTCCGGCCGATTCCAGCACTAGCGAGCCGTCCGGCAGCGCTTTGGGCCGCAAGATGACGATGGCGTTGCCGTTGGGTAGGGGGAATACCGTCTTAACACATGGGCCCGGGGCCCCAGGTGGCGTGGCGACCGAGTAGGTCCCGACATAGGTAACCCGCCCCGTCTTCACCAGCCCCCGCACCCACGCGTTGGCGCGAACCTCGCCCGTGGACGGCTCGGCGACCTGAACCACCTCACTCGTCATCCCCCAACTCGTGTCGAGGCTGGACAACGGCAGGTTGAGTTGCCCCAACCGTCGGCTGAAAAGCGCGGCAGTGAGGAATGCGAACGGCCGGAAGAGCCCGCTCCATTGTGACCACACTTCCATTTCGAAGTCCAGGGCTCGCTCGTAGAACTCGGCAACGAGGGGGACGACCGCAGATGAACTAAAATCCGGCCCGCTAAGCGCCGTAAACGACGGCAACAGCCCCTTGCCTGAGCGATGGCGTGTGACGGTGAGGTTTTCAGCGGCCGCCCACTTTTCGAAGAAGTTGAGGCCGACACCTCGTGCCATTCCCACGGGACCAGCCAGCCACGGCGCGGCGGCAAGATCGGTTCGGCGGCCGGTGACACAAACCCAGCGTTGGGTTAGCCAGTCGGTCAGGTTGCCACGCCGATCCCCGAGCCACATCTGGTCACCCCCTTGGCCGAGTGCAATGCCGTGGAACTGTCGCAGCGGCCCACGCGTGATGTCCGATGGCACCTGACTATACCGGCCGTATCAGGCTCGTGTGGGATGCGTTGGCCAATGGGACTCGAATTGAGCAGCGTCGGATGTGACCAAAGCCCCCGGAACTGCCAGATCGGCCTGAAAACACCTGTCGGCCCAAACAGCCCTTCCGGGCCGCCGGAGGCCGGGGTCCGGGGCAGCGCCCCGTTCTTGTCCGGTGCCCTGACGATGATTTGAGGGCCCGACGCTACTTCGGGGTCTTCCCATCGACTCGGCCAAGCCGCCAGGTCAAGCCCTCTGCCAATCGCCATTCCTTTATTTAGAAGTTGGCGCAGGGGCGATAGCGCTCCCGGCGCGCCACGATGGATGCCAGATGATCGGGCCGCGACGGACGGCCTCAGCGCATACTGGCCTTAAGGCGGGCCACCGGTCATCGCGTCTAGCTCTGCGTCCATCTCAGCTAACGGCAGCGGTTCGCCGCGGCTCATGCAGGCTTGGGCTTCGTCCTTCCACAGTTGCCCGTGCTGGAATATCCGTTCAACTGCCGCCAAAACATGGCGATCCGTAAGCGTGCATTCATCCATGACCAACTGCCGACCCGCTTGACGAAGCATGTACTCGATCAAGCTCGTACCATTCTGGAGTTCCCAGATGCGTGAGTAAGCCTGTATTGGTGTGTGCTCAGCCAGGAGCGGCCCCATCCCATCGGCCAGGCGTCCCCAGCGAGGAAAGGTCAGGGGTACCCCGTGTCTTGCGCGCAAACGGCACACGCCGTCCCAGTGGTACCCCATGTAATGACCAATCTTCCACTCCTGATCAAATGGATACTTGGTGCTGTGTTGGCCAAATCCGAGCCAGTCAGTGGATGTCGATGTCATGCCATGGCACTCAGCGAGCGTGTGCCCGTAGGCTGGCAAGCCGAACCTCAGGAATAGATGCATATTGTCGGGACTGTCGAGAAACCACCGTGCCTGCTCAGACGGTATCTGCAGGACATCTGGGTGGGACCCGGTGGGCGTGCCGAGGACGACGTCTGCGCCTGACGGTTCATCTTCCATGACCAGGACCTCTGGCGGGAGACCAACAACCGGTCTCGCGGGCAAGTCGCCTTCAGGAATGACGGACCTGACGACGCGGCGCAGCAGGGAGCCACTGACCGCACGAACATTGGGACCAATGACCTGGAACAGCCTATCTCGGCCGGAGTGCTTAAAGGTCAACATCCCTTGCGCGGCCAGGCGATGAATGGCGCGATGCACTGCGGATCGGTTCGTACCCAGGAGCTCGGCAACCAAGGAGCAACTCGGCAAGCGACAAAACTCGCCTGGACGCCCCATCTGAGACAGCGTAAAAAATACACAAACACCAACACCGCTGAGCACCTTGCCGCGTGACAAAGGCCCACCGCAAAGCGATGCAAGCAATTCGGTCCCTTGCCGCAATTTGGAGTATCGGCGGATTTTGGCAGTCATAACTTTCTCGGTGTTGGTCTGGCTCTCCGCCGGATGCTACGCAGAACCCAGGTCGAATCTGCCATGGCTGATCGACACAAGCCCGATAATTCGTTGGCAGATGGTTGAATGATCGCTTCAAGGGCGTCTCGGCAGGGCAGCGGGGCCATTACGTGATCATTGCGCACGCAAGCAAAATCGCGCAGTTTGGCCCTGATTTCTACAGCCCCGTCTATATCGTCAAAATGACTAACTATTACGTCACGACCAGGTACCATGACGCTGACACAGCTTGGTGATCCGGCATGAAACCTGCCCAATGGCGCGTTGCATAATTCAACTCATTGCAATGCCTTATGGACTTTTGGCGGTGTAGCCGTCCTGACAATCCCTTTCGCAGAGACGATCCGCGATCTCCAGCGCCGGGTCCGATGCTATCGCCGGTCAGTGGACAGGCGCGCGCTTTCGCAACAACCATTCGTTTTTTTTCAATACCCACCGCCAGCTCATCGAGTCGGTCAACATTACGGCATTTCACGGCCTCGAATCGGCCGCTCTTGGAGCCTCCATCCATTATCTGCGGCACACCTGATAGCTAAGGCTGCCCCTCCCAGGCGTATTAACTGGTGTCATCACCGCGCGGTACGCCTGCCGACGACCACCTGCCCATGTTCGGGTGACGCTGGTGCCTGGCACTGGCCACGCGTAGAGGAACAGGCATGGACGCACTGGTTGACGAGAACGAACTTTCCCAAGCCCCTTCGCCATTCGCGCCAGCGAGTGTGTCCGTGGGTATGTCTGAGATACCGACGCTCTCAGGGCTGAGGCCTGGGGACATCCCTGCGGAGTTGATCGAGCAGTACGACGAGCTAATGCACCGCTTCACTAAACCGAGTTGGTTCGGTGTTGGCGTCACCGCCGACGCGGGTAAGCATCGACCGATTCATCGCAATAGCCGGCGAGACCCTGCTCCTCTGGTTCGGGAGAGTGCGATGTCCGGCAAGCCGATCAAGTCACCGGACTATCAACATCGCTACTCCGCGCGACATCTGTCGGGTATCCAGCCGCTGTTCTACGTATCCAGCGCCCGCCGTCGCCTGGCACTCGTTAGTTGGGACTTCGATGCCATCGATGCAAGTGTGGCGTTTGCTCAGACCGCAGCCTATGCGGAGGGCATACTCAAGGGACTCTGGAAGACCGAGCCTTGGATCGAAGTCGGGCGAAGTTATCCGAGAAAACAAGGCTGTTATGGACGCCAACTGCTCAACTGTGCTGGAGTGCCGGCACCGACCCGGAATCTTGCCGAGCGTCTGATCAACAGGTTCGTGAAGGCAAGGCATCCGGCGAGAGAATGTGCCGCTTTCAAACTCGACGCCCTGAAAGGGACGACGACCTGGGAAGAATCCAATCCGCACTTTGATGCTCGATACGCCAGCGAGATTGCGTGGGGCACGGCACGCACGATGGTCGATGTTGCTCCACACGTGGGCGCCACGGAACCGCAGTGGATGTTGCGGCACGAGGCCCGCCGGCTGATCCGGGCTCGAGCCAAGGAGGCCGGCCAGCCACTGACTGAAGACCAGCTCGCCGACGTTGTGGAATCTCTGGATAGCTCATTGCAGCCTGTGACTTATGAACAGGTGTATGAAGCGAAAAAGCTCTTCTACGGCTTGGAAAATGGCCAGCACAACCGCGTTGTTCGTATTCACTACGACCTGAGGCTTGAACGCAAGATTCGGCACTTTGGCATTCTCGTTACTTCGCCATGCTACGGTCGCCCACACGACCTTGGACGGTTCGCCCAGTTCCTGGCTTCCACGCCGCTGCATTGGGCGGATTGGATCACCGTGCTTCCACCGGCACAGGTTGCACTGTTGCATGAGCATAAAGATGCGGCCAAGGCTGGCGACACCACTGAAGCCGCGAGGCTTGGCCGTGAGGCACTTCGAGTCGCACGCGCCCCGTCGTCGACCCGGCCACGGTCCATCACTGCGACTCGCCCTGCCCGCGCGCCGAACGACTCCATGCCCGCCCCCCGATTGCACCTCACGCACGCGACTATCGCCGGCTCCATCGATCTTGGTCAACAGTTGAAACGCGGTGATCAGACAATCGCTGATGAGCGGACGGGCGATCCGTTCGAACGGCAGTCGGCGATGACCCGCATCCATATGCGATTGTCAGGTGGGGATGTCGAGCAGGCTGCGGTCATGACCTGTACTTGGTGGGAGGGGCCAGAAGGCGACGCTGGCGAACGAACACCCAGTAAGCACCAGGAGCGCTTGGAGCGATTCACGCGTTACGCCGAGTACTACAAGGCATCGTTCGAGCCGGCCAAAGCCGCTCCTCGTGCTCCCGCCTTCTGGATTACCCGCCAGCGTGCCATCGACGACGCTCCGGCCTTTGATCGCTTGGTCCCTCAGGTGTGGCGAGAAGAAGAACGGGCGCACAACTCTAACATTGAGCCTCTCACATCCCAGCGGATCAGTGCCGTCTACGGCATCGTCCTGCGCGCTGTGTCCACTCTCGCCAAGGGCTACGAGCGCTACGGCAAAAGCGCCTTACAAGATGTACCCAACACCGAGATTAAAGGCATGTTGAAGAAGCTCAAGATGACGGTGAACACCAGCACCATTGCGGCGATCAAAAACCTGCTCCGCCGGGCCCGCCTGATTGTTCGGACCCGGTGCTACTGCGCCCCCAACCGCCAAGCTGGCAAGCCCGGCCGCTGCGCCGCTTATGTGGTCAACACCGCTCTCTACTGCCCAAGCTGGGCCCGTGGCCACATCCCGGCGGAATCGCAGCTTGCCGCCACCGGCGAATCGCTGCGTCGCCCGCCCGCCCCTCCTCCCTCTCCGGACAATCCTGAATGCGATAGTCCCGGGTCATACCCATTGGTGAAGTCACCTCACCAAACGCCAGACGACGGCGCCGAAGGAACCAGTGATGATGCCGTCTGTGCCCGGATTGGCGATTCGGGTGAATCGCACTCCAAAAACGGAAAAAGTGTGGCCTAACACCGCGCCCAAATTGCGCGCCGAACTAAAACCGCACGCCCCAAACCGATATAGGCCAATTCGATATCGCGACGGGGCACTTGCATGAAGCGTGACGGCACAAACGCCCCGTGTGGGGTGGAAGCCCCACAGGTGCGTGACAGTGAGTCCCTGCCCCTCCGCTTAGCACGACAGATGTCAGCCCTGCAGGCGGGACTCGATGGCATGATGGTTGATCGACCTCGACGACGGGTGCTGCGACCACAGCGGGAGGCCAGCTGATGGACCTGCTTGTGTTACCCGACGGCACGGGGTGTTGCATCTACGACGTGCAACTGGACCTGAGACAACTGGGCGATGTGAGCATCAGACGTGCCAGTCATGTCGAGCCGGTGGGTGACCACTGGCAGGCTGACCTGTCACCCGTGGGTGGGCCACTACTGGGGCCGTATCAACGTCGCAGTGAAGCACTGGCCGCGGAGTACAGGTGGCTTATTGAGCATCTGGCCCAACTTGCATTGGGCCAGGTTGGCTCGGTGGCCTGTCCAGGGATGTCAACGGTCGCATGAGTCTCGTTGGGTGCCGTAGGACATCGGGTCGCTCTTGCGACCCTTTTTTTAGATATCAGCGGCCACGCCGTGACTGTGAATCGGGATGAGGGCTGGTACACGCTATACGACGAGGACTTTGAGATGCTGCGTCGGCGCTGGGCGTTACGTGGGCCCAAGCCACCTACCTCGAAGCTCAAGACAGCGGCGCACATCACCCATCGCCTCGCCCACGCTGCCAGGAGCGTGGCCAGGACTACCCTTGGCATCGACCGCGCCACCGAGGAGCAGGTCGACGCCCGCCTCAATGTCTGTCGCCATTGCCCGGGGGGGCATGCCAAGTTCAATGCCGATGGATCGCTGCACACCTGCGGTCCCATGCTCGAGTCGCTGAGGCGTGACGGGCACGGCACGTGTGGGTGCATCCTGACAATCAAGGCCCGCGATCGGGAGGAAACCTGCCCGTTTGGGTGGTGGCCCAAGGCGGTTGGGCCTGGCAAAACAACGTGAACCAAATATAATGCGCGGACTAACTCGCCCCCGGAAGGTCGCCCGCAGGCTTCGGCTTGCGGGCGTCTTTGTTGTGTCGTCCGGGCGTTCGACGGCATGAATCGAGCCCTGAACACGTGTTCGCCCTCGCGTGCAATCCGACGAAACAGGCTTTTTCGAAGAGGGTAATGCCCACTCTAGAGCGTCACCACTAGGCGTTGCGGATCGCGGTTGTCGCCATTGCCGCAGCCAGGTCGCTGATGCGATAGCTGCGCCACGTTTCAATACTGGAAACGCCTTGATCGTTCAGCGGGCCGGCCCATTTGGCGGGGATCGCATCGACGCCGTGCATCACGCCCCAGAGGCTGCCGGCGGTGGCACCGTTGCAGTCGGTGTCGAACCCGGCCATCACCGCGCGGGTGATCGTCTTCTCATAGTTATCTTCACCGAACAACAGTGCCATCGTCACGACCTGCGCGTTGGAGTTGGTATGACACCAGCCGTGATGATCGCGTTCGTCCCATTGGGCGTGAATGGCATCGACCGCCTGCTCCCACGAGGCGCGGTTGTGGTGCAGAGTGATGATCTTCTTCACGTCTTGGGCCAGACGGCATCGGGCGGGAATCTGCGCCAGGCCGGCTTCGATGATCTGCCCCCAATCGTCCAGCACGTAAGCAGCGGCCAGCATCGCGGCCACCCACATCTCGCCGTAGATACCGTTGCGGATGTGGCTGATGCAGGCATCACGCCAGGCCCATTCAGCCGCCCGTTGCGGATTGCCGGGGTTGGCATAGCCGAAGTAGTCGGCGCGTATCTGGGCGCCGATCCATTCCCGGTAGGGATTGCGGTACGTTGCCGAGGCCGGTGGAAGCATTGACATCGCCAGGTTGCGATAGGCGATGCGTTCGGCGGTGCAGGTGTGGGTCAACGGAACGTGGCTCATCCAGTAAAAGCCTACGTCGGCGGGGGTGAACGCCGCCCCGAATTGCTCGATTATGCCGTGCCCGATCACGGTGTAGTTCACGTCGTCATCACTGACCATGCGGGTGATTTCACCGGCGTACTGGCCCTTGAGGTGCAACTTGGGCAGGTGCGAGGGCTTGGCCGCTTCGATCTGCTTGAGTTGGGCGTCGCTGGGACGATTGAGGTAGAACGCAATCGGCCAGTTGTCCGTGGCTTGAGCGTGCAGGCGGATGGCGGCGCGGCTATGGCCCTCGACAGGCTTGCCGAGCAGACAGCCGCAGAACCGTCCGAGCACGCCGCCGTGCAGTTGGGCAGTGAACTGCTCGGAAGATCCGCTGAATGCGGGCACATCGGGCGTTCCCGTGGTCGGGCGCGCCGCTAGAATGCCCGGCAAATCGCTGGGCTCGACGTAGGGGTAATCGCCGCGGAATGGCCGTTGCTGCACGGCGTCAACAAACTCACCCGCTTTGGCCAACCACGCCCCATCGCGCTGGCCGCCGAGATGCACGAACCAACTATCATCCGGCTTGGGTACCGCCAGCAATCGCTCGATGGCGGCGGCCACATCGCCCAAGTCGCGTCCCTCATCGCGTGCCTGCTGTAATTCGGTCTGAATGTCACAGCCGTCGAGCCATGTCAGGCGATTGACCCATTGCTCGCGGTCGGTCAGCGGACGATCATCACTCGCGTCACTGGGCATGTTCAGATTCCTGTGGGTAAGTGGGGTCGTTTTTCACCTTCACTGGGTAATGACGGCGCCGGCGAAACACATGCATGCTGGACCAGCCGTGTTCAATCAGCAGCGGCTCGACCTGATCGTAACCACTGCCCACGCGGTCGGGCTGGTGGGCGTCGGACCCGATGACCAGTGGCAGTTGACGTTCGGCGGCGTGACGCAGGATCAACGGGTGCGGATGCACCATCCCGAACGGGCGAAACAAGCCACTGGTGTTGATCTCCATGCACAGGCCGGCCTCGTCCAGTGCATCGCAGAACGCGGCGATGTCATCCTCATGGGCATGAGGATCGTAATGTTCAATGGTGCCGTGGCATCGCACCACATCCGGATGCGTGATCGCGTCGTATCGTCCGCAGCGTGCGGCCTCGGCCAGGTGTCGCCAGAACACGCGTTGCCGCTGGGCGTCATTGTCGATGCCATGTTCGGCGAACCAGCGTTTGTAGATCGCCAGGTGCGGGTGGACCGAGCCGAGCACGAAGTCAAATGGCTCGCGGGCGAGCATGGCGTCCATCGCCACCAGTTCGGTGGGTTCTGGAAAGTACTCCGCCTCGATGCCGCAGAGCACTTCCACGCCGAGTGTCTGGCCGAGGTCCGCCGCGTCGCGGACGATTCGCCGGTACTCGCCGATCTGGTCGAAGCCCATGCGAATGCGTGGCCCGCCGAATTCGTCGCTGGTCATCGGGCAGTGGCAGGCAAAGCCGAGGATGGTGATGCCGCGCTCCGCGGCGGCGCGGACGTACTCGACCGGATCGCCGCTGGCGTGGCCGCATAGCGGCGTGTGAACGTGGGAGTCGCAGGGGATCGTCATGGGGCGGATCGGAGCGCCAGGCGGGGCGCTATTTGGCGGGTATCACCGCTTCGATGGTGTTGTTCGGATCGACATCCACGTATTGGCGGTGTTCCTGGCCCTCGGGTGTACGCCAGCGCAGCAGGAGCTTGCCGTCGGTGGCATCGCTGGCGGGAATGTGTGTGCCAGGACCAGCGGCGTCGATGCGGAAGGCTCGTGCAGGCAGTTCTTTGCCCGGGCCCACAATCACGGTGACGGGGGAAGCCGCCACACCGGGGGCAAGCCGCACACGCACTGCCGGCAGGTCGTATAGATCGTTGAAGAGGCAATAGACGCGGCCATCGGCGAGGGCTATGACCAGATCCTCGGATCCATCGCCGTTGAAGTCGCAGGCCGCCGCCGCCACAATCGCCACGTCAGTCGGAACGCCCGTCAGGCGCAACTCACCTTCCTCAGCGAACGTGCGGAAACCACGGTTGAAATGGTACTGAAACGGCTGACCGGTGGCAATGATCGCCAGATCCGCCCAGCCATCGTGGTTCAGATCAGTGGCCATGGCAACCGCGGCACCTGGGCGAGCCTTTTTGCCCAGCCAACCGGCCAGCCCAATCACATCCTCAAATTTGCCTTGACCACGATTCTCCCACAGGCCGTGGTTAGAACCGTCATCAAGATACACATCCAGCAGACCGTCGGCGTCAAAGTCCGCAATCGCCATCTGCGCATTGCCCTGCCCCGACACGGCACAGGCCGCGGCAGCCCCAAAGCCCTTGGCACTTCCGGTCCATAGCCGACCCTCCTGACGACCAGCCTCAAGAATATCGGGTAAACCATCACCGTTGAAGTCCGCCACGGTGATTGGCCCCGCTTCCGCCTGCAATTCGGCGTCGCCGGCAAGCGCCGTCACCGTCCACTCTGCCGCTGCCTGCTGCAGAAGCGCCGGGCCTTTGGGCGACTCGAGCGCAAGCCCCGCCTTGCCCCCGATAACAAGCGGGTGCAGACCGGTGATGTCGGGCGACTCGTGGATGGCTTTAGTCTGCAATGCGAATAAGCTGTTATTTTGGACATGCAGCCAGAGCGACCGACCATCATAGGTGACCAGGTCGTCGTGCCCGTCGCTATTGACATCGATAACAGCCACCCGCTTGGATGAACGGCGTGGGTCCAAGCCTCTGGCTTCGGTCACATCGGCGAACTGCTTGGAACTGGAAATGGAAAGCAGACGATCACCCCCATCGGCAGCCACATAAACGTATGGATGTGAGCGCCCCTCGTGACTTAGTCGAATCAACGTCAACGACCTGATGTCCTGTGCGCGACCGACTTCCACGGTCCGATGCCAGCGCGTGCCCACGGTGGTCCGAACCGTGGCCTTGGGATTGGCATGGAGAAAGCTCATCATCCGCTGGAGCATGGCCACATCCCCGTAATATGTCCCCGCCATATTGTCATTGTGGTCGAGTAGTCGCCACCCCTTCTCGTCAGGTTCGACGTCAAACCAAGTTCCGCCAACGAAGCAGTAGCCAGAGCGTTTGCCCCGCACCGCCTGCAAGCGAAACAGCAGTGCGTCAGGGCGCTGTTTCACTGCTTCTGCGAAACGTTCCTGCGCTTGGGCAGAAGCGCCCGCCGATGCCAGGAGCAATCGTTCCAGCGCCGGGCCCTTGACAGACTTCGGCGCCTGCAGCAGCCACCCGCCCTGGCCATCGGTAGCCAGCGTTCCGCTGGCCACCAGATCGGATCGTCTGGCCAGTTCAGCTGGGGTGAAGGTAGGATTGATGAACGCCTCGGCGGCGGCCGAGGCCGCGAGCATGACCATCACGCACTGAGCGATTCGTTGGAAACTCATGGCGTGGCACTCCCGACTATGCGGCTAACCTGTCCCGCCAGCTCGAACAACGCGAGGCTGCGGGATTGCCAGTCCTGATCGTGGTCGTGGAACGCCGGATTGTGATAGCCGAAGTAGACGGCTTGCAGGTGTGCGGTCTGCCGCAGGTACGATTCGAGCGTACGATGCACCTGTTCCGACATGTCATGCGGCAGGACTCCGCTGTCCAGCGCTTGTTTCAGATACCGCCACGCTTGATCCTCCTGCAGCCCTTCCCGCAAAATCTCCAGCCTCTGGCTGCTGTTGACGGCACCCTCACGAACCCACAACAGATTCTTGATGCCGAAGTCAGGCACAGCGTCCTGCGGCGTGTTGCCTTCACCCCAACTATCGCCGTAGTCGGCACCGATCCGGCCGATGCCGGTGTAGCCATTGAACGACGCGCGGATCGGGAAGATGCGAAAAGCGAAGGGGGAGAAGTAGCCTTCCAGCAGGTGGGAAGGGCTGTGGCGGCGAGGGTTGAGGACGTGGATCGCTCCTTCCGGCCGATTCGGCCAACTGGGCCAGACCTCCGAAAGCACCGTCACCCACTTCGGCGTGCCCTGATCACAATGACCGGCGCGGACCCAGCCGACCTTCGGAGCGACCTGTTCCAATAAAGCCGGCAACTCCGGCTGGGGTGGGAAGTCCCACGGCAGGCCCCAGTGCATCACATCCGCGAGTCCGCGGACCCGCATGTGCTCGTAAATGGCTCGCGCAACGTCTTTGTAGTGATTGGGATTCGCGGAGAGGTCAAGAGCGCCGCCATCCGCCAGGGGAATGGTTGTAATGTTCTTCATCAGGTTCTTGCCACGGCCCTGGCCCCCGCCGCCCTGCATGACACCGAAGCTGATGACGCGAGGCTTGCCCAGATGTTTGATCGCCAGATCCAGGTAGCGATCGCCGATCGTGAAGTCCGCACGAAGTTGGTTGTCCTTCTGTTGCCAACGGATTGGCGAATCCTCCTGGTTGCCGAACTCCGTGAATTGAAGGACCGGGATATGCACAAAGTCGCCGCCGAGACGTCCGATCTGGGCGAAGCTCTGGTCGATGAGCCGGAAGTGCGCATCTGACCAAAGCTCAACACCCGCCTGTTTCGCCAGGCCATAAGGTGACTGCTCCACCCACACGTCCGTGCTGAAGTCGCGTGCATCGGGCAGCGACCAGTCCAACACGTCAACAAACAACGGCACGCGGACAGCGGCATGGCCCGATGCCTCGATCACGACCGCGCCTTGGTAACGACCCGCTACGGCATCCTTGGGGACATGCACTTCGACCCAGACGGGCTGAACTGCTCCAGCATCAAGCCGTGAGGGCGAGTCTTTGGCCAATTCATCAAAGAACCGGGCATCGCGCCCGGCCTGACCACGATAGCGCCAGCGAGTCAGGGCGTCGAACTCCCGGTGGTTGCCGCCCAGCGATGACAAACCGCGATGATTTCCCATCCATCGCAATGTCTCTGAGTTCGCAGGAGCTGAGACCATCGCCCGCAGGGACACGTTCTCGGGCCCGATTTGCCCTGCCGGAGAACTCAGTGGATCAACACGGAAGCGGAGTTGCTCCACGGCCACCGGACTCCGCATCACGAACATGGCGGCAAAACGCCCGTTTCGTGGTCCAACGATCTGAAGCGGCCGCTGGGGCGCTGCGGCGGGAGGGGGGTCTTGGCTGTGAACGCGGTGGTGGATGCTGGCAGTCCAGACCTCCAACCCGATGGACCTCTTGGGCGACGGGCCCGCCAGAGACACCGACACGATGCCCGTGTGCGCCGGCGCAACGACAAACTCTCGCTTTGCGTCTGCTCCGTGCCCCATCCTGCGTTCGGCAGTCAGGGCTTGTGGGTTCAGATAAGGCGATCGTGTTTCAATGGCCAGTACGTTAGGACCATCTGCGACCGCATCTTGGGGAAGGACGAAGCCCACAACACGGCGATTCAGCCACCCACCAGTATCTCGTTTGCCATTGCCCACCCACGCTCGGTCGTAGCCCTTGGCCCGGGTCTGGGCACCGATCAAGCCCTCTTGCAGGTTCTCACGCAGTACTTCGTGTCCGTTGACGAAGACACGAAGTCCACCGCGATATGTCAGGTCTAGGATGTACCGTCCTCCCGCCACGGCCTCGAAATACGTTCGATAGTAGGCGGCGCGAACATTCGTTGTCGATGGCTGAAGATTTCTTAGTTGTTTGATGATTGGATCGGCCGGATCGCCCATCTGCGCCGGTGAGGGGCGCGTCACCCAACCGGCCTCATCGAAGCCGGGCTTCATCCAATTCTTGGCCACGGACGGAGAGGCAATCGCCGCCGCGGGCCTGGACCGATCGCCTTTCCCGTTCGGCAACGGCACGGGGAAGGCGTAGCTGCTGAGGTAGGGCTCCCACAGCACATAGAGATGATCCCGCCAGTCGAAGCCCGGTGCTTGCGTATCGACCCCCAAGCCTTGCGCAATCGCAGTGGCCTCTTCCGAGATGCGTTCCTGTCCTCGCTCGCTCAGCAGGTCATCCAAACCCTTCTTTGCCACTTGAGGGTCGATCTGGTCCGGGTGGAAGTCCAACCAGACACTCCAGGAACTGGTTGGGCTGACCAGAACATGGGTATCAGCGGATTCCTGCGATACAGCCGCGCCCGGTCCGGAAACCAGAGCAACGAACACCACACCGATGACTGCCGACATTGTCCGTTTTCTCAACCACATCATTACAGTTGCTCCATACATCTGGGGGGGGGCTGACAGGTGCGCTGCAAAGACCGCAGGTGCCTGTGTTCATACTCAACCGGAAGCCGGCTCATCGGTTGGACACCAGTGAACTTGTGCAGTCAGGTGTTGCGGTTCGTCTTCATACTTCTTTTGCAGCCGCGACAGTTCGGCCGTGAGGTCGGCTTGCGGCTTCGCGTACTCGGGATCACCGTAGATACTAAATAGTTCGCTTGGGTCTTTCTTCAGATCGAACAGCTCCCAGGCGGGTACGCGTCCTTCGTCGATGGTGCCGCTTTTCCCAAGGGCTTGACCGTAATAGTATATCAACTTGTAGTCGTGCGTGCGAACGCCGTAGTGTGACCAGACTCTATGCCCGCCGAGATGCTGCCAGTAGCGATAGTAGATCGACTTCTGCCAATCGACCGGCGCACGTTCCTGGAACACGGCGCGCGCGGACACGCCCTGCATCTGGGTTGGAATAGCCAGACCGGCGTAATCGAGAAAGGTAGGGGCAAAATCGGTGTTGGTGAGCATATCCGTGGTCGCTGCGCCACGGCGAATCTCGCGGGGATAGCGGACCAGAAAGGGCATTCGGAGCGACTGCTCATACATGAACCGTTTGTCGTACCAGCCATGGTCGCCGAGAAAGAAGCCCTGGTCAGAAGTATAGATGACGATGGTGTCCTCAGCCAGGTGATGGGCATCAAGATAGTCGAGTAATCGTCCCACGCTGTCGTCCACCGAAGCGATACAGCGCAGGTAGTCTTTGATGTAGCGCTGGTATATCCAGCTCTTGCGTTGCTCAGGAGACAACCCCTCGGGGATGGGTTCTTTATAGTCACCGATCTCCATGTCGCGGTCGATCCGCATACGAGCTTCCGCGGCAGCGCCGCAGCGATTCGCGTAGTCATCGTTGAAGGTGGTGGGTTCCGGAATCCTGACGTCGCGGTAGAGGTCCTTGTACTTTTCGGCAGGCTGCCAGTTACGGTGGGGCGCCTTGTGATGGCACATCAGGAAAAACGGCTTGTTACGGTCGCGCTGCTCAAGCCAGGCGATGGAGTTGTCGGTGATGATGTCGGTGACGTAGCCCTGAAACTGCTTGTCGGTTCCCATTTCCGACATGCGTGGATTGTGGTAGGCGCCCTGGCCGGGGAGGATGCACCAGTAGTCGAACCCGGTTGGGTCGCTGGCACCACCGTGGCCCAGGTGCCATTTGCCGATTATCGCCGTCTGGTAACCACCCTGTTGCAGTTGCTTCTGAACGAGATAATCTTTTGTTCCATCCATATGGTCGGCGAGGGTGCAAACGCCATTCTTGTGGCCATACTGGCCCGATAGGATCGTGGCCCGGCTGGGCGTGCAGATGGAGTTGGTGCAAAAGCAGCTATCCAGCCGCATACCCTCGGTGGCCAGGCGATCAATATGCGGCGTCTTGTTGATGACCGAGCCATAGGCGCTGATGGCGTGGGCCGCGTGATCGTCGGACATGATGAAGAGAATGTTGGGCTTGCGGGCCTTGGCGGTGGCCGCGCCGGCATGCAACGAGCGACGAAGTGTCAACATTGCGGCGCTCCCGAGAGCCAGTTGAAGAAAGTTGCGTCGTTTCAATATTAATCTCCATGCCAAAGAGTCATCGAGCCAGCAGTCTCTGCAGCGAACTATGCGGGGTGCAACGCGCAGGCATCCAGCAACTTATCGACAGTGGTAAAGCCCAGGCACATCACCGCATCGGCGCCGCCATAGTAAAGCTTAATGTTGCCATTCTCTTGGGCGATGACGCCGCAAGTGAATACGACACTGGGGGTCTGTCCCACCAGTTCGTACTCCTTTTCGGGTGTCAGGATCATGCCATCATAGCGGGCGGCGATTCGTGAAGGGTCATCCAGATCGTGCAAGCAGACGCCCAAGCTATACAGGTAGTGCGACGAGCACATTGTGCGGACGCCGTGGTAAATATTAAGCCATCCTTGGGGCGTGCGAATCGGTACGGCCCCAGGTCCGATCTTGGTGTAGGCCCATTGCATGCGGTCACTGTTGCGTAAAACGCACTTGCTTTGGCCCCAATGGATTAAGTCGGGGCTGTAGCTGATCCACATGTCTCCGAACTGTCCCTCCGTGTTGGGTCGATCCAGTCGGCAGTAAAGCCCCTTGATCTTTTCGGGGAACAGGACGCCGTTGCGGTTGTCAGGCTGGGAGATAAAACCGCGCCAGTTAAATGAATCAAAATCGGTGGTTTCCAGCAAGCTCAGGCGGCACCCATGCGAACTGTGTGCGGCATGAATGATGTAGTAGATATCTCCAATCCTGGTGATTCGCGGATCGTAAAAGGTGGCGGAGGTGTATTCCCGAAAATCCGGATCATCTATCGGTAGTTTGACCGGAGCTGGCCTCGGAGTGAAGCGGATGCCGTCCTCGCTCTCGGCGATCCAAAACAGTGGACGCAAGGCTTTGTTCTCCAGGCGGCACATCATGAGAATGCGGTTGTCAAACTCAACCACGCCCGAGTTAAAGCAGTATTCAATGCGATACTCAGGCGGGAAGTCGCGGGCACTGAGGATCGGATTGTGCTCGTAGCGGATGACGATGGGATCGGACGATTGTCGCTTCATAGTACAGGCTCCCTTGAGGACCTTGATGGGGGACAAGAATGCATGGATTACCGTGTTTGTTGATAAAGCCCTAATTTATGGCGGCGGCGACTCTAAGCGGGCGGCGACCTTGCATTACGTGTCGCGGTGATCAGGCTGTGAGATTCGGTCGGATCGACCGACGGGAAACTGTGTGGTGCGGGCGCAAGTTCTCGACGATCTGGCTAGGAACCGGCATCGAAAAAAGGGCTCATCCGGCTCTTGCGTAGGTAGTTCGAGGTTCGGCCATGACAAGCACTTACATCCGATCCAGTTTTTCGAGGCCGGTACGGCGACGACGCAGGTCCGGGACGCGGTCCTTGCCCCGCCCCAAACCGCTCCTCCTACCCCCTGGAAGTGCGGTCAAGAAGGCCCGGCCGAGCCCTTCCTGGGGGGAGCCAGGGGTTCGGGGGCTGGCGGCGAAGCCCCCGACTCCACCAGCCTTCCCAGCGCCCGTTTCACCCACAAACGTAAGTCCTTGTCCTACCGAGGCTCCATGAGTACCTACGCGAAAACCGGATGAGCCGAAAAAAGGTATGTGGGGGCGCATTGACTACTCCGGTTCTTTGTCTTGCCGGCGTGAGGGATCGCCTTGGGTTACCGTGGCTGGCGTTTGCTGCATCAGGCGCAGAACCTGGCCTTGGGGAGCCAAGCGGTGCATGGTCTTGCCGGTGCCACGAACGGGCGGACCGAAGTTAACCCATTGATCTTGTTTGTTGCGGCATTGGAGCCGATAGAGGTGTCCGCGTTCGGTGGCGTGCGAAAGCACGAGCACTTCAGTCCGGGGTCCGGTGGCGGCGTCACCACCTTGCATCAAGGCGCGCGGCATGTTTTCCGCATCACCACGGTAGCGCAGCCCGTCCGCATTGCCGTCGACGATACGCTGATCCTCCGACCACGCTAGACCGGCGAGTCGTTGGTGCAGCACGGCCAACGACTCGGCCGCCGAGGTCATCGGGATCTGATTGGTGTACTCAAGCACGCCTTTGTGTGTGATCTTCGGTGGTGACGCTTCGGTCCAGCGGGCGTTGCCCGCGATGGCGGCCTCGATGCCATCCTCCGCACCGCCTCGCTTTGCCGCCAGGAGCGACTCCATCGCCTTGAGTCGATCCGCCGCCAGGGGTGCCAAGTGGCCCAGGAGGACGCCTGCCTGCACGACGGCGCCCTTTGTGCCCGCCCAGACGCGGGAGAGCATGTCGAGCAGCCGATCCAGCGCCGCGGACACGTCGCCGCGACCGTGGCGGGCCAACGCCCAAGCCGCAAAAACTTGCACCAACAGCAGATCAGCCTGACGATCCTCGTGGCGAGGTTGAATGATCCGTTCGAGTATGTGGGCGTCGGCATCGCTCAGCAACGGAGCGTAAGCCAGGCCCTGTGCCGCCCAGTACTGTTGGCGCAGGTCTTTGCTGTTGAGGTCGGGACGCTCGGCGTCGGGGGCGGGCGGACCGGAACCGTAGAACGCGGTGTTCGCCCACGCCATCCAGCCCCAGACCTTTTCCATTTGCTCGGCAGTATCGCCCGGGGCGAAGAGTCCCAAGTCGGGCTTGCCCCGTGTCTGATCCGAACGGCCCATCACCAGATCCTTGAGCGCCTGCCGCATCCGCAGCAGGGCCGGTTCGTGTGCGGGTTCGTCCGCCAGATTGACAATCTCGTGCGGGTCAGCTTTGGTGTCGTACAACTCCTCCATGAGCCGGGGGATGTCGAAAAGGGCTTCGCCGGCCGGGCTGAGCGTGCGCTGTCGGTATCCAGCGACTAGGTCTCTGAAACCAGCGCCCTGCAAGTCGTAATCGGAGATCAGCGTGCGAGGCAGGCTTGGGAGGAAGTTGCGGACATACCGGTACCGTCCGTCGAAGAGCGTCCGTCGATGCTCGTGCAGCGAGCCGCTGTGATCGACGGCGGCGAATAAGAACGACCTCTTGGCGCCGTTGTCAGGTGTCGCCGACAGGAAGGGCCGACCATGCATGTAGTCCGGAACAAGGACGCCCGCCAAGGCCAGGACAGTCGGACCCAGGTCCACCAAACTCACCAGTTGCTGACTGGTGCTGCCGTCTTTGGGTATGCCAGGCCAACGGTGCTTGAGCGGCACATGCACGATCAATGGCACCCGCACGCCGCTGGTGTAGGGGGTTCGCTTGGCGCGCGGCAGGCCATTGCCGTGATCAGACGAGACGATAATGATGGTGTTGTCCGCCAGACCGTCGCGTTCCAGATCCGCGACGGTCTGGGCGACGATCTCGTCGAGTCCTGTAATGTTGCTGTAATAGTTGACCCATTCTTGCCGCGTGCCGGGTGTGTCCGCCAGATAGGGTGGCAGTGCGATTTCAGCGGGCGTGGGCTGCTTCCTGTCGGCTGGCAGGTAGTCGGCACTGTATTGGCGCATGGCACGCCAAGTGCGTGCTTCGTGAGTGCGAAAGACGTTATAGAACATGAAGAACGGCTTGCCGCCGCGCTGGGGGTTGGTCCACTTGGCCTTGTCCAGCTCGTTGCGGGTCTCCACGTCAAACGCGTCTGTGAGGTCAACTTTGTTGGCATCGGTCTTACCGAAGTAGCCGACCCAATAGCCGGCCTGGCGCAGGTAGCGTGTGAAGTAGATCGAGTTTTCACCTGGCTTGCCCCCGCCACGGTGATTTTGGCCGCCGTAGGTGGTGGGATACATGCACGATCCCAACCCGGATCGACTCGGAGAGCAGACGGGGCTGACGCAGTTGCAGTGCTGGTACACGATGCCCCGCTGGGCAAGCTGGTCGATGGCCGGCGTCACCGCTAACTTATCGCCGTAGCAACCGAAGTCTGGCGTGATGTCCTCGGCGAAGATGAAGACGAAGTTGGGCCGGGGTTCGGTGGGCGCAGCCTCGGCCCCACGAATCGCCAGCCACGGGGCCAGCGCCAATCCTGCGCCGGCCACCAGTGACCCCTTGATGAAGTCGCGGCGGTTGACGCTTGAAGGCAGGGGCTGACTAAATGGTGCCGTCATGAGTTTGCTCGCTTTGGTTGCAGGCGTGCGGCGGCTGTGCCGCTCTCGCCGGTGATCGCGTAATACAACCAAGGATGGACTTTTCTGCAGGTCGGGGGCACTAGGGCTTGGCCCAACGCGAGGACACATCCTGACCGGTCTCTTTCTGCCAACCCGCCAGGTCGGTGAACTTGCGCGGCTTGAACTGGCCGGTGACGGTGAACACCCCGGTGGTGTCGGGGTTCCAGAATGTATTGTTCTGGCCGATGTATTGGGTCTTGTACCATTCGACGTAACTGGCGGGATCGCCCGAATCCGCGGCACGCTCGATCAGATAGCCCTCGGTCCCCTTGCCGGTGATCACACAGTTGCGGACCGTCGTGTGCAGGCTGGTGGTGATGGGCACGCCGTTGCCGCCGGCACCTTCCTTCTGGCCACTGGGGTCGTTCATGTTGCTGTAGGTGGTGCGCGTCGGCTGGGCCATGAAGCAGATGGCCCCCTCGCCGTTGTCGGCGAACCGGCAGCCATCAAATGTCACGTCATGCACGTTGAGATAGAAGAACCCGCGCCCGGAGTTGCCGATGAATTCACAGTTCTTAAGAAGGATCGGACCCCAACTGATTTCGTGGAACATGCCATTTCCGCGGCGGTGCTCGGTGCCCTTGTTGTTGTTGAACTGGCAGTCCTCGTAGATGAGGTTGCTGGCCACCACGTCGCCCCGGAAGCCGGTGCCCCAGTTCTCGTTGCAGCGCACGCGCCGGAAGATGGCATCCTGCGCCCGCCAGTCGATCCCGCCGACCGAATGCTTGATAAAGCCGTACAGGCCGCCGTTGATATTGTTCCGCAACACATCCACATCCTCGAAAACACAGTTCTGGATGTGCTGGAGGAACGCCGCACGCCCGCCGTTGTCCTCGATCTTCACGTTGCGGACGGTGATGTTGCGAATCCACGCGATGGTCAGCCCCTCGTTGCCGTTGCGGCTGAAATCGCAGTTCTCAATCAGCCAGTTGCCGTGCGGCGCGCTCCAGTCGCCCCAGCCGTTGGCGACGATGGCGTTCTGCCCCGCGTCCGGCGTCCCGCCGTTGGCGTAGGCGGCGGCATGCTCAATGGTGATGTTGCGCGGCACCACGTTGCTCTGCGCCTTCAGGGCGATCAGAGGCGCGATCATGCCCACTTCGATCTTCAAATCGTCAATCTTGCTCACGCCCTCGGGCAGGCGCAGCAGCAGGCTGTTGGGATAGGGATGCTTGGCCGCCCCGTCATATTCCGCATCGCCGGGACCCAGTTTGTTGACCGCGTAGGTTCCCGGCTCCAGCGGATCAAGCCCGCGGAAACCCGTATAGGTGCGGCCGCCTTTCTCGCCCTTCTTGGTCCCCACCAGATTGCCCACGACATCAAAGATGCGTCCCTGACTGTCGATATAGGTGTAGCCCTCGAGTTGCACCTTGGGGATGGGCATGCCGTTGATCGCCAGCAACTCCCGCCCGTGCATCTCCAGATGCGGCAGCGAGTAGTAGCCCTTGTCCTGAAACACCCAGTCGTGTTCCCAGTCGATCTGGTAGATCTTTTTGCCCGCGTCGACCAGTTTCCACTTGTCGGGCTCAAAGCCCTTGGTGACGCTGCCGCTGATGACCGCCCTGCCGCCATCGCCTTCGATGATCAGCAGGGCATCGGACATCGTCTGGCTGCCGGTGGCATCAAAATTAAGCGTCTGCTTCGGTCGATACGTGCCGGGCGCCAGCAACAATTTCACGCCCTGGCCCTCTTTCATCAGCGCGATGGCGCGAGCGGCGGCGGCATCGATGTCGTTGAAGGTGGTCTTGCCATCGGCTGGTCCCCCCGCCGACACCTTCAACACCACCGCCACCTTGCTTTCATCCACTTTGGCCCCGGTGATGCGGGCGGGATCAACCTGTCGCGCTGGGCGATTGGGGTCGTTGGCGTTGGCCGGGCGGGTCACGGTTTCCTCCTCCGC
>JBGSTK010000138.1:0-28321 GCA_041736565.1 Phycisphaeraceae bacterium | reverse complement strand
CCCCCCCCCCCCCCCCCCCCCCCCCCCCCCCCCCCCCCCCCCCCCCCCCCCCTGGAGCCGCCAGTTTTGGTTCAAAAGATGGACAAAACTAACGGTTGCGGCGCAGCAGGTCGCAGCTCGGAGGTGGGAGAATTCGGCGGGGGCGGCGGTGCCGAAGGGATGCTCATAGGGGGTGAACCGGGGTAGGGGAACCGTAGAGGCGTGGGGGGCGGCACCGGCGGGCACTGCGTGGCTGTGCAGGGGGGTTACAGCTTCAGGCCGTGGCGGAGGCATTGGCGATAGAACGCCAGGTGGCGCCAGCGGTTACGCGTGGGGTCGAGTGGCGGGTGCTTGGCGATGCGGTCCCGCATGACTGCGGGGTGGGACCCGGTGAAGTTCCTCAGGGCCCGGTAGTCGGTCGCCATTGCCTTGAACTTCCGATCCGCCTCCGCAAGTGCTTGTTCTGGCGATAGTTGCCCCCAATACTGGCGGGCCATCACCTCCACCTTTTTTCGCCGATTTTCGGGCGTCATGACCCACGCATAGTGGAAGACCCGCGTGGGCGGGCCTGAGTCGTGGGGTGGTTTGGCCCAGCGGACGTAGCCGCCCAGGTGGTGCTTGTCGAGATAGAAGTTGTTGC
Source organism: Phycisphaeraceae bacterium (assembly GCA_041736565.1). Taxonomy (GTDB): domain Bacteria; phylum Planctomycetota; class Phycisphaerae; order Phycisphaerales; family Phycisphaeraceae; genus JBBDMX01. The sequence goes on along the minus strand of JBGSTK010000138.1, from coordinate 27,702 downwards.
GGGTGCCTGGTTTAAAGCCGTGGTCGGGTCGGCTCAGAAGCTCTTTGGCGATGCCCGGCCCGCAGCCGTCGCCGTAGATTTCCAGGCTGCCGTCGAGGCGGTAGAGGCGGCTGACTTTGTGATACATCCAGGTGTCAACCGAGCGGTAGTCATAAACGAAGTTCTGGAAACGCATTAGCAACGCCTTGACACCCCCGTCGGTCGCATATGCCTCGGCGGCGGCGCGGAGTTTGGGCAGGTCATCTTCGTGGTAAACCTCATCGCAAAACTGATGCAGGCCCCACACAGCCCCCGTGGCGGCTGCGGCATCCATCGCTCGCTGACCTTCGATGCGAAAAAAGGCGCCGTCGATCTGCGACGTAGGCCACGTGCTGTCAACGACTTGTACCTTCGGGTCGATCGAGGCGATCAGGTCCCGGGTCCCATCGGTACTCTCGCCGACTAAGAAAATATAGCGATCCACGATGGGCAGGACGGAGCGGATGGCTTCGACGACGGGGTAGTCGAGGTCGATGAGGTTCTTGCCGTAGCTGAAGCCGCATATGAAGGGTCGGAGCGACATGTCGGGCGAGTCCTTTTTACGTAAACTATTGAGGATACATTGGTTGTGGCGCAACATCAGCCAATTGGCGTCTTGGCTAAATCGCGTCCGCCAGATCGTACTCGAAGCTCGGGCGGGTGATAATGCTGGGTCGGGTGGAGGCGAAGTTCATCGCCAGGCCGACCATCATGAAGGCGGTGACGAGGCTCGACCCGCCGTAACTGATGAACGGCAAGGTAATTCCGATCACCGGCAGCAGCCCCGCGGTCATGCCGATGTTGATGGTCATCTGGGTGAAGAGGAGCGCCGCGAACCCCACGGCGATCAGGCGGCCAAAGGGGTCCTTACTCCGCAGGGCAATGACCAGCAACGAGCCGACGAGCAAGACGAAGAGCATGAGCACGACCATGGCCCCGCTCCAGCCCCAGCGGTTGACGATGACCGCGAAGATCATGTCGTTGTGTGCTTCAGGTAAGGGGTTATAGCGGAGGATGGTCTCGGCGCGGGCTGCCCCCAGGCCGGTGCCTTGGCCGGAGCCGATGAGCGTCATGCCCATATTCTGCTGGTAGGCTTGGTCGGCGATGTAGCGGGTGCCGCCTTGCATGAGGTCGACCATAGCGATGATGCGGTCGCGTTGGTAGCCCTTAAGGACCTGCATCCACGGGGGTGCGTAGAGGATGATGAGCAGATTCAGCGCCAATCCCAGCACCGCCAGGGTCGCCAACGTGCCCATATGCCTCATGCGGGCCCCGGCAGCGACGAGCATGGCAAAAAGCACGGGGGCAAAGAGCATGGCACTGCCCAGGTCAGGCTGCTTGAGAATCAGCACTACGGGGATGAGCATGAGGCTGAAGGGTAAAAGCAGGCCCGTGAGCGTGCGATAGCTGTCGCGATGCCGGAGGTACCACGCCAGGGCGAGAATGAAGGCGATTTTGGCCAGTTCCGTGGGTTGAAACAGCATGAACTTCAGGTCGATCCACGCTCGGATATTGTTGCGAACCGGCACGATCGACTCGGGCATGAACGGCAGGATGACAAACACAAGCAGTGCGACGGATAGCAGCAGCAGGGGGTACGCCAGGTCGCCGATGAGCTTGGGATGGGGCAGGGTCAGGGGGAGCATGACGACCATGGCAATGGCGAGCCATTGGATCTGTTTGGCGGCATGGTTGACGGTGTCAACGGCTGGCGGGGGAACGGTTCCGATGGCGGCGATCCCAATGCCCGCCAGGCACACAGCCGCCAGCAGCGTAAGCCAGCCGGGGTGAGGGCGGCAGACATCGGAGATGCGTTCGAGTAGCTGGCGCATTGGTTAAAGATACCCTTCAATGCGCAGGGCCCGGATGATCTGATTGGCGATGGGTCCCGCCACCGCGCCGCCGCTGCCAGCATACTCGACCACGACAGCGACGACATACTGTGGCCGGGGCGCTCCGGGCTGTTGAACAATCGCGATGACCCAGCTATGGTCGCCTGTGCGGACGATGCGGTCGTTGCCGGTGATGCGACCATCGCCATCGGAATCGATGCGTTGCGGGGCGGCATCGGCGGTGCCGCTCTTGGCACGAACCAGCACGTCCGGGACGTTGAAGGTTTTCTCGCGTGACAGGCCGCTGAGATGGTGGGCTGTGCCGTAGTCCTCGTTGGCGGCTTCGTCGAGGCCTTTGAGCGCCATGTCGATACCGCGAGGATCGAGGCCCAAGTCGCGGCCTTCCGGGCTCACAGCCACGCCGCCGACGGATGCGACGAACGTGGGCTGCAGGTAGTAGCCGCCGCGTGCCAGTGCAGCGTAGGCGCTGGCAGCTTGAATCACGGTCCAGCGGACGGGTCCCTGGCCGATGCCCATCTGCACGGCGTCGGCGTCCTCGAAGCCGGTGTTGCGCTGGTTGGCCAGCGCAATGTCGGGCAAGTCGCCGGGCATCTCTTCGGGGAGTCCGCAGCCGGTCGCAGTGCCCAGGCCGAAGCGGCTGTACCAGGTCACCACCGGCGCAGCACCGAGTCGCCGCCCCAGCGTGTAGAAGAAGATATTGCAGCTTCGCGCCAGTGCCTCAGGCCCAGCCAGCGGGCCGTGCGTGCGGTTATAGGTTTTGTAGATCCAGCAGCGGTATCGGCCGGGGTGGCCGGGGTCCAGATGCCCTTGGCACTCGATGGTTTGATGCGGCGCGACTCGCCCAGCCGTCACCGCCGCGGCCAGCACCATGGGCTTGACCGTGGAGCCGGGCTCATACGGCAACGCCACGATGCGATTCATCCAAGAGCGGTTGAGACCATCGCCCCAGACTTGCTGGGGGTCGTCCCGCAACTGCTGACGTGTGAAGGTCGGATTGCTCACAGCCGCGAGAACCTGGCCGGTGGCGATTTCCAGAACGATGGCGGCACTGTTGAGGTTGTCGCCGAGTTTGCTGTTGGTCGCTGGCTCATTTTCCTCAAAGCGGCGATGCCAGGGTTGCAGTTGCGTGAGGCCCATCTCATGCGACATCAGGGCCTGGATGCGTGCCTGGAGTTGCAGGTCGATTGAAAGCTGCACATCCTGGCCCGGGACAGGCTCGAGTCGCTCTTCCTGCTGGGTGTCGAGATGCTCGATGACTCGGCCGCGCAGGCCGCGGAGCTCGCGCTCCATCGCCTGCTCGATGCCCCACCGGCCCGTCTGATCACCCGGCAGATAGCCGCCCATGTCGGTGACGGCGCGACCATGCTCATCCGTGCTGCGCATGGGCCGACCGGGTCTGATGATATTGCCGGAGTCATCGCGGCGGCCGACGGTATCCTCCTCCCAGATGGTTCGCATCTCACCCAGCAGGTGATTGGCCAGACCGTCAAGACGCACCTCCGTGGGCTGCTCATTTCGAAGCGGCGCGGGGAAGGTGGTGCGGTCGATCACCAGTGTCATGGATTCGAGCGGATACTGGCGGTCGCGCGAGCGATCAATGCGGACGTGTCGCCAGACGGCTGACATGGCGGATGCGTCGGCACCCCCGGCCCCGGATGAACCACCTGTACCCCCGGCTGCTCCCCCAGCGGCGCCACTGCCCGATCCGCCTGCCGCTCCCCCCGCGGCATTGTGCGCCAGGGCGGTGAAACGCTCCAACGTCAGTCGTGCGCTGTCATCGATGTCAAAGATCAAGGGGTGTGCGGTGACCTGCTCGACGACAGGCCGGGCTGCCGCCGAGGCCGGGACATCTCCGCCGTACTCCTGGCGATAGGCCTCGATTCGCCGCCGATTGACGCTCTGGGCAATGCGCTCAACTTTGTCACGCGTTTCCTGCACTCGTCCAGCCAGATCCTCCCGGCTGAGGTGACCCAAGTCCGCCAGGACCTGCCACATGGAATCCACTTGGGCATCAAACGGCTGGCGATATTGGGCGATGAGAGCTTCGCGCTCCTCGCCCGTCAGCCGCCGCCAAGTTTCGCTGCTTTCCCGTGCCGCGGTTCGACGTGCCTGGGCATAGGCCCACTGCCCGCTGATGACGGGATAGGCCACCGCCACATCGAAGCTGGGCTTGTCCTGCGCCAGGACGCGGCCGTGACGATCGACAATCCGCCCGCGCACGGTGGGGATGAGGCGAGTCTGTTCGAGGACCGCCTCCGCCCGCGCCCGCCACATCTCGCCTTCAACGAGCGTCAGCCGGGTGATCTGCATGCCTAGTGCCAGCATGACCAGTCCGCCAAGCATGGTCAGCAGCGCGAGTCTGCGCTGGAACATGCTGGGAATCAGATAGCCGGACGGATGGGCCATGGGCGGTAACGCATTCTCAAAAAGGCGTGCAGGTGTGCCGAAGCGTGCAATGGGCGTAATCAGAGCACAATGATATTACGTCGGCGTTTCCGAGGCGTTCACTGCGGAAAGCGTGGGGTGGACGGGCGGTCAGACGGAGGGGGCGTGCTGACATTAGTTGTGGACGGGTACGGGACCTGAGCGGTGGGGGGCCAGCGAGACTGCGGTGGCGCGGAACACACCCATCCGCCCATCGGCGAGATGGCGCTGCAAACCCGCACAAGCGTCAGGCCAAGGTAAAGATCCATCGGTTCACGGCGCGGATGCGTCGATTTCCGGCGTGCCCACTCGCCATCCGTCCTCAGTCAGAGTCAGCGACAGCTTTAGGCTGCTGGGGTACGCGCGGCCGCCAGCCTCGGTGATGATGGTATGTACCACGGCTTGGGCTCGTGTCGGTTCGATCTGTTGCACCTCGACTATCGATGCCAACTTGATGTCGGTTGCTGCATCGCTATTGGTGATCGTCCCCAACAGCGATAGTGTGTTCCCGAAAGCTTTCACTTGTAAGGGCAACGAGGTGGCTTGGAGAAGGTTCCGATCGTTTAGTGCAATTGCCCTGACGTAAGCAGTGATGATGGGCGTGACATCGCGCCTCAATTGGGCTTGCTGCCTGATTGCTGGTAAGTGGTCACGAATATACTTTGCTTCGTCTGCTATTTGCCGGATCACCCCGTTACTCTGTTGAGCAAGGCCGTGCGAAACCAAGACGCTTTCCAGACGCTCGACGAGTGAAGCGATAGCCTCCGGCGATGAATTCATTTCCTGCGCGGGTTTGCCAAGAATCTCCACGACCCATCGTTTGGTCAATGTCCGCTCTGCGGCCAATCTGCGAAGCGCCAGGTTTGTATCGAATCCTGCTTCGTTGAGCCGTACGTCGTTGAGCAGGCTCTCGAGATGGTCATCGAAGCGTTGGGTTGCGACGGAGACATAGGTCTTGGCCGATGCCATTGGCTCGGTTAATACCACCTGCGTTTGAAGCTTGACCAATGCGTCATCGATGAGTTGGCTTCGGGCTTCATTCAGTGGTGCAGCACTGGATAGATAAAGCCGCAACGCCAAACTCTGTTGTTGCGCTCTGTCGCTTCCGTCATCGGCCAAGTCTGAGGCGGCAAGAAGAATATTGAGGCAGCGACGGATTTGGACCGCCTGCTCCATTTTCATCACCCTGACGCTGATGGGCTTCCTTAACGCAGCGGCCAGAGTGGTAGCGTCGGGCTCTCCGAGGACGCGTCTTGCTTCGGCTATCCAGTCAGCGCCCTGACAGGAAGACGCTTGGCTCAGCCAGTCCAGCGTTGCGGCGAGTGTGCGTCCGCCTTGGTCTCGCGGCAGATCCTGTGGCCACTTTGTCGTGGCGATCTGGCTCAGATATACCTGCTCTTGGGAAAGTTGTGTGCTGGCATGTGCGGAGGGGAACAACAAAACCAGCGACGCCATCGCGACCAGACTGGCGATCCACACCGACGGAGGTGGTGTCAGCAGCGCGAATCTGCGCTGAAACATGCTGGGAATCAGATAGCCGGACGGATGGGCCATGGGCGGTAACGCATTCTCAAAAAAGCGTGCGGGTGTGCCGAAGCGTGCAATGGGCGTAATCAAAGCACAATGATATTACGTCGGCGTTTCCGAGGCGTTCACTGCGGAAAGCGTGGGGGTTCGTAGTGACGCCGTAAGGCGTTTCTTGCATGGCGTTACCTCCAACGTGCCCTTACGGGCACACTACGAGCGCCGATCATGCCCTTACGGGCACACTACGAACGGGCCTGGGGAAATCCATCCGTCGCTAACGCTTCCGGCTTGTCGCGACGGGGCGATCCGGCGTCCCCGGTTTTCAGGGCCGGAGGCCCGGCACATGTGTAGCTCGGTCCGTGAGGGCCGAGAAAGGGACGCGTCACACCTCCTCTTTTTTTCTAGGTCGGCAAAGTTGGCTTGAGCAGGCATGTTTCAAGCTTGCGGAGATAGGCGGTAGGGTCACGGCGGAAGCGGTGGCGAAGCGTGCGTGACTGGCGGCGCTGTTCCAAGCCCGCGCGCACTTCTCGCCAACTCTTCAGGTCAATCTCCGACAGATCCTGGGCGTTGAAGGCCTGTTGCCGCGTACCCAGACCCGCCATGATGCGAACCGAGCCGCGTAGCACCAGACTTGGGGAAGCCACCTTCCGTCCCGTACAGCGGCGCTCGTGGTGGCGGGTGGAGCCAAACAACTGCTCCAGGCGGTTGTTGGTCCGCGGCAGGTCCGGTACGTCGTAGCAGTGGAACAACCCCGGCCAGTAACTCTCAGTCACCTTCACGAAGTGGGCCAACGCCCCAGCCAGCGCCCCGGTCTTGGGAGATTTGCCGGCCATACGCTGTACATGCAGGCGATACTTCTTCTGCACCGCCTGCCCGCTGCGGTGCCCCTCGTTCTCGAGGATCTTGGTGGCCTGATGAACCAGATCGAAGCCCAACTGCACTTGGGGCCACAGGTCGGCCGTCTCTTGCAGTCCCCGGTCCACGATTCCCTTGAGCCTCTGGAGTTCCTGGGGAAGCCCCTTTTTTCCTCGACCCTGTCGAGGCTGGCGGAGACGGCACGGAGTCGCTCGTGCAGCTTCAGGCCGCTGGCCTGCAGAGGCGGACGTCCATCATCCGTGATCGCCGAGCGCACGGCCGAGCAGTAGCCACGCACCGCCTGGGCCTCCTGGTCCTGCCGCTCTTGCACCTGACGCTCGATGGGCCGGATACCCCGCACCTGTTTCTTGAGTTCCTTCTTGGCGTGGCGGTCTGCCTCGTAGATGGGCCGGGCTGCCTCACGCAGGTAGTGAAAGTGGCATAGTTGGTGGGGCACCTGCGGCAAGGCGCAGGCCACCGCGTTGCGAATCGCATGCTGGCCATCGGAGATGACGCCGGTGATGGGCACCGGCGACTGGCGCTTGACCTGCTCGATGAGCTTGACCACGTCCTGCTCGGTACTGCTCAGCAGGCTTCGAGCCAGCAGGACTTGCCCCGAGAGGCAGTCACGCAATACCCACAGCACCTCGTGCCCCACATCGGGTTGCAGGCCGTCCAAGGCCAGGATCACACGCTTCTGCTGCGTCAGGACGTGGCGCAGGTGGCGGCTGCCCGAGAGACGCACGGCCAGCAGCTCGTCGTAGCGGTCCAACAGATTGGTGACGGTGCGTTGGCAGATCATTACGCCGCGGCTCAGCAGGTCCTGGTGAATCTCCGGCACACTGCGGTGCTGCCGGTAGCGCAAGCTGCCGATCAACGCGATGACCTCCAGGCCAAACTCATGTCCCGGCAACGCCAGGCTCCCTTCGGCTTCGGGGCGATACGGCTGGCAATGGCGGGAACAGGCGGGATTGTGGCAGCGCCGGATGCTCAGATGCAAATGCAGAATCTGTCCCAGGCAGGTGATGGTGCGGTGATTGCGGTAATCGCTGCGGAGATATCCCCCGCATTCCCGACAGCGATCCGTCAGCGGCACCAGCGTTTGATGCGAGGTGGGACGGGGACGAGCGGCCTTCCTGGCCATGGCAGTACCTCCATGTAAATCTCTTTCGTCCTAAATACAGGTACTGCGCGAAGGTCAGCTGGGTTCAAGCGGATTTTGCCGACCTAGTTTTTTTTCTTCGAGGCCCGGAGGACCGACACTTCCGTCGCTCGGTTCCGGGGGGCCTGCCCATTATTCGGGGCACCGGTATTGCCTGGATCGCAGCAGGTCAGAGTTTTCACAGATGAACACGGATTCCCGCACACCCGCAAGACGCTTGTCCGTAGGCCGGTTTAACATACTCATGAGCAGCCAATGGGCAATTGAGTTGATTGGGTTATCGGACAGGTGGCTTCGCCGGGGGGGGCGGGGGTGGGGGCGGGGCCGGGGGGCACTCATCTATAAGGATACGTCGCCTGCGTGCGCGGCTGGGTCGCTGGGACGTGCGCTTGCGCTGTGCGGTCCCGGGCTTTCTGGGCGTATGCCCGAGCGTAGAGGTTCTACGCGCGCGTGTAAAGGTTCTACGCGCGCGTGTAAAGGTTCTACGCGCGTGTGTAAAGGTTCTACGCGCGTGTGTAAAGGTTCTACGCGCGTGTGTAGAGGTTCTACGCGCGTGCGTAGAGGTTCTACGCGCGTGTGTAGAGGTTCTACGCGCGTGTGTAGAGGTTCTACGCGCGTGTGTAGAGGTTCTACGCGCGTGTGTAGAGGTTCTACGCGCGCGTGTAGAGGTTCTACGCGCGCGTGTAAAGGTTCTAAGCCCGGGCTTTCTGGGCGACGTTTGGTGTTATTGGGACGGAAGTGAGGCGAAATGGGGGTACGCGGGGCTACTGCGGGTGATTATTGGGACGGCATGCCTGTGGGCCGGTAACAATTGCGTGCGAGGCTTACGGAATGAACACGAAGACGCGAAGCAAGGCATGGCGCGGAGGGGGAGGTGTGGGAGGAACCACAAAAGGACACAGAGGCCACGAAGAATCGCATGAATGACCCGGGCGTCCGAGATACTTCGTTGAGCTCATGTCGGCGGTGGTCACGCATCACTGGTGGTCGGGCTGTGGCACGCAAAGCCTTTGCCACGGGCACCCGGCGCTTACTTCGTGCGCGGCTCGTAAGGGGCACTTTTTGTTGGTGGTAAAGCCGGCCCCGGAAAATGGGCAGACCCGTTCGTGAGACGCGGTTCGGCGGTTTGACTGTATTCGAAGCCGTCCGTATAATTGCGAACTAGTCTCAATTATGGAATTAAATGCCACTCGCTGAGTTAAATGCCGAAGTTTCTGTTGTTGACGGGCCTGCGATGTCGCGGGGGGGTGGTGCGTCGCGGGAGATGTTCTTGCCGGAGTTGCCTGTCAATGGTTGCGGGGTGATCAGCCGGATCGAAGCGCCGGATGATGCCATTGCGGGTCTGATGGCGATGGGCGTCTGTGTGGGGCGGCGAGTTGAGTTGGTCAAGACGGGTGATCCATTGATTCTTCGCGTGCTGGGGACGCGCATCGGCGTGTCGAATCGACTGGCACAGCGGGTGGTGGTGATCTGTTGCGTAACGCATACGGGGGTTTGCACGGCTCCGGGCAGTCACTTGCCCGCGTCGCCCGAGTCCGGCAAGGCTGGCTCGCAAGAGGAGCCGCGACGATGACCAGCATCGGTCTGGAGATTCACCCGAGCCAGCGCGAGGGCATGCGGGATCGCTCGTGCGTGGCGCTGGTGGGGAACCCCAACGCGGGCAAGACGACGCTGTTTAATCAGCTCACGGGCCTGCGCGCCAAGACGGCAAATTTTCCGGGTACGACCGTCGAGCGTCGCACGGCGCGATTGACGCTGGCGGGGCGGAGCGTCGAGCTTATCGACTTGCCCGGCCTTTATAGTCTCAACGCTTCGACCAATGAGGAGCGGGTTGCACGCGATGCGCTGTTGGGCCGCATTGCGGGGATGAGCAGACCGGGTGCGTTGATCGTGATCCTCGATGCGACGAACCTGGAGCGCAATTTATTTTTGTTGAGCCAGGCGGTGGAGCTTGACGTGCCGATGGTCGTGGCGTTGAACATGAGCGATCTGGCGGATCAGATGGGGCTCAAGATCGACATCGAGGCGCTATCGCGTGAGTTGGGGTGTCCGGTGGTGCGCATCAGTGCCCGCAGCGGTCAGGGCGTTGATCAGCTTCGCCACGCGTTAGAGCGGGTGATTGATCCGAGCATTCCGATCGGCGAGAACATCAAACCTTGTGCTGGGTGTACGGGCTGTCAGTTTGAGGCGCGCTACAACTGGGCGGAGGACGTTGGTGGTCGAGTGCTGACGGGGCGGCACATCACCCACGGGAAGAAGACCGAAGCCATCGACCGCGTGCTGACGCATCCGTGGGTCGGCGTGGCAGCGTTCTTTAGCGTGATGTTCATCGTCTTTGCGATGATCTTCTGGATCGCACAGTATCCGATGGCTGGGATCGAGATACTCTTTGCGTCGCTGGGCGGCGCTGTGTCGGATGTTTTGGCGTGGACCGCTGCCGCGATGCCGGCAGGAGCGGTGCAGAGCTTTGTGCTGGGTGATCTGCGCTCGTTGCTGGTGGAGGGCGTCATCGGCGGGGTGGGCGGCGTTCTGGTGTTTTTGCCGCAGATTTGCATCCTGTTTTTCTTTCTCTCGCTGCTGGAGGACACGGGGTATCTAGCGCGGGCGGCGTTTGTGATTGATCGGCTCATGGGCCGCGTGGGGCTGCCGGGCAAGGCTTTTGTGCCCATGCTCTCCGCCCATGCCTGCGCCATTCCGGGCATCATGGCGACACGCGTTATCGACGACAAGCGTGATCGGCTGGTGACGATTCTGGTGCTGCCGCTGCTGACGTGTTCGGCTCGCATTCCTGTTTATGCGATGGTGGTGGCGTTGCTGTTTCCGCATGATCCGCTGCTGGCCGCGGCGGTGTTCACGGGTGCGTATTCGCTGGGGCTGATGGCGGCGATGGGCACGGCCTGGGTTTTCAAACGCACGATTCTCAAGGGCGAAACCAAGCCGCTGGTGATTGAGTTGCCCAGCTACAAGACGCCGGGGTTGCGCAATGCGCTTTACACGATGGTCGATCGCGCCATGATATTTGTGCGGAAGGCTGGCACGGTGATTCTGGTGGCGTCGGTGGTGTTGTGGGCGCTGGCCAACTATCCCGACTCCGGTTCGCCGCCCGAAGCTCAGGCGTTGACGGCTCAGGCGCAGAGCGTTGAAGCGCAGGCGAGTGTTGACCAGGTCCAGAGCGTCGCTGGCGGCGATCAGGCGGCGGAGCTGTACGCCCAGGCGCAGAGCCTCAGTGATTCGCATCGGCTGGCGAATTCCATCGCGGGGCGCATCGGCCACTTCATTGAGCCGGTGTTGCGACCCATCGGTTTTGATTGGCAGATGGGCATTGGTGTGATCAGCTCGCTGGCGGCGCGGGAGGTGTTCGTCTCGACGTTGGCGGTGGTGTATGGCGTCGGGGCGGACACCGCTGAGGAGCAGCCCGATCGGCTCTACGACACGCTGCGCGACGCGACCCGCAACGATGGCACACCCGTCTTCACCACTGCGACATCCGTGAGTCTGCTGATCTTCTATGTGCTGGCGATGCAGTGCCTGGCGACGACGGCGATCGTACGGAGAGAGACCAACGGCTGGCGCTGGCCGCTGTTCCAATTCGCGTACATGACCGTTCTGGCGTATGGGGCATCGTTTGTCGTCTATCAAAGCCTGCAGGCGTTTGGCATTGCTTGACGCATGAGGTGCCGGTGGTGGCCATCGGCCAATGCGGTAAACTCGGTGGGCTCCGCAACCCCACCTGAGGAATCCCCGTGTCAGACCACATTGCTCACATCGGCATCTGCGACGATACCTTTCGACTCGCGGCTGTGCATTCGGACATTCTGCCGACGTTCAAGACGCTCATGGACAAGCAGCGTGAGATGGCGCACATGGGCAGCGTCACGCGGAGTGCTGACACTTGGTCGGTGGAGTTGATCACGTGGGCGCGGCAACAGCTCGAGGCGGCTCCGGAGGGCAACGAGAAACGCTGGCGGGAGAAGCTGGCGTTTGTGCTCGGGTCGCTCACGCACCGATCAGCCGACCGCCTGACCAAGCCCATCACCAACTGCTGGCGTGGTCAGCCCGACAGTGGTCGCGCCGGTGATGCCGCCAATGAATCGAAGATCATGCAGGATGTTTTTGTCTGGCGCGAGGTGTTCAATCAGGGCCATGATCGTGACGGTGCCACAGCCTGGCCATTTTCTCCCGAGGTGCTCGCCCAGCCCAGCGGGTCGGCGGCGGAGACCGAGAAAATCTATCGCCTGCTGTTACGTCGCGCATTGATCGCCATGCACACGCTCAATCCGGACAAGCAAAACATCCAGTCGTGGCTCGATGGTTTCATCGATGGCATGCAAACCTATCCCAAGTCGCTTGAGCAATACGCCAAATTGGCGGCGGAGTGGGACCCCATGCTCGTCAAACGCTACCTGACGGACAAGCGCTTTTATGTCGCTGAGGATGCGTTGATTCAACTGGCGCGGGCAGCGCAGCATGGCCGGGCGATCACCGAAGCGCAGGTGCGGGAGGCGATGAGTGCGACGGACAAGACCCACAGCCGGTATGCCCGCGCGCTGGCCAAGGCGATGGAATATCTCATTGCCGCGGGTGAATGTTTTGAGGGACGGATCACGCCGGAGCAGGCTGCGAAGCGCTTGGACATCGGCGTGCCGGAGTTGTCGATCCAAGATTGAGCCGATGCAAAATTAAGTCGTCGCATCAAAGTTGACTCAGCATCAAAGCCCCGGCCTCACCCGCCAAAAGCGTGGTAGTACAGCAGCGTGGCGATGGTCTTGCCATCGCGGATTTCACCTTCGCGGATCATAGTCATCGCCTTCGCCAGCGCGATGGGCTCGGGCGTGATCTGCTCACCCTGGTCAAGGCTCTGGCCCACATACGTCAGGTGGCGTGCCAGATAAGCGTACATGCGTTCGGTGCAGATGCCCGGGCTGCTGTAGAAGTCCGTGAGCTTGACGATCTCCGCGGCACGGTAGCCCGTCTCTTCTTCGAGTTCGCGAGCAGCGCAGATGTCCGGGCCTTCCTCAGGTTCGAGCGTCCCAGCGGGGAGTTCCCAGAGCGTCTGGCCCACCGCGAAACGCTCGTTACGAATCAGGACCACCGTCTTGTCATCCAGCAGCGGCAACAGCACCACCGCGCCGGGATGCACGACGACCTCGCGACGATGCGTCTGGCCGTCGCGGCCGAGCAGCGTGACAGCGTGGACGTCAAAGCGAACGCCTTTGAAAACACGTTGCGAGTTTTGGAGTGGGGTTGGCGACATGGCGGCATTGTAGTCGCCGGGGGATAGTCGCCGGGGAAAGTTCATTGCCGCACGGAGTAAACGCCCGACCACTGGTTGGAGGCTCTCTGGCGTTCTTCGACGCCCCGGATCATGCGTGTGATGGCAGTCATGCGCGGGTTGATGTCCACGGCTTTGCGATAGCAGCGTAGGGCGCGGTCGAACTCGCCGAGTTGCGTGTGACAGTGGCCCATGCCCGCCATGGCACAGAAATGCGCGGGGATGATGTTGAGCGTGCGCTTGCAGCAGGCGATGGCTTCCGGCCAATGCCCCAGGAAGTAGTGAGCCATGGCGCATTGGTTCCACGCTTCGCCAAAGCGACTATCGATCTTGAGCGCATCTTCGAAGGCGGTGACAGCCTGGGCGTATTTTTCATCCGCCAGGAGCGACATGCCACGTTTGAACGGGCCAGCCGCCTCGGGCGTGCAGAGGCGAAACCAGATCGACAATAGTGCATGTTCCGCCATCGCGTTGACCTGTGCGTCAGCATCGTGGAGCGTTCGCGCCAGACAGGCGACGACACGGCCATCGCCCACCAGCCCCAGCGTGACGGCGGTCACGCGACGAACATTGGCATCAGAATGGTCGAGCAGCGGGCAGAGATCGCGGGGCGTCCAACGAAGGGACACAGCTCGAGCGACTTCGTTGACATCGCCCGAAGCAATGGCCGCCATGGCCACCTGCAGAAATTGTGTTGCCTCGTTATCTGTGCTGATCATGACCGTGCATCCCGAGAGCGGGGTCGCCGCCGACTTGTCCCATCCCCGACTCCTACCGGCTGTCAAACTACAACGACGCCAGCCAATCCACCTTCCAGCCAGTTCACCCCAAATCTCGTTTATCTCTCGTTTATCCCTTAATTCGTGAGATTCTAGACTGCATGGCGCGCGTTAACCACGATATCGACGAAAAACATCGCAAAGAGCACACTAATAACGTCATTCGGTCTTAACGTTGCGGTTGAGCGGAAGTTCCCGGGGGGATCTTGAGGACGGTACCCACCCGCAGTTCCGAGGGACTGCTGACCACATCGCGGTTGGCCTCGTAGATCCGGGTCCACTGGCTCCCGTCGCCGTAGTAGCGCTGCGCCAGAGCCCAGAATGAATCGCCCGACTCGATGGTGTGGCGGGTGATCGGATCGGGGGTCGCTGAGATTGGCGGAGCGGGCTCCCTCGCTGTGATCGGTGGCGCAGCCCCGCTTGCTGTGCTGGGGGACCCGGGACTTGCTGGGCTCAGCGTCACCTCTCCAACCGGTAACGGCGGGGCGGGTGGGCTTGGTGGCGGTGTCACCACGAGGTCGGGAGTGGTCGACGAATCTTTCTCACGCACTGCGACCACGGGTGAATCTTTGGACGCTGCGTCAGCCGATCCAGCGGGAGGCAGCACCGGGACCATCGCATCGCCCTGGCTGGGAACATCAATCACCAGGTCGCGTGCCAATGCCGCACTGTCATCTACTCCACCCGGCTTGCCAGGCTCCTGACGCGTGTTGTTATCAGGCTTCTGGGTGCCCAGCGGCAGCAGCAAGCCCACATCCTGCGACCCTCGGCCGGGGGTCACGTCGCCAGTTTCCTCACCAGCGCCCCGCTCGGAGGCGAATTGCCCGAGGTCCGACGGGGGCGTGTCACCACGCAGCATGTAGTAACCACCCACCAGCAGCGCCAAGGCAATCGCGGGAACAAGAACCACCTGAAATGCTCGGGACACCGTTAAATCTCCATGTGCGGGCCGCAGTTGAGGCCACTCTTCGGATCGCTGTTTAAGACCGCCTTTATCAAATCAAATCGGTCATTTTCGCCGCTTATCCTAGGCCCGGAAGTTCACCCGGAGGCAAATTTTGTCGATGTCACAATGGGGAAACTGGGTGGAGTCGGCATTGACCCAACCAACTAAGGCAGTATAAGATGCACGCTGCGGAAAAGAGCAGGGACAAAGGGAGGCCATCGAGCGGGCTGGGCAATGGCTTGACCCAATCCCAAGGGCAGCGCTCCAGCGGGGGCGGCACATCCGGGGGGAATTCGGGGGGGGGAGCATGTCCGGGAAGGTCAGTGGGATCGGGGTCGGGCGGGGATTCCAAATGGTGGGCACGTAATCGAGAAATGCCGGGTCTTCGGACCCAGGACCGGACGTCATCCGTTGGCGGTAGCGCCGTGGATGATGGTCCTCTTTCGCAGAGCAACTCCGTGCAGCATCTGCAACGATTTTGTCGGAACATCGGCTGGATCACCGAGGCCCAACAGCGGCAACTGGCGACCATGCGCGTCGCCATCGCCGGGATGGGCGGCGTCGGTGGTCGGCACCTTGAAACGCTGACACGCCTTGGTATTGGGCGCTTCACCATCTCCGACCTCGACGTGTTTGAAATCGCCAACATCAATCGACAGACCGGTGCTGCGCAATCCACCCTGGGTAAGCCCAAGATCAAGGTCATGGCAGCCGGTGCCCGCGACATCAATCCCGACGTCATCATCGACGACTCGTTTGATGAAGGGATCGACACGCACAACGTCGAAGCATTTCTCAAAGGTGCGGATTGTTACGTCGACGGTCTGGACTTTTTCGCTGTGAAGCAGCGGCGTGCGGTCTTTGCCACCTGCGCCAAGCTGGGGATTCCCGCTGTGACCGCGGCACCGCTGGGCATGGGCGTGGCGATGCTCAACTTCCTGCCTGGCGAGATGACCTTCGAGGAATATTTCCGCATGGAGGGCCACACGGAGCACGAGCAGCTTCGTCGCTTCCTGGTGGGCCTGGCGCCGATGGCTTTGCACGCCAGCTACCTGCGCGATCCCTCGACGATCGATCTGGAAAACCATAAGGGGCCCAGCACACCCATGGGCGCGGTGCTCTGTGCTGGCGTGGCGGGCGTACAGGTGCTCAAGATCCTGCTTGGCAGCGATGACCCGCCTGCGTTAGGCGCGCCTTGGGGCCTGCAGTTTGATGCCTTCCGCTACATCACCGTGCGGACCCGCTGGGAGCCCTGGAAACATCAGGACCCCACGGAGCCGTTGCGTGTCGGCGCTGAAGCCCTGACCGTCGAATCCTGAACCACCGCAAGCATGAGCGCGCCATCCGCACAATCTCCCCCGGCCGCCGCCCCGACCGTGACGCCTGACACCTGCATGACGAAAGTGCTTGATCTGGCGCGCTGGGCACCCAGCGGCGACAACACCCAGCCTTGGCGCTTCGAGATCATCGACAAGCATCACGCGGTCGTGCACTGCTTCGACACACGCGACACCGTCGTCTATGACCTGCAAGGTCACGCCAGCCAACTGGCCATCGGCGCGCTACTCGAAACCATCACGCTGGCGGCCAGCGCCTTCGCTTGTCGCTGCGAGATCCATCGCCAGCCCGGCCTGCCCGAGTCCACGCCCACATTCCATATCGCTTTGACGCCCGATGCCGCCGTCGTCTGCGACCCGCTGGTTAACAGCATCGAATCACGCACGACTCAACGCCGACCCATGTTGCCCCAGCCGCTGACGCAGCAGGAAAAGGAGCAACTCACCGCATCGCTCCCGCAAGGTTACACGGTGCAATGGATCCAAGGCCCGCAACGAAAAGCGATGGCCAAGCTCCTCTACCGCAGCGCGTGGATCAGGCTCACGACCCAGGAGTGTTACGAGGTTCACAAAGCTGTCATCGAGTGGGGTTGCCGATTCAGCGAGGATCGCCTGCCCGATCAGGCCGTCGGCGTCGATGCCATGACCGCCAAGCTCATGCGCTGGATGATGGCGTCTTGGCCACGCGTCAGGCGGATGAATAGCATTCTGGGCACGGCTGCGGCGCGGCTGCAACTCGACTACATGCCCGGCATCCGCTGCGCCGCCCACTTCCTGCTCAAAGCCCCGCACCCGCGGCAGACCAGCGACGACTACCTCAACGCCGGCCGCGCCCTCCAACGCTTGTGGCTCACCGCCGCAAGTCTGAACCTGCAGTTCCAACCCGAAATGACCCCGCTGATTTTCAGCGAGTACGTCCGCCAGAACATCCGCTTCGTCAGTTCCGAAGCAGCTATGCAGCGTGCCAGGGAAATCACCACGGAACTCGACGCTTTGTTAGGCGAAGCATCAGTCAAGCAAGGCGTATTCCTGGGTCGCCTGGGCCACGGCAAACCCCCCGCCTCACGATCGCTTCGCAAGCCGCTGGAAAAACTGATGCATCAAGCCCACCCACGCGATTGACAAGGAGGTCCACATGACACAGGTACTCATCACCGGCGGCGCGGGGTTCATCGGGTCACACACAGCCGACCTGCTCATCGAGGCAGGCCATCGCGTGCGCGTGCTGGACCTCCTGGACCCGCAGATTCACGGCCCCGACGCTGACTGGCCCGGTTACCTCAACCCGAAAGTCGAACTCGTTCGCGGCGATGTCTGTGATCCCCAGGCGGTCGAAGCGGCGCTGACTGATGTCGAATCGGTCTTCCACTTCGCCGCACGCACGGGCGTGGGCCAGAGCATGTACGCCATGCGCGACTATGCCTCGACAGCTTGCGTGGGCACGACGACACTGCTGGAAGTGTTGGCGATGCGTCAAGCCCAGCGACAGGGCGCGAAGCTTAAGCGGCTGGTCCTCTCCTCCTCGCGGGCTGTCTATGGCGAAGGGACGTTTCGTTGTGCCGCCTGCGGCGTGGTGTATCCGCCGACACGCAAACGCCAGGACATGGAGGCTGGGGACTTCGAGGCCCATTGCCCGTCCTGCGGCAAACCTGTCGAGCCTATCGCCACCGCGGAGGATCGGCCCCTGGCACCCATCTCCGTCTACGGATGGACCAAAAAGCATCAGGAAGACTACTGCCTCCAGGCGGCGCGGGCTTACGATCTGCCGATCACCGCGCTGCGCTACTTCAACGTTTACGGGTCCCGCCAGTCGCTCAAAAATCCATACACCGGCGTCGTCTCGGTCTTCTACAACCGCTTGATGAACCATCAACCCATTTCGCTCTACGAGCGTGGCCTGCCGCGGCGCGACTTCGTCCACGTCCGCGATGTCGCTCAGGCCAATCTTCTGGCGATGGCGACCGATGTCGAGCCGGGCACCTGCATCAACATCGGCGGCGGGTCAGGTGACACCATCGCGGAGTTGGCGCAAACCTTGGCGGATGTCTGCGGGGTTCAGGCTGACCTGCGCGACAACGGTGAGTTCCGCGTGGGCGATGTCTGGGCCTGCTATGCCGATATCGAGCGTGCCCGGGCTCTGCTGGGCTTCGTGCCGACCATGAGTCTGCGCCAGGGCATGGCTGAGTTCGCCGATTGGGCGCGGACGCAGGACTCCCAGGACCGCTATCAGCAGACGGTCAAGGAACTCGAATCGCACAATCTCTTTGGCCGCGCCGGCGCTCCGGCGGCCGGGGGCAGGGGCAAGGCTTCGACATGACTCAGCCCGGGCGACATCGCGTGCTGTTTGTCGCCGAGGCTGTGACCCTGGCGCACGTGGCCCGTCCGATGGTGTTGGCGGGGGCGTTGGACCCGCTCAAGTACGAGGTCTTCATCGCCTGCGATCCGCGCTCGCACGCCCTGCTGGCCAAGGCACCCGCCACGGTCGTGCCCATTGAATCCATCGCTTCGCGCGAATTTCTAGAACGCCTGGCGCAAGGCAAGCCCCTGTACCAACTCGACGAACTCGAGCGCTACGTCATCGACGACCGGCGGCTGTTGGAGGAGATCAAGCCCGATCTGGTCGTCGGGGATTTTCGACTTTCGCTGGGTGTCAGTGCCGCGCTGGCGGGTACACCGTATGCCAACATCACCAACGCCCACTGGAGTCCGCACACTCGGGAGCATCGGTTCCCGTTGCCCGAGCATGTGCTGGCTCGCGTGTTGGGACCGGGGCTGGGCCAGGCTCTTTTCAACCTGGCGCAGCCGATCGCCTTTGGTGTGCACGCCAAGCCCATCAACCGCCTGCGTCAGCGCCATGGTCTCAAACCGCTGCCGGGACTGCTGGCGGCCTATACTCAGGCCGACCACATCCTCTACGCTGATGTGCCCGAACTGGCACCGCTGGACGGGTTGGCTGCTCATGAAAAGTTCATCGGGCCGGTGCTCTGGTCGCCGGATGTGGCGCTGCCCGACTGGTGGTCACGCCTAAGCAATCAGCCTCCGCCGATTTACCTGACGCTGGGTTCATCGGGACAGATCGACCTCTTGCCGATGGCGGTGCAGGCTCTGTCTGCGTACCCGGGCCAAGTCATGGTGGCCACAGCCGGCAAGCTCGACCGCGCCTCGCTGTCGGGTGGCAACCTTCTGGTCGCCGACTACTTGCCGGGCATCGAGGCTGCGGGTCGCAGTAGCATCGTCGTGTGCAATGGCGGGAGTGCCCCGGTGTATCAGGCTCTGAGCCAGGGCACGCCGGTCATCGGCATCGCATCCAATATGGATCAGTACCTGATGATGCGTGCTGTGACCGCACGGGGGGCCGGCATCCTGATCCGCTCGGGCCAGTTCACCGCGGTGATGCTGCAGTCGGCGGTGACGACCATCACCTCCCAAGACAGCTATCGCCGCGCTGCTGGGAAGCTGGCAGACGCCATTGCCGCCGTGAACACGGCAGGTGTGTTCGCCCGGTTCGTCGAGTCGGTGGTGCGGTAGCTGGGGGTCCATGAGGGCTGTGGCGGGGGTCTGACACTTGAGCAAAAAAAAACTCCTCCGACCGAAGTCGGAGGAGTGGTGTTAGTGAGGATGTCAGTCGCGTCTTAGGCGCGGCGGCGACGGGTGATGCCCGCAGCCAGAGCGGCCAGACCCATGAAGCTCAGACCAGCGGAGATCGGCTCGGGAACAACCGTCGAAGCGACGCCGAAGGTCATGTTCGAGTCTGTCTGGAACACGATATCACGTCCGCCACCGGCACCGATCGCTGCGCCGTTGATGCTGCCAACGGTGTTGTGTGCCGGAGTGATGATGTCAGGCCCGATGGTCAGGTCCGGGGAGGGGCCAGCGGTGTTCAAGCCGGTGACGTTCTCGCCCGTCACGAAGCCCGAGGAGGGGTCAACGGACAGGAAGGGCGTATCCAAGCCGACGTTCTGGAGGAAGGCCAGTTGGATAAGGCCCAGACCCTCAGGGCTGAACTTGAAGAAATTTGCATCATACGCGCTGATTGCCGCGGTGATCGTGGTCGACGCATTGCCGATGACCGTATCGATGCCGGCGTAGTCGTCCGAGGGAGCCGTGTCGCCGGAGGTCTGGTCCAAGTCAGCAACGGGCTTATCAGCTACGGCGAACACCGTGTCGTTGACGGTCGTGACTTCG
This sequence comes from Phycisphaeraceae bacterium, assembly GCA_041736565.1. GTDB lineage: Bacteria > Planctomycetota > Phycisphaerae > Phycisphaerales > Phycisphaeraceae > JBBDMX01. The sequence continues at coordinate 7,344 of JBGSTK010000138.1, read as the reverse complement.
GCTTTGAGGATCAAGCCGGGGCCACCGGCGACGCCACCGGAACCGTCGTTGAAGCCTTGGCCGATTAGGTTGTTGGCTTCGTCAACGATCAGGCCGCCGCTGCCAACGAGGGTATCGTTGTCATAATAGATTTCCAGGAACTTGGTACCGGTGGGCAGGAACCGGAAGGTGGCCTGAGCGCCAGAAGTACCGGGGGTTCCACCAAGGCCAATGACCTTTTCGCTGATGCCCACGACGATGGTCATCTGGTTGCGGCCGGTGAGGGTCTGCGAGTTGATATCCCCAGCCTCACGGAAGCCGGCCAGCGTAGCCTGATAGTAGGTGACGAACTCGGTATCGGCACCGCGGCTGCCAGCGGCGAACGCGGCCACGGCTGCGTTGCCGCCGACCGAGATCGAGTTGCCGGGAGCCCAGTCCAGGTTCAACAAGTTGGCTGCGCCGAAGGTTCCGGTGCCGGTCTCATCAAAGAAGACCAAAGCCTGTGCTTGGCTGGCGGTCATCGCAGCCAATAGTGCACCCGCTGTAAAGAGCATTTTTTTCCCCATAGTCTTACCCGTCCTTTCTCCGTTCTCTTTGAGAACGCTTGGTTATGTCCGAGACTTCTTCCCTCGTTGCCCGCCATAGTCTCGGACGAGTAATGGCAATTGGGCCCGTATACGCTGTTGAGCGGGAAATCAGTAAAGGTGCTTAGAATCCCCTCAACGTGAAAGGTTCTCACCCACCAATCCCTTGGTCCGCCCTCTTTGTCCTGCCTAGAGATTACACCAAGAGATTCCGCAATGCAAGCCTTTGATCAAAAAAATCTCGAAAATTTTTCTTGGAATGACTCTCGATAGGGCATAAGCCTTGCGCAACCAACCTGAATTGCCCAGTTTATTGGCTATGTCATCGATAGATGTGGAAAACCCGCCTTTTATCCGCTGCCCAGGAGCGGATTTCCCTTGCCACACCGGCGAGTCCGGGGTCCGAACGTCGCCAAACGTTAGAAAAATGCGAAAAAAAGCCCCAGCGGGCGCGGGGCCGACTGGGGCGGGTGGTTTGACGGAGTGAAAATAGCGTTGAGTTACGTGGGTTTTGGCCGTGGTTTACGCCGGATTGGGCATCGTGGTGTGCGGCCCGCCGTTGAGCTTGGGCATCGCGCGAATCCGCTCCAGCATCGGGATCATACCATCCTCAAGCACCTGATCCCAACCCATCTGACTCACGAGTTTCTGGCCTGCATCCAGCAGTTTTTTCCTCGCTGCGTCGGTCGTGGGCAGCCTGCGGACAAGCTCTCGCGCCACCTCAGCCGAAACCTTGAGTTCCACCTCATTGCGCTGCTGCTCGGTCATGGTCTTGAGTTGGGCAATGTCCTGAGGCTCATCGATCTGGGTGTAGTCGGCGACGATCACGTTGGGCGTGCCTTTGCCTTGGGTGACGTGGTTAACGAATCCGTAGCAGCCACAGATATTGGAGATCACACAGATCGCTCCGGCGCTCAACGGTTCCAGCGGGCTGATGCCGAAGGGCTCGTAGGTCGCCATGCCGAACTCGACATCGGTGGCTCGGCGGAGGTCGGCGATGTCCATCTTGGCGGGGAGCCGTGAGCCGATACGTGCCTGCGACCAGCCGAACTGGTTGACCAGGACGATCTGGACATTTTTGTGGGTGGCGTTGAAGAGTTCGGCATCGTGTCCGAGGCCGACTTCAGGTCCGATGAGGTCGGGGTAGCCTTCGCGGTGGTTGCGAGGCCAGCCGTAGTTCTTTTCCATGGCCTGGACATCCTGAGGTCGCCGGACGCCGCCGCCGGTGGTGAGGATGTAGAGCACGCCGGTCTTGCCCTGTTGGCCGAGGTGACCATCGAGTTCGTGGCAGACCTGGAAATCGCGCCACATGGCCTTGCTGATCACCGGCCGGGTGACGTGGGTCATGAGCACATCGGGCTCAAAGCCCAGGAGTGTCTTGGAATATTTCACGAGCATGTCGCGACTGGTCTTCTTGGTCGCTGGGTCGATCTTGAAGACAGGCAGCCCGTTGTAAACCAGGTCGATGGGGTGATCGTCGAAGTGGTCGTTGAGGAAGAAGAACTCGTCGCGAGTTCGGTCGCCGACGGCAATGAGGCCGTCGCAGAGGTGCGTTCTGCTGATCAAGGCGTGGCGCATGAACGAGTCCATGCCGGGGAACACATCATCGACGTAGAGCTTCTGCTGGCGTGCCTGATCGATAATGTTGTAGAACATCGTGTCGTGGCCGGGGTGGTCCTCGACGATGCGGCGGGCGGTGGAACATTCATGGGCGTGGAAGACAGTGTGGAACTGGTTCTGGCCGTCCATGATGGCCTGCAGAGCTGCGGGCATGCCCATGTATTCGTGGCTGAATAGCAGGCAAGGCAGGTCCTCGCGGTGGAGCAGCGCCAGCATTGCATAGAAGGCCGGTTCCGCCAAACGCATGTATTCCTCATAGTCCCAGTTGGATTCGTATTTCCAACTGTCGAGGCCGAAGCGTTCGTGCATCCGGTATTTGAAGCGGTTGAGGCGGTCCTTGTTGATCGAGAAAACGTCGATGAGCAGCACCTCAGCTTCACCACTGCGACCCTGGCCCGGCGGGTTGTACGTGCGCTTGCCATAGACGATGGGCGTGTTAAAGGCCCACTCGATGGGTTTGAGCTTGCCGCTGAGATTGAGCTTGTCGATGCTGTCGATGGAGCTGTAGAGCACCTCGCCGGCTTCACCGAGCCGATGGCTGGGATGGCAGGCGGCACTGGTGGACGTGGGGCCCACGAGGATGGATCGCTTGACGTGTGCCTGGTACACCGGGCTGGTGAACATGCCTTCGAGCACCGTGCCGATGCCGCCGAGTTGTTCGACCGCTTCGTGGGTGACGTGGGCGATGGTCAGGCGGTTATCCTGGACGGGTGAGGCCGCGGGAGTTTTCTTGCTCAAGGGTACGTCCTAGTGATGGTGGTGTCGGGATCGAGCGGGAACGGATGCCGGTCCTGACGGATTCAAACGTCGAATCCATCCACAGACCGTGCGTCACATCGGATTATTGGGCGTCATGGCCCCGATGTGAAACGTTCGCGCACTTACCCAGCCTTGGTTTATCGGCAAATGCCGACCAAAGCTCCGGCTTTTGGAGACAATAATTTGAGGTGACCGAGGTCTTTTGTTGGCGCGATCGTAAACAATGTTCGCAGGCCTCGCGCCGTAGTTAACGGGCTTACCCGGGGGGGAGATTGGCGTCATCGACGGCTGAGCCGCCCTTGCCTTTGCCTTTACCCTTGCGGGTGGGCATGGCGACACTGCGGGCAGCACCTTCAGCACCGCGTGGCATGGCGATCACGCCGGTCCGCGCTAACTCGATGATGCCGTAAGGTTGCACCAGCGCGACGAAGGCTTCGAGCTTCTCCTCCGTGCCCGCCAGTTCAATCATTAGTTTGTCGGGCGACACATCGACGATCTTGGCGCGGAAAAGGTTCGCCAGCGTGATGATCTCTTCGCGTTTGTCGGTCGGGCCGGCCTCGTTGGCGGTCGATACTTGCACGAGCATCAGGTCGCGCTCGACAAAGCCCACGCCTTGATAATCCACTACCTTCACGACGGGCACCAGCTTCTGAAGCTGCTTGCGAACCTGCTCCAGCGTGGCGCTATCGCCGCTGACGACGATGGTCATGCGCGAGATCTCGGGGCTCTCGGTGCGACCCACGACGAGGCTGTCGATGTTAAAGCCGCGAGCCGCGAACATGCCAGCGACCTGCGCCAGGACGCCCGGCTCATTGGTGACCAAGGCGGCGATGACGTGACGAAGGACCGGCGATTCGGTGTTGCTCATGATGCGAGCATGATAACCAAGCGAGGCGAAGAATCCCAAGCCGTGGGGATTCAAGCGACTGGTGAGTTGGTGAGGCAGGGCGACAGCGCGGGCTCAACCCATGGCCAAGCCGCGCATCACGGGAGCGGTGTCGGGAGCGGGGAACGTGTAGCGAACGCTCTGGAGTTCGTCGGCTGATGTGCAGGCGGCTTGGCGCTTGTCAGCCAGGTAGTAGTCGAAGAACGTGGTCTGCTGGCCGGCGACGCGGAAGCGGTAGCGGTCGGCGAAATCACTGGCGTCCAGAGCCTGCTCACGCCATGCCGCCAGCCCTCTGGGCATGAATCGGCGGGTTTGGGCCGTCTCAATTCGTAGCCGCATCAACACACATGGGCGGTTGTTGACGGCCGCATACGATCGCAGCTCGCCGATCTGCTCGAAGCCGTAGGCTCTTTGATAGAAGCGACCGTGGCGGGGGTGAACACCGATGATGAGGTCCGTGCCCGTACCGACAAACGAGTACGCCACCGCATAGCTCATGAGAGCGAAGATGGATTCCATCGAGGTCGCATCGGCATCGCCGCAGTCAGCGAGCATGCCCGCTTCGGTCAGGACCCTGCCTTGGGCGCGGAGGTCTTCGAGTTCGTCGTGATAGAGTTCGTCCAACGGCAGGCCATGCCCGGCATCGCGCATGGCGGTGAGGGTGGCGATGAGTCGGTCGCCCTGCATGTGCCGCACGACCGCAGCTTGTTCGCCGATGGCCGGTGACGATGTGTGGAAGCCGTAGTCATGCGGTGTGATGAATCCCGACCGCGTGTAAACCTGATACACCAGACACCAGGCCGACAACACCTCGTCGAGCGTCGAGGCCACCTCAAAGCGAGAGGCCGGTTGGGTCTCCAGTAGAGCGTTATGTTCCTGTTGCGGCTCAAAATCGACGTTGAGGCGAAGTCGTGGCGCGGTTGCGGTGGCCTGTGGGGCTACGTAATCGCTGGTTAGCATGGCGGTCATGGGTTGGCTCCTTTGTTGGAGGTGACAGCAATGGGTGGAGCCCCGGAACAAAAGGTGAGATTGGGCCGTTGCAGGTACGTTCCCGGCATCTGATGTGAAAAGCTGGGAACGGATGAAAGCAGGAGGAGGGAGCTGGCGTTGTGAAACCAGACTTCGGCGCTGGTGAGCCGTGTCGTGCGTCGAGTTGCCTCTTGAGTCAAGAGCGTTTGACACCTCGCCTAGGGCTTGACCGCGGAACCGCGCGGCCATTGACCCGGGAAGTACGAAAATCGAACAGGTTGTGAAAAGAAGCTGGACCACACAGCGGAGTTATTGCCGCGTGCCAACATCTTTCTCGTGCGAGGCCCCGCGAGTAATCGAGCGGCGGAATTGACCGCTGACGACCCGAGACTTCTCCCCGCCACCAATTAGGCTTGGCAGCCCAATCTCCTAACCCGTTCCTCTCCGTCTTCTCCGTTCGTTGCATTTTGGGACAGCAACGTTTTCTTTTTTGGCTGACCGGCGTATCAGGAAACACCCGATGACCCCATCCGTGTTTTCCTAATCCACGCAGACTACCTGAATTCCCTTACTGCGCCATCCCCTATTGCACGATTTTGTCGAAAATACCCATTTAAGCACTTTTCTAATAAACGACAGTTTAATACTGCGCCATCCGTTTATCAAGACCTTTTCATTCGGTTTTCGCAAATCACATGAAGTGAGGTACTTACGAACGGACACGCGCCCGCAGGCATCCGTGTGGTTATCCACAACAAGGAATATGAAGACCCTTGTTTTCCTATTTTGCCGCTTATGCGGATAGGGTTTGCCCTTGAGAGGGAGTGCGGAAAGGTTGAAATTGGCGCGAGGGGGCCGTGATCCGTCGATTGCGATGCTGGCGAGGGGTGGTTATGGCGCGGGAGTCGCTGCCTCGCCGCGATAGGCTTCGAGGCCCGCAGTGGTGGTGAGGATCACCGTGCCGTGGATCACTACGGGAGGTCCGGATAGCTGGGGCTTCAACTGCCCCTCCGCCAGGCCGAGGATGGTTACGGGGACTTTCTCGCCGGAGGTGCGACGGTAAAGCGTCAAATCCAGATTGTTCTGGAACAGGCGGGTTTTGCGCTCCTTGCCCCAGACGACCCAGGGCAGCAGGTCCCCGTGGCGAGCGTAGAGCTTCAGGTCGGTCCGCGGCTGGTAGGCGGTGGCTTGATGACGAAGTTGCAGTAGCTGTCCGCCGGTGGCCGAATCCAGCAGGAGGATCGTTTCCGGCATTGCGTTGGGATCGCGATCGCCGCCGCGTCGGCGAACCAACTCCTGTTGGCGCAACTGCATAGGTAAGGTCGACACCCTCGGGTCCAACGTCAAACCCATCGCCGCCAACGCATCCAGATGCACCAGAATCGCAGCCCCATCCGCGCTGCGCGCTACATCGACGATCTGGCCCGGCGTTTCGCTCTCCAACGACCAGGCTTTGGTCAACTTGCCAGTGGCCATGTCCATTAAGCGCAACGTTCGATCAGCTGTGGCGAAAAACAGCGTGCTTTCGTCGAGCAATCCCGCAGCGACGGCACCGCGGGTCGAAGCACCACCCAGCACCGGGCGACCGTCGGGCAGACGGTGGAGCATCCAGTGGTCGTTGTTCCGCACCAGCGGGCCACGCGAGGTCCAGACGATGCCCGCGCCCACAACGTAATCTTCCAGCGTCAGTTCCCCAGCGATCCGGCCGGTGCGGACATCGCAGATGACCATACGTTGTCCGCCCTGGAAAAGAATGTTGACGTAGCCCGCAGCCACGACCACGCCTTGCACCGGCTCATCGGCGAAGCGCCGGGTCCAGAGCAGCCGACCATCGATGACATCGACAACACCCACGCCACCGGCTCCGGAAGCGCTATCGTTCCCCGGCGGGATGATCATCGCCGCCACACCTTCGCCGACGCTCAACTGTTCAAGGCGATGGGCGAGGTATTGCGGGTCGTTGATGACCCGGCGAAGCGTCCCCGTGGTCTCGCCTTCCATGGCCATCTCCCAGATCCGTCGACCGCTGACGAGCCCCAGCCCGGCGATGAGGCCATCTTTCCTCATGACCGCCATGTGGCCTTGCCCCGGCAGCGAGCCACCGGGCAGCAACAGTTCACTGAGGAACCGATCACCGCTGTTGAGCTCTTCAAAACCGGTGCGATCCGCGGGCAGGGGTGCAGCCCAATGAATGCTCCCGTCCGCAGCGCGGCGAAGTTCCAGGCGGTTCTCAGCGGGCGAGTAAACCAGCACATACTGCCCCAGCAACGCCCCGGCCTCTGCTTCAGTTTTGCCTGCTGATACGTTGACCATCCTCGCGCCGGAGACCACCATCGACCAGGCCGGCTCCCATGGTGGGGCAGGCGTGGACCAAGGTGCCGATTCGCTGGCCGGTATGACACCTTCGGACAGTCGTGCCGCAGCTTGGGCAAACAACGCTTCATGCATGGCCTTGGCCTGCGCTGCGGTCGCGGGGTCGCTCCATCGCTCTAGCAGGCGCAGGCGTGCTTCGTTCTGCTCGAAGTTGGATCGCTGCGCTGCGGTGGC